>JAFGIA010000242.1 GCA_016929795.1 Anaerolineae bacterium
CCGGGCGAGATCCTGGCGCTGCTCGGGCCGAACGGCGCGGGCAAGACGACGACGGTGCGCATGTTGGCGGCCATCCTGAAGCCGAGCGACGGGCAGGCGCGCGTGGCAGGGTTCGACACAGTGCGCCAGGCGCGCCAGGTGCGCCACGCCATCGGGCTGCTGACCGAGTTCCCGGGCCTCTACCTGCGCATGCAGGCCGACGAATACCTGGCCTTCTTTGGGGAGCTGCAGGGGATGGACCGCGCCTGGATCGCCCAGCGCACGGTGGCGCTGACCGAGCGCTTTGGGCTGGCTCTCGACAGGGAGCGCCGGCTGGCCGAGTATTCAAAGGGGATGCGCCAGAAGCTGGCACTCATCCGCGCCATGCTGCACGATCCTGCACTGCTGCTGCTCGACGAGCCGACGTCGGCCATGGACCCGCACAGCGCCAAGCAGGTGCGCGACGCCATCGCCGATCTGCGGCGCGACGACCGCACGGTCCTGATCTGCACGCACAACCTGACGGAAGCCGAGGCGCTGGCGGACCGGATCGCTATCATCCGCCGCGGCAAGATCGTGGCCCTCGACACGCCGCAGCAGCTCAAGATCGACCTCCTCGGCCCGCCGCTGATCGAGGTCAGACTGGCGCACGCGCTGAACGGGTGCACGGTCGAGCTGGCGGACCTGGTCCTCGTGGAAGAGCAGGGGGAAAAGTGGTTCCGCTACCACACCCCCTCTCCCGACGAGACCAACCCCGCCCTGCTGGCGCGGCTGGCTGGCATGGAGGCCAGGGTGACGGCGATCACCGAGGTGCCGCGCAGCCTGGAAGACGTCTATCTCCGGATTGTAGAAAGTGAGTCGCCATGAGCGTTGATGCCATCCGCCGCCCGGTGCAGTCGCGCGCACGGGTCGTGTGGGCGATTGCCCGGCGCGAGCTGCGCGACACGCTGCGTGACTGGCGCATCATCTTTCCGATCGTCGGGCTGACGCTCCTCTTTCCGTGGCTGATGAACTGGACGGCGCAGACGGCCGTCGAGTTTGTGCAGAGGCAGAACGCGGATATCATCGGCGAGCGGCTGATCCCCTTCCTGCTGATGGTCGTCGGCTTTTTTCCGATGTCCTTCTCGCTGGTCATCGCCCTGGAGACGTTCGTGGGCGAGAAGGAGCGGCGGAGCATCGAGCCGCTGCTGTCGATGCCGATCAGCGACCTGGAGCTCTACCTGGGCAAGATGATCGCCGCCACGGCGCTGCCCTTGCTGGGCAGCATCCTGGGCATCAGCGTCTACCTGGCGGGCTTGCAGATGTCGATCGGCTACATCCCGCCCCCCGACCTGATCGCTCAGATTTTCGCGCTGAACGTGATCACGGCGCTGGTGATGGTGTCGGGGGCGGTGGTGATCTCGAGCCAGACGACGAGCGTGCGCGCGGCCAACCTGCTCGCCAGCTTTATCATCATCCCGACGGCGATCCTGATCCAGGCGGAGAGCATTGTCATGTTCTGGGGCAACTATCGGGCGCTGTGGATCATTGCCCTGGGCCTGCTGGTGGTGATGGCCCTGCTGGTGCGGATGGGCGTCAACACCTTTAATCGGGAAGAGATCCTGGGGCGCGAGATCGACGAGCTGAACCTGCGCCGCACCCTGCGCCTGGTGCGCCACTACTTTGTCCAGCCGCCGGGGGGCATCCCAGCCCCGGCGCGCGGCACGGGCAGACCGCCGGCACTGCGCCGGCTCGCCGGGTGGATCGCACGCGTGTACCGCACCGATCTGCCCTACCTGCTGCGGCAAAACTGGATGCCCGTGGCAATCGTCGCCCTCTCCCTGGTGGGGGCATGGGCCATCGGCTGGGCCTACGTGGACAAGCTGCCGCTGCCCGAGGGGGCCCTGGTACTGGGGGATCTGTCGGAAGAGGATTTTCAGATGGTATCGGACCTCAGTTTTTTGCCGTCGCTGACGACAGGCGGCATCTTTTGGCACAACGCACGGGTGCTGATCCTGGCGGGGGTGCTGGCCCTGATCAGCCTGGGGGTGCTGCCGGTGCTGCTGCTGATGGTGCCGCTGGTGATGGTGGCGTTCCTGGCGGGGCAGTTCGCGGTGCAGGGCTATAGCGCGCTGACCTTCGTGGGAGCGTTCATCGTGCCCCATGGCCTGGTCGAGATCCCGGCGGCGATGGTGGCGACGGCCTTTGCCCTGCGCGTGGGCGCGTCGGTGACCGCGGTGCGCGAGGGCACGACAGTGAGTGAGAGCGTGGTGGCGGCGGTGGCCGACCTGGTCAAGGTATTCGTCTTTTTGGTCGTGCCGCTGCTGCTGATCGCCGCGTTCGTCGAGGCCAATATCACGCCCCAGGTGGTGCTGTGGGCCTATGGAGGATGAGATGGCCGAGCTGATCGTGTTGGGCACGGCGGCGTCGGTGCCCGACGCCGAGCACGATACCCTGGCCCTGGCGGTGCGCGCCGCGGCAGGGACGATCGTGGTCGACTGTGGCGGCAGCCCGCTCCACAAGTTGGCGCGGGCCGGCATTGCGCGCGACGAGATCCGGGCGGTGATCCTGACGCACCGCCACGCCGACCACGTCTATGGGCTGCCGATCCTGGTGCAGGGGCTGTGGCTGGGCCATCGCCAGGCCGAGCTGCCGGTCTATGGGCCGGCGCAGGCGCTCGACGTGGCGCGCCAGCTCCTGGCGCCCTTCAACCTGATCGAGCGGGAAGGGATGTTCACGCTACGCTGGCATGCGGTGGCGCTGCGCGAGGAGCAGCGGGTGCTCGAGATCGAGGGCTTGCGGGTGACCGCCAGCCCCGTGGTGCACGCCGACAATGAGACGATCGCGCTGCGCTTTGACGATCGGCAGGGCGGCGGGGCGATGGTCTATTCCTCCGACACGGAGCCGGTGGAGGCCGTGATACGACTGGCGGAAGGGGCAGACCTGCTGGTGCACGAAGCGACGGGGGGGCAGGCGGGGCACTCGAGCCCGGAAGAGGCAGGGGACGTGGCGCGCGACGCAGGGGTGGAGCGGCTGGCGCTGATCCACTACCCGGTGGTGGACACGGACCTCGAGGCGTGGCAGCGGCGGGCAGCGGCGCGATTTCCAGGGCCGGTGAGCCTGGCGCGGGATGGGGAGATTTATCGCTTCTAAAACCTGACAGGTCTTTCGAGACCTGTCAGGTTTGGCCCCCACGCAGGGTTTTCTAGAGCTTCCAGCGGGTTTTTACAACCCTTTGACCTTTTGACGTTTTACCCGGTGTGTCGAGAAGCGGCAACTTGTGGCGTAACGGCCCCGGTGGTATAATAAAGCGGACAGAAAAGGGCCTCGCGCGGAGGGAGAGAGCATCGATGTCCGATCCGCAGCAGGAAAGCATCCAACGTCTGGCCGATCTGGTTGGCGACGAGCAGTGTGTGCTCTTTTTGGGCAACGACCTGCCGCTGGGGCCTGCGGGCTGCGCGCCGCCCTGCCGCGACGAGGTCGCGGCCGAGCTGGCGCGCGACCTGGGGATGGCGCCCTCCCCGCCGGGCAGCCTGGGCAAGGTGGCGCTGCTCTACGAAGGCCAGCGCGGCCGCCATGCCCTGGTGCGGCGGATGCTGGAACTGCTGGACCACCCCACCTTCCAGCCCACGGCGCTGCACGGCCAGGTCGCCGCGCTGCCCTTCCGGGCCATCCTGACCACGGCCCAGGACCGGCTGCTGGAGCGCGCGCTCGAAGCCGCCGGGCGGGCCTATGCCACGGTGATGACCGACGTCGAAGCGCCCTACGTCGACGAGGGGAAGGTGATGGTCTACAAGCTGCACGGCTGCACCTCGCGGCCGGCGTCGCTGGTGCTGACGGGCAAGGATCAGTGCCTGCTCGAAAAGCGGCTAAGCGCCTACCTGAGCGTGCTGCGCTACCTCTTTGTCACGCGGCCGCTCCTCTTCCTCAACTACAGCCTCGAAGACCGGCTCTTTGAGACCCTCTTTCACGAGGTGGCGGCGAGCGTGGAGGCGCACCGGCGGCGCGCCTACGCCGCCTGGCCGGGGGCGTCGCAGGAGTGGCGCGCCATCTGGGCCAGGGAGGAACTGGTGTTGATCGACCGGCCGGCGGGCGAGGTGCTGGACGAGCTGGCGCGCCTGGTGGGCCGCCGAGAACGGGCGCTGGTCGTCGAGGAGGCGGCGGCGCCGCTGACCAAGCCGCCCTACAAGTTCCTCGACCCTTACGAGAGCGACGACCGCGATATCTTTTACGGGCGCCAGATCGAGTCGGTGCGCTTTTTCCGGCTGGCCCTGTCGCACAAGCTGACGGTGCTCTTTGGCGCGTCGGGCACGGGCAAGACGTCGCTACTGAAGGCGGGCGTGATCCCGATGCTGTGGGGGCAGGGGTACGCCACGGTCTATGTGCGGGCGCTGGACGACCCACTGCGCGCGGTGCGCGACGAGGTGGTGGCGCTGCTGCGGCGGCGGGGGCGGGCGGTGGCGGACCCGGGCGCGGTCCCGCTGCAGGGCTTTTTCCGGGCCGTGCTCGACCCTGACGACCGGCTGGTGGTGGTGCTCGACCAGTTCGAAGAGTTCTTTTTGCGGCTGGGCGACGAGGTGCGGCGCCGCTTCTGGGGCGAGGTGGCGGCCTTCCGCGACCGGGTACCCTCACCCCCGGCCCCTCTCCCTATCCAGGGAGAGGGGGGTGAGCAGGGGGCGGAGCCAGAGGTGCGCTTTGTGTTTAGCCTGCGCGAGGATTTCCTCGGGCCGCTGGACGAGGCACGGGTGGCGATCCCCGAGCTGCTGGGCGATTCGTACCGGCTGACCAACCTGTCGGACGAAAAGGCGAGCACGATCATCACCGAGCCGGCGGCGCGGGCCGGGCTGGTACTGGCGCCCGACCTGGTGAGCAGCGTGCTGGACGACCTGCGCGAGGAGGGGACGATCGCGCCGCCCCAGTTGCAGATCGTGCTCGACCAGCTCTACCGCGACTGCCTGGCCAACCCGGACCAGGTGCTGGCCGGGGCGGTGCCGGTGCTGGCCCGCGAGCGGGTGACGCTGGAGGACTACCGGGAGCGGGGCGGGGCGGAAGGGATATTGGCCGATTACGTGAACGAGGCGCTGGAGAAGCTGCCCGGCGATGAATCACGCGACCTTGCCCGCGCATTGCTCAAGGTGATGGTCACCAGCAAGGCGACCAAGGCGGCGCTGGACCGGCGGGCGCTGCTGGCCGAGATGGTGCAGAGCGGCGCGCTCGAGACGGCGGGGGGGGTACGAGCCGAGACGGCACTCACCGTGCTGGCCCGGCTGGTGGACCTGCGGCTGGTGCGCGAGTTCGAGAGAGGCGGCGGGACGCTCTACGAGCTGGCCCACGACCACGTGGCGGCCGAGATCGCGACGTGGATCGACGCGGCGGAGATGGAGGCCAAGCTGGCGCGCGAGCTGCTGCGGCGCGAGGTGGAAAGCTGGCGGAGCGTGGGCAAGCTGATCGACCCGGCGGCGCTGCACCTGATCCACGAGCGGCGCGACGACCTGCGCCGGCTGGAGGCTGGCGAGCTGGAGCTGCTCTTCCGCTCCGCCCTGGCGGCCGGGGCAGAAGTGCCGTACTGGTTCGAGCGGGCCTGCCAGGGCGGCGTGGCGGCCGGCGCCATTGCCCTGGAAGGGCTGAGGAGCGACAATTTTCGCACCCGGGCTGCGGCCGTGACGGCACTGGAGGAGCTGGGGGACCAATTCGCGGAGGCGCTGATCCCCGCGCTGGCCGACGGCTATCCCCAGGTGCGGGCCGCCGCTCTCCACGCCCTGGAGCGGCTGCGGCCGGATGGGGCGTGGCGGGCGCACCTGGTGTACGAGTGCTACGTGCCGGCGGGCGAGTTCATCATGGGCGAAGGCAAAGAGGCCCACCGGGTCGCCCTGGATGCCTTTTACATCGGCAGGTACCCGGTGACCAACGCCGACTACGGGCGCTACATGGAGGACCGAGAGCGGGCCTTTGACGTGCCCACGGGCAAGGCCGACCACCCGGTGGTCGAGATCTCCTGGTACGACGCGCGCGACTATGCCGCCTGGGCCGGGATGCGGCTGCCCACCGAGGCGGAGTGGGAAAAGGCGGCGAGTTGGGAGATAGAGAGGGGAGATAGAGATAGAGACGGGAGAAAGAGACGGTATCCGTGGGGGGACGGGTTCGACCAGAACCGGTGCAACACGAGCGAGTCGGGCATCAGGGGTACGACGCCGGTAGGGAAATACAGCCCGGCGGGCGACAGCCCCTGCGGCTGCGCCGACATGGCCGGCAACGTGTGGGAGTGGACCGGCAGCCTCTCCCGAGGCTATCCCTACCGGGCCGGCGATGGGCGGGAGGACCCCCATGCAAGCGGCACCCGCGTGCTGCGGGGCGGCTCGTGGTGCTACATCGGCGAGTGGGCGCGCTCCGCCTTCCGCTACGTCTTCATGCCGTACGATCGCGGCAGTGACTATGGGGTGCGGTTGGGTTTGTCGTCCACGTCTTCTCTCTAGGTTCTGGGTGCTGGGTGCTGGTTTCTGTATTCGGGCTGCTGACTTCTGAGGGGGGTCTGGGGGGAGCGAATGCTCCCCCCAGAGATCGCCGCAAAATTGACAACCATTGGGGGATGTGCGCCGGCGAGCACTAGCTGTGCTGTGCATATTTGCAGTCACAAGCAGAACTTGCACACGGCCTGGGTCTTTGTGTATAATGGTCCAGGAATAGGATGAATGACACAAGGCCGGCGGTTTGTTCCGCTGCTTTGGAAATCAAGGGGAGGCTCTGTGAACTCTTATCGGTTTACCGTCGTCATAGAGCCGGACGAAGACGTATTTCACGCCTACGTTCCGGCGCTGCCCGGTTGCCACACTTTTGGCGCCACCGTGGACGAAGCCCGGGCCAACATCGAGGAGGCCATGGCGCTGCACGTGGAGAGCATGTTGGAGGACGGAGAAGCGGTCCCGGTTGGGATTCTACGCGCAATACTGCGTGACGCCGATATCGGCGATGCGGCGAGCATACAAACTCAAAGCAATTGAATCGTGAGCCCAGGGGCTTGGCCTCTTGGGGCCTTTGATGTATAATGGTCAAGAAGAGGACAAAAGAAGCCGGATGAGGTGAGTGATGCAAGCGTATGACTTCAAGGTACTCCTCGAACCCGATGAAGAGGCGGGAGGGTACGTTGTAACCTGCCCCGCTCTTCCCGGTTGTTATACCCAAGGCGACACAGTGGACGAAGCACTGGAGAACATCAAGGAAGCGATCCTGTTGTGCCTGGAAGATATGGTTGCCCAAGACCAGCCGATCCCCGACACGTCGAGAACCTTGATCAGCAGTGTTGCAGTAGCCGTATGAGCCCCAAGCTGCCGGTGGTATCCGGCCACCAATTAGTCCGCGTTCTCGAATCCATAGGCTACGAGATTGTCCGCCAGAGAGGGAGCCATATTCGCCTTCGAGATGAGAGTGATCCCGAACACCGTCCCGTGACTGTGCCAGACCATCGAACGCTAAAACCGGGATTACTGCGACAGATTCTGCGCGATGCAAACCTGACGGTGGATGAACTGGTCGAATTGCTGGGCCGGTAGTGCGGCTCGGGCAGCCTCGCGTCACAACATGATCTAGCAAATGCCGTGGGGGTCAAATAGGGTCGAATTTGCATAATTGGCGATTTTGTGCTAACATGGCTCACCAGCAAAGGAGATGGACTATCGAGCTCTGCCGATCGGCAGCTTGTTCCGGCAGAGCCGGCATTGGATGGACGAGTTACCCTCAGAGGGCCCGGACCCTCACTCTATAACCGATTGTAAACGAGATTGGCATCTGACCCGACCAGGTCGGACCTGTGGTGTACGCCATGTCCGATGTGGTCTTTTTTCGTTTTCCCCCTGAGGAGCGCAAATGTGAGCACGAGCATAGTGATCCTGGCGGCGGGCAAGGGCACCCGCATCAAGTCGGAGTTGCCCAAGGTCCTGCACCCGCTGGCGGGCAGGCCGATGGTGCAGTTCGTGGTGGACGCCGCCCGCGCGCTCGACCCGGAGCAGTTGACGGTGGTGGTGGGCGAGGGCGCCGAGCTGGTGCGCGAGGCGGTGGGCAGCGGCGTGACCTATGCGCTCCAGGCGGAGCGGCTGGGCACGGGCCACGCGCTGCAGCAGGCACGCACGGCGGCGGCGGGCAGGGCGGACACGGTGCTGGTCCTGTATGGCGACACGCCCCTGATCCGGGCAGAGACGCTGTGGCGGATGGCCGCGCACCACGCAGAGACGGGCGCGGCGGCGACGATCCTCACCTTCCGGCCGCAGAACCCGGCGGGCTATGGCCGCATTGTGCGCGACGGCGAGACGGGGCAGGTGGCGGCGATCGTCGAGGACAAGGCGGCGACGCCGAAAGAGAAAGAGATCGGCGAAGTGAACAGCGGGCTGCTCTGCTTCCGCGACGAGTGGGTGTGGGAGCGGCTGGAACGGCTGGAGCGGCAGCCGGGCGGGGAGTACTACCTGACCGACCTGGTGGCGATGGCGCGCGCGGAGGGGGAGAGGGTGGCGGCGCTCGAGGTGGACGACGCGCTGGAAGTGATGGGCGTCGACCACCGAGCCAAGCTGGCTGTGGCGGCGGCCGAGATGCGGCGGCGGATCAACGAGCGGTGGATGCTGGCCGGCGTGACGATGATCGATCCGGAGACGACGTACGTGGACGCGGGGGTCGAGATCGGGGTGGACACGACGATCGGGCCGAACACGATCCTGCAAGGGGCGACGCGGATCGGACGCGGCTGCACGGTGGGGCCGAACAGCGTGGTGCGCAGCTCGACGATCGAGGACCGCTGCCGGGTGGAGATGTCGGTGGTGGAGCAGGCGTGGATGGAAGAGGGCTCGGACGTGGGCCCGTTCGGGCACCTGCGCAAGGGCGCACGCCTGGGCAGGGGCGCACACATGGGCAATTTCGGCGAGGTCAAGAATTCGTACCTGGGGCCGGGCGCCAAGATGGGGCATTTCAGCTACCTGGGGGACGCCACGGTGGGGGCCGGGGCGAACATTGGCGCGGGCACCATCACCTGCAACTATGACGGCCAGCAAAAGCACCCGACGACGATCGGGGAAGGCGCCTTTATCGGGAGCGACACGATGCTCGTGGCCCCGGTCGAGGTGGGCGAGGGGGCCAGGACCGGCGCGGGATCGGTGGTGACACACAACGTGCCCCCGGGCCGGGTGGCCTATGGCGTGCCGGCGCGGGTCAAACCGCTGCTGGAAAACAGGGCTGGCGAGCCACCCACGGAAGTGGGGCAGGAGGAAACCTGACGTGACGCTCCCGGAAGTCGCTCTTTTTCTCTTTTTTCTGGTGGCCAACGGGTTCCTGGCGACGGCCCGCTCGGCGCTGGTGAACGTGCGCAAGGCGCGGCTGCGGCAGTTGATCGAGGAAGGCTCGGCCCCGGCGCGCGCCGCCGAGCGGCTGGCAGAAGATGCGAGCCGGCTGCTGGCCACAGCCCAGTTGGGCATGATGCTGACCAGCTTTTTTGCGGGGGGCGTGGTGGCGGTGGTCTCGACGCCGCCCCTTGAACGGCTACTCGCTCCGTGGCTCGGCGACGCCGCCTACCCGGTGGCCTTTGTCGTCGTGTTGTTCGCCGCGGCGTGGATCATGCTCATCCTGGGCGAGCTGGTGCCCGAGATGGTGGGCGCACAGTACAGCGAGCGGCTCGCCCTGTGGCTGGCGCGTCCCCTAGCCCTCGTCTCGATTGTGGCCATGCCCATCGTGCGCCTGACGGTGTGGATCGCCAACATGGTGGCGCGCCTCTTTGGAAGCGACGTGCGCCGCGAGCTGCCCTTTGTCACAGAGGAAGAGATCAAGACCCTGGTCGATGCCGGCGAGGAAGAGGGGGTCATCCAGGAAGAAGAGAAGGAGATGATCTATTCCATCTTTGAGCTGGGTGACACGCTGGCGCGCGAGGTGATGGTGCCGAGGATCGACGTGGTGGCGCTCGACGAGAACACGCCGATGCTCGACGCGCTGGGGACGATCATGGAGGCCGGCTTTTCACGCATCCCGGTGTTTCGCGAGACGATCGACAATATCCTGGGCGTGCTCTACACCAAGGACCTGCTGCCCTATCTGCGCGACGGGCGGACCGACGTGCCCCTGAACAAGGTCCTGCGCACGGCCTACTTTGTGCCCGAGACGAAAAAGGCGAGCGACCTGCTGCCCGACCTGCAGCAGCGGCGCGTGCACATGGCAGTGGTGGTGGATGAGTATGGCGGCATGGCCGGCGTGGTGACGATCGAGGACCTGCTGGAAGAGATCGTGGGCGAGATCCAGGACGAGTATGACAGCGAGGAGCCGTTTGTGCAGTTTGTCGGCGACGACGAGTATATCCTGGACGCACGGGTGGACCTCGACGATCTCAATCGCCTGATGGACGCGTCGCTGCCGACAGAGGACAGCGACACGCTGGGCGGGTTCATTTACAGTGAGCTGGGCAAGGTGCCGGTGGTGGGCGACCACGTGTCCTTTGCCAATCTCGACTTTGCGGTCGAGTCGGTGGCAGGCCGGCGCATCAAGAAGGTGCGCGTGCGGCGGGTGGCAGCCGCGCGGCCGGCGCCGGAAGAGGCGGAGAGCGAGGGTCCCGCCGAGCATGGTGCGGCCCATGAGAATGGTGTGGGGAATGGAAATGGCCATGGAAAGAGGCGGTGGAGCCAATGAGTGAACGACCGAGCGACCAGGAACTGATCGAGATCGCGCTCCGTGCGCGCCAGCATGCCTACGCTCCCTACTCCAAGTTTCCGGTCGGGGCCGCGCTGCTGGGGCGCTCTGGACAGGTGTTCACCGGGGCCAACGTCGAAAACGCGGCCTACCCGCTGACGACGTGCGCCGAGCGGACCGCGGTCACCAAGGCAGTGTCGGAAGGGGAGCGGGAGTTTGATACGATCGCCGTGGTGACCGAGACAGGGGCCACCCCGTGCGGCGCGTGCCGGCAGATCCTGCGCGAGTTCGGCGGTCCAGAAGGTGACCTGCGCGTGATCGTGGCCGACACGGAAGGGCAGAGCCGCACCTATACGATCGCAGAGCTGCTGCCAGACAGTTTTACACCCGACCAACTCGGGTGACTGGTGGTGCCCGGCCCTGTCGCGCGCCCGCGACAGGACCAGGCACCATGGGGCGCTATTCTTCGAAAAGGGGCGCGAACTTGATCACGCGCTGGCCGTCGGTATCGGTGACATAGATGGTGCCCTCGGCATCGACGGTGATGCCCGTCGGTAGGCTGAACGCGCCGGCGTCGAATCCGTAGCGCCCAAAGGTGGCCAAGATCTCGCCTTCGGGGCCAAACACGGCGACGCGATAGCCCTCCGGGTCGGTGACGTACACCCGCCCCTGGCCGTCGACGGCCAGGAAGGGCTTGTTGACGACAGACTCGCCGTACCACGCGTCCACCACCCACTCGCGCAAGTAGGTTCCTTCCGAGTCAAAGACCTGCACGCGCTGGTTCCACGTGTCCACCAGATAGACGTTGCCGTCCAGATCGACGTCGATGCCGACAGGCTCGGCGAACGAGCCAGGGCCGATGCCCTCCCCCCCCCACGAGGCGATATGGTTGCCGTCGAGATCGAACACGACGACACGCTCGTTGCCCGTGTCGGTGACATAGACGCGCCCCAGATCGTCGTCGACGGCAACGTCGCGCGGGCCATAGAACAGGTAGGGGTCGGTCGTCGTCTCGCCAAAGGTGCCCCAGGCGTTGAGGAAAGCGCCGCCGGCGTCGAACACCTGGATGCGATGATTCCAGGTATCGGCGACGTAGGCCCGCCCCTGCGCGTCGACGTCGATACCCCACGGCTCCTGGAACTGGCCGGGGCCGCCGGGCTGCTCGCAGCCGGTGCCGCTGCTCAGGTCACAGCGGCTGCCCCAGGCGGTGATCAACGCCCCCTGGTCGTCAAAGACCTGCACGCGGTTGTTGTCCGAGTCGACGACATAGAGGGTGCCATAGGGGCCCGTCGCGATGCCGCGTGGATGGTTGAACTGGCCCGGCTCGACGCCGACGACGCCCCAGGTGGCGATGCCGGCGACCTCGTTATAGACCTCGAGGTAGGGATCGACGGGCATCTCGATCACTTCCATCGGCCCTGTGCCGAAATCCCAGAGCTGTTGCGCCACGTCCTTGCGCACATAGAGGTAAAAGTTGTGGACGTGATACCAGTCGTCGGGCGTGCGCGGATACTCGCGGTAGTAGAGGATGCGCCACAGCTTTTGCCTGAGATCGGGCGTGGTCAGGATCTCGGAAATCCGGCCCCACGTCAGGCCCATGTACTCCTGGTTGGGCCACCAGACGAGGCGGCGCTTGAAACGGTAGTAGCGGTCGCCGAGGAAGGGCTGCACCTTGGCGTCGTTCTTGTCGCCAGCGAGGATCACGGGCACGTCGACCTTGTCGCGGGTGGGCGTTTCGCCGTAGAACTGGCGGTTCGGATACTCGCGCATATACCACTCGAGCGGCCACGACACGTCGCTGTCGTAGGCCACCTCGATCATTTTGTCGCCGACGGTGCGCGCCGAGATGCCGGCGATCTCGTCCATCGTGGGCTTGACGTCGGCCCCGCCGTGGGCATAGACCAACAGCTCGGTGGCATAGTCATAGTTGATATAGGCCGCCATCCAGGCAAAGCGCACCGTAAAGAGGCCGAGAAAGACGAGGAGTGTGACCACTGCCACCACCAGCGACTGGCGCCCACTGAGGCGGCGGATGACCAGCCCGGTGAGCGCGGCCATCAGCAGGGTGATGATCAGCGCCAGCAGCCAGTTGCCGGTTTCCTGGAGCGAAAAGATCGACATGCTCTTGAAAGGCTGTAAGCGGATGAGTGTCAGGAGGCCGAAGAGGGTGACAGGCAGCAGAATCAAGAGGAGGGCGCCGCCGCGCCGCCACACTTCGCGCCACTCGACGCGCTCCAGCACGTCACCCAGGAATTTGGCCGTGAGCACGCTGAGCGGCAGCGCGGGATGAACGACGAGCCACGGCATCTTTTCGCCTGCCCAACTGTAGAGAAAGAGGCTGGCGAGCGTCCAGAGGATCAGGAAGGCGACAAAGCGGGCGTTCTCCACCGCCCACGCCGCGACCTCGCCACGGGCATCGGTCGCATCATCCAGCTCGCCGACCGGGGCCACCGGCCTGGTGCCACGGATGAGATAATAGAGCGTGCCCACCAGTCCAAAGAAGAGGGGCAGAAACTCGTACATGGGCAGCAGGAGCAGGTAATAGTACCAGGGCTGCCCGCCGCGCTCTACCTCTTGCTGAGCCAGCCAATAGCTGACCGAGCCGAACACGCCGGTACCGAGGCCGAGAGGGTTGGTAAAGAAGGTGGTAAAGAGGAGGGCATAGATCAGGAAGATGATCACGCCGGCGACCAGCCAGTGACGCCAGGTGAGCGATCGCACAGCCTCCTCGACGCTGCTGAGGGCAGGATGGCGCGAGCGGAGCAGGCTGGCGCTGAGCAAGACGGCAGGCAGTGTGCCGCCCACCACGGTGAGCACCGAGGTGAAGAGTTTCAGGCCTGCACTGATCGCCCCGGCGCCTTCGGCCGCTTCTGCAGGCGGGCGCCCGAGCAGGTAGCCGCCGCCGAGCAAGAGGAGGGCCAGCGCCCCGCCGCCGACATAGAGCCAGATCTGGGCGCCCGGCTTGACCCGCTCCCACAGGAGCACCTCGAAGAGAAAGATGAACCCGATAAAGCCAAAGATGTAGGCGTTCTCTTTCGTCGCCAGCGACAGCATCAGCACGGCGGCGCCGGTGTAAAACCAACGGGGATCGCGGCTGCGGAGGAAGTGGAAGAGGGCGGCGATGAGGAGCATGGTCCACACGGTGATATAGATGTCGTTGCGGATGTAGCGCGAGTAGTAGAGGATCGAAGGCGAGATCAGGAGGAGGGCGGCGGCGATCAGGGCGCCCAACCGGCCGAGCCAGCGCCTCAACAGGAGCGGGCTCATGACCATGGCGACGCCAAAGAGCGCCGGCACGATGCGCGCCGTGTAATCGTTGTCGCCAAAGAGAAAATAGATCAGCGCGTTGGCGTGAAAGAGGAAGGGGCCATGCATCATCGGGTTGTGCACGTACCCCGAGCCGCTGTAGAGATAGTAGGAGTAGAGCGCGTGCAGGCTCTCGTCGTGGCTCATGGCGCGCGCGCCGAGATCCCAGAAGCGGCTGACCAGGGCCAGCACAAAGATCAGCGCATAGAAGGCCTTTTCCCACGTCGGCCGAAAGAGGTCAGCCAGCGGGGTGTCGAGGTACCCTCTCGTCTGTTGTGTCGTCATCTCACGAACGGTCATGGCAAAAAACCTCGTTGTTCAAATGGCACTGCATCATTCACAGGCATGATCCCCAATATCCAATGTCCAGTCTCTACTGCGCCACCCACAGCACAGCTTCCCGATCCACCACGGGCAGGCTATCCTCGGTGAAGAGCAGCCAACGAACCAGACCCTGGCCCCACAGGCCCCAGGGCAACCAGTGGGTGTCGAGCACGTAGCTCTGGCCGCGGAACCCCTCGCCGGGGGGCTCTTCGCCGCCAAGTGTGACGGAGGCGGCCCCGACCGATGGATAGGTGGACTGACCCGCCTCTTCCGCTGCCCGGAAATGGCGCAGGTACCAATCGACGACAGGTCCCAGGTCAGGATCGATGGCCACGGGCAGCGTGTAACGGTCGCCGGCACGATCGAGCGAGGCCGCTTGCAGGTGATCCACTAACAGGCGCACCTCCGGATCGGTGGTGCGCAGGATCATCAGCTCGCGGGGGTCGGCGGCGTGGGCAAAGCTGGCGCCCCACATGCCCTTGAGGCTGAACAGCACCAGCACGACCAACAGGGCGAGCCAGCCACCCGCGGCGGCGAGCGCCGGGCCGCGCCAGAGCCAGGCCAGGACCATCAAGGCTACGAGGAGGAGGAGGGCCACGAGGAGGAGCAGTAGGTGGGTGGTGGCGGCATAGAGGGTGACACCGGCCACACTGGTGGTGAGGGTCGCCGAGGCATGGCTGTAGGCAGCGAGCTGCAGGTAGAGGAAGGCGCCGATGCCGAGGGCAATGGCTGCGGCGAGGAGGACGTCCCGCCAGTAGAGGCGGCGCCCGATCGCCTCCACGGTGTGCTCCACGGCCATGCCCGCCAGCAGGGCCAGGGGCACGATGGCAAGCAGCAGGCTACCAGGATCGCGGGCACCGACGACGCTTAGCAGGAGCGCGGCGCCTGCCCAGAAGACGAGAAGCCGCGTGTGCGACACAAAGAGATCACCCACCCAGGGCAAGCCTCCGCGCGCCCTGGCCCAGCGCACGATCTCGATCGCGGCGAGGAAGAGGAGCAGCAGCTCGTAGTAGAGGAGGAGCAGCAGGGGGTAGAGCGCCGGCTGTTGCCCGGCGCCCGGCAGCAGGTCCTGGACCCAGGTGCCAAGCAGGTCCGCCGCGTGCCCGACGCCGGCCGGGTGGAGGGCAAAGGTGGTGGCCGCCAGCGCGAAAAGAGCGGCGGCGACGGCTCCGGCGACGATCAGCGAGGAAAAGCCGCTGCCTCCTTCGCCTTCCTGGAAGAGCTGGCGCTCACGCGCAGCCTCGTAGGCCGCCTTCAGAGAGGCCCAGTCCCCCCCTGCCGGGCTCAACCCGCGTGTCGCAAAGAGGAGCAGGCCATAGGCAGCCAGGATCAAGAGCAGGCCATAGATGCCCGGCCCTGCTGCCAGGCCAAGGCCGAGGGCACCAGCAGCCAGGTATAGCCACGCGGGGCGATGGGTATCGGAATAGTTCAGAAGTCCGATCACGAGCGCGAGGGCGCACGCCGCGACGAGCGTGGCGCCGTCGGCAGTGCGCGAAGCGAACAGGGCGGTGGGCGACAGGGCAAGGAGCAGCGAGGCGACCAGGGCACTGCCGCGGCCGAGGCGGTCGCGCAGGGCATAGGGCAGCAGCGCGAGCACCAGGCCGGCGAGCGCCGGCAGCCAGCGGGCCACGGCATCACCGGCGCCGGCCAGGGTAAAGCCGACCACGTTGCCCGTGAACAGGGCGGGCAGGGTGCCGCCAGGCGCTACCTTCAGGTCGCCGGCGACGAAGCGAAACGCCGCTAATGCCTGCTCCGCCTCAGCGGCACTCAATGGCCGCAGCCCGAGTCCCACCAAGCGCACCGCCGCCGCCAGCAAACCGATGGCGAGGTAAGCCGTCCGCTCCACCGTCAGCCAGGTGGCGCGTTGGCTCCGCGTTCCTTCTTCAACTGTCTCGAACAGCCAATCCGCTTCCACAACTCACTCCCGTTTATAGATCGTCACACCTTCGTTCTCGTACACCACATCCATAAAGTATCCGAACTTTTCGAGCGCGCGCCGGTCGTATGTGCTACGCTCGAGGGGGCCGACATAGACGTAGGTGACGCCATACTTGTCAAGCAGGCTGGCCGCGGCATCCGGATCGGGGGTCTTGTAGATCGTCTCAATCACGGGCGCACGCTCGGCCTGGATCTCGTAGCTTCCGCGCCACTGGCTCTCGTGTCCCGGCCAGCCGAGCAGGGTGGGCAGGCCGGTCAGCGCCGACACACGCCCTTCGTATACGTAAGAGGCGTATGAGCCCCCAGGCTGTTCCAGGATCACCGGCGCGCCCTGGACGTTGTCGTTCAGCCAGGCGATGGCGGCATAGTCGTCGGCCTGGCTCTGTGCCAGGTAGGCGGTACCGTCGAGCGTCGGCTCGGGCTGAAAGTTGCCGGCGCGGGCGGCGTTGCCGAGCACCGGGTAGACCATGCCCAGGGCAAAGAAGAGCCAGAACGCGAGGCGAAAAGCAAGGCTGAACCAGCGGCGACGGGTGGCGACGCGCTGGCCAAGCCAGTAGATCGCAAAGGCGCTGGCAATCGCCATCAGCACCCAGGCCTGGAAGTAGAACTTGAAAATTGTGTTCATGCGCACGCCGAAATTGTCGACCAGGTAGACAAACTCGACGCTGAGGGTGAGGAGCAGGCCAGCAATGGCGCACAGGAGCACAAAGTGCAAAGAGCGCTCCTCCCCCCGGGCACCTCTCTCCACCGCTTGGCTAACGGGGGAGGGGGGAGAAGTTTCTCCCCCCCCTTGAGGGGGGGGTAGGGGAGGGGTGAAAAGTTGGATCAGGGTCAGGCCGAGGGCGGCCAGGGCGCCGACGACGAGGGGCATGACCCAGGTGCGGAGCTTGACGCCGACGAGCTGGGCCAGGACGGCCGGCCAGACCTGGTCACCGACGATCTCGTACACGGCGGGCACACGGCGGATGCCCTCCAGGGCGGCGCGCCCCGGCTCGGTGAGCAGCAGGAGTGCAACCAGGGCGACCATGGCGGCCAGGGGCACCAAAATCAGGACGGCGGTCCAGCCGCCCCAGCGACGGAGCAGCGGGCCTGTCCCCACCCGCTCGCGCAACTGGAGCGCGGCGAGGAGGAAAAAGACGGTGAGGGCGACGAGGAAGGGAGCAAACATGACAAAGTATTGCCTGAAGCGGGTGCCAACATAGAGGGTCGGCAGCAAGCCGCCCGCCTGCGACTGGAAGCTCAGGTAGAAGGGCAGGTAAAGCAGAAAAGAGGCCACTGCGGTGAGCCCGGCAACGAGGCCCACATCGCGCAGGAAGGGCCAGGTGATGCGGCCGTAGCAGGGCCAGCGGCCGAGGGCGTAGGCGGCGACAAAGATCAACAAGGATATGGGCAGGTCCCAGGTGTTCAAAAAGCCGAGAGCGCCAAGGGCCAGCGGCACGAGCAGGGGAATGTGCCGGGCCGGCGCGAGCCAGTGGCCGTCTGCGGCGCCATCGTGTCGCCCCGAGATATCGAGCAGGGTGCGGAAGGCGACGGCCAGTGCCAGCAACAGAAAGGGCAAGGCCAGCACGTGGGGGTGCATGTCGCCGAGCAGGAAGGAAAAGCCGGGGAACTCGTCGATGGGCTGGACGCCCATCGAGTTGCCGAGCGGGTCGAGGTCGTGGATGACGCGCGAGGCGCGCCACCACCACCAGCCGCTGCGCGTGGGTATCCAGCTTGTGGCGGCAGATCCGAACGGTGCGTTGATCTCGATGATGTCGAGCCACTGGAAAAAGCGCTCGGGCAAGGCGCGGGCACTGTAGAGGACTTCGAGGGCACCCTCCAGGTTGCCGAGGACGGCGACGAGGAAGGCTCCGAGGAACCCCCAGCCGATGGGGGGCGAGATAGATCTTTTCTCATGGGCATGGCGGGCGACGAGATCATAGACCAGGCCAAAGGCGCCCGTGCACGTCAGCGCAAAGAGCGAAGCCAGGCCGACGTTGAAGGTCAGGTGCGCGGGAAAACCGGACAGGCGGGTGAGCGTCGCCATCATCACATAGCCGAAATAGTAGTAGCTGATGCCATAGCCGGCGAGCCAGGCATCGTGGGGCGGGAAATAGTCGCTGCGGGCGATGCTGTTCAGGTACATGATCTCCATGAACTTTTCGCCGCCGGCCGTGGTCAGCTCGGGGCTGTAGGCACGCAGCAGTGACCAGAGCGCGAGCGAGCCGGCAAAGAGGAGCTCGACGGCGAATGCCAAGCGCCAGTTGGCGCGCAGCCAGTCGAGCAGGCCGGGCTCCCCTGCGGACTCGGGCAGGGCCGCACCTTCTGGCTGGTTCGAGCGTCCGCCGCGACCACGGCGGTAGACGACGAACGACACAGCCGCGACCAACACCAGGCTGGTCAGAATGCCGCCCAGGCTGTTGCGCAGGAGGCCAAAGGAGCCCCCCAGCCACAGCACATAGCTGACGAGCAGCAGCCCGAGCGGGCGGGCGAAAGCATAGCCACGCCCAGGCAGCTTGCGAAAGAAGTGCCACGCGAGCGGCAGCGCCACGGCGCCCATGACTGTGAGCCAGAACCACCACGAAAGGACGGTCAGCATTCTATCGTGCCTGTCTCAAGGTGTCGTGGGGATTGCTTCGCTGGCGCTCGCAAGGACAGGGGCGCGCAGGGGGATTGCTTGGCTGGCGCTCGCAAGGACAGGGCTGTGCAGGGGGGTAAGCTTGTGCATCACTGTCCTACTGACCGTGCCACCCGCAGCAGTTCCGCCTCCGGCAGGTCGGTCGACCGCACCGCCAGAATCAGCTCGCCATCCTCCCACACTACCTCGCTCCACCAGGTACCCAGGTGCATCAGCACGCCGGGATGGCCGTTCACGTCCACGTCCTGTGTGTCGCGGACGGTCGTCGCCTCGAGGTCGATGCCACGGATCGTGGCCTGATTACCGAGCATGATCGGATAGACCAGGAGGGAGAGGGTGTGGGGGCCATGGCTATAGACGAGCTCGGCAGAGAGCGGCTGTGGCACCCAGGCGGGCAGGTCGGGATAGGTGTAGCTGTGCACCACCTGCATGGTGTAGCCGGGTGGCAGGTACGCGGGCTCGGGGAGGGGGAAGGAAAAAGTGTCGCGCGCCTCGGCCAGCGTCCACGTCGCCTGCAGCGCCTCGGCCGCCGGCATCTCGGGCGTGGCCACGTGTGCTACCTGCACGTCGGTATGCCCCAGGTTAAAGACGGACAGGAAACTGGCCATCGCCTTTTCGTCGAGCGGTGTGACCAAAAAGACCAACAATAGCATCGCGGCCAGCGCGGCAGCAGCCCAGCCCAGGCGTGCCGGCCGCCAGCGTGGCTCCTGTGCAAGCAGTGCAATCCGTCGTTCACCGGCGTGCTCCGCTGCGCGCAGCACGCGCTGCTCCAGCGCCGGGTCCACGGGGCCGAGCAGCGCCGGCAGCCGGGCCAGCCGCCGGGCCGGCGCCAGCAACGCGACATCCTCAGGGCTCAGCCCTCTGCCACTGAGTGGCAGATCGGCCTTGGGATGGTCGATCAGATCATCCAACACAGCCGATACGTGCTCTGCTCGTGCACGCTCGCTCCGGTTCATCGAGAACTCGCCTTCCTGTGCATCATTCTTGGATCATCTCAAAAAGTTGGGGTGGGCTGTATTGGCAATCCGCCCTACAGCCCCCAAGTCGTTGAGATGATTATCATTCTTCCTCGAGCAGGTCGCGCAGCTTTTGCAAGGCGCGATAGACAATGACCGCCACGTGCGTCGCGCGCAGATCCACCACCTCGGCGATCTCTTTGTTGCCGAGTCCACCTGCAAAGCGCAGGCGGATGATCTCCTGCTCGCGCTCTGAGAGCGTGGCCAGCGCCGCGCGCAGCCGCTCCAGCTCTTCCTGGTGCATGGCCGCCTCGTCGGGCTGGCGGCCGGCTGCCGGGCGGTCACCCACTATGTCGAGCGGCACGGCAGGCCGCCGCTGCCTGTAGTAGGCGGCGACGACGTTGCGCGCGATGGCAAAGAGCCAGCCGGCGAATGCCTCCTGCTGGCGCAAGGTGTGCTGCTTGGCCAGTGCCCGCTCAAACACCTCAGCCGTCAGGTCCTGGGCCAGGTCCTCGCCATCCACCTTGAGACGGACGTAGTTAAGGACACGCGGCAGGTAATCGCGATATCGGTCGGCGAAATCGGCTGCCTGGCCCACGGCGGATTCGTCCTCCACAATACTAGATGCAGTGCCGGGCCGGGTATTACGACCCAGGGCGGAAAGACTCGACAGATTTCTCCAAAATCGACCGGAAGGCGTCCCCCGTGGAGCCGATCTTGCCTGCTCCACGGCAAAGGGCAGGCGCTTACCGGATCAACTCGTAGATCGTGACTCTTTCATTCGAAAAGACGGCACGGGCCTTGCCCTCCTGGACCATCCAGTCGAACTTTTCCAGGCCCATCTCGTCATAGTATGCACGCTCGAGCGGGCCGACGACGACGTAGCGCACGTCGTACTCTTGGAGGAGCGGCTCGACGGCGGCGATGGCCGGCGCGTCATAGATCAAACGCACGGCGGCGGCACGATCCCAGACTGCCTGCTGATCGGCCGCGGCGCGCTGCTGGCGCTGGTGCCAGTTCCATCCAATAACAGTGGGCAGGCCAGTGTTGATCGAGTAGCGGGCACCCCAGCGGTACTCGGGCACATGACCTTCGAGGATAACGGGTGTACCGACCACGTTGTCGAGCAGCCAGCGGATCGCTTCCAGGTCCCACTTGAGATCGTAGAGCACGCCTCCGTCGTGACCCCACTCGACGCCCACCGGGTCCCAGTAGACAGAGGTCTCCATATAGTGCCACCCATCGAGTCCCGGCTCGGTGGCCTGCTCGAAACGATCACGCACTTTGGCCGAGGTGGCGAGAGGGGGGTAGAGCGCCGCGAAAAAGAGGAGTGCCCCCAGCACGCCGATCCATGCGGCCTGGCCCCAGCGCCAATGGCGCAGCCGTGGCACCATCCACGCCAGCGCGGCCGCCGCAGCCACACCCCACATCAGCCACACCTGCAGGTAGAACTTGAAAACGGTATTCATCCGCCCGATGTCCCCCTCGAGGACGATCACCTCGACGCCGAGGCTCATCGCCAGGCCAAGGAGCACCAGGTAGGCCCACAGCCGCTCGCGGGCCGGGATGTGGGGGCGGAAAAGGAGAAGCAGGCCCATCAGCGCCAGGGGCAGGCCGAGCGCGAGCACGACGAGACCACGGTAGGCATGGGTGCCCATGAGGAGCGCTTCCTGGTTGGGCCGGGTGAATTCGACCAGGCCTGGCACGAGGAGGAAGAGATCGATCAGCACGAGCGCGGCGAGGGCGAGCCAGAAGACGCAGCCAAGCGGCACGCCGCGCACGCCAGCAACGCGCGCGGCACGCGCCAGGCGCCGCGCACGGCGACCGCGGTAGCGCAGGGTGAGGCCGACACGGCGCAGGAAGGGGTCGCGGCGGCGGTCGCCCACGACGCGGGCAAAGAGGTAGCTGGCGAGGGCGAACAAGAAGAGGCCATGGACGACGAGATAGGCCCACAACGGCGTGCGTGTGCCGGTCCAGACGGCAACGCTGTTGTAAAAGGCGCCATAACTGTCCCAGAAGGGCTTGTAGAGCAGCGACCAACTCAGGAGAAAGACCAAGCCAAACTGCCAGGCGATGCCTACCAGGCGCCTCCAGACGGGCTGGTAGGGGTCCTCGATCGCGGCAATGACGAGCGCGCCGAGCACCAGGAGCAGGTGGGGCGGCACGTCCCACGTGTTGGTGGTGCGCATGGCGCCGATGGCAAGCGCCCACAGGAGGAGGCGTGGCAGCGCGGCGAGCAGACCCTGCCAGCCGGTGCGCGGCGTACGCAGCACCACGGCGAGGGCGACCGCAAGCGATAGGAAGGTAAGCGGCATGGCGAGCAGGTGGGCGTGTAGATCGGCGTAGAGGTAGGTAAAGAAGGGAAACTCGGTGATGACCGACTCGTAGGGGCCACCGGGAATGGCGCGGCTGGCGTTCCAGTACCACTGGTCGAGGGCGATCGGCAGGGCACGCCCGCCAAAGAACACCTCGATGGTGCCGATGAGCGTGCGCACCAGCCCCGCGAGGCCGGGGATGGTGCTCTCAAAGCCCTCCATCACCCCCTCGCCCAGCTTGAGCAGGATCAGGTGCACCTCGGCCAGGTTGCCGAGCACGGCGACAAAGAGGGCGCCGGCGAGGCCCAAGAGGAGCGCGCGGCGGCTGAGGCGCCCCCCCTCCCCTCCAGCCGGGTAACGGCGGGCAATCAGGTTGTAGGTGACGCTGAAGGCGCCGGTGGCGGTCATGGCAAACCAGGCCGGCAGCACCAGGTTGTAGGCGACGTTGGGCACGATGCCGATCAGTTTGATCAATGTGCCGGCCATCACCTGTCCAAAATAGTAGTAGTTGAGGTAACCGCCCGCGAACCAGGGATCGTAGGGGGGGAACTCGACGCTCTTGATCACAGCGTTCAGGTAGGCGAAATCCATCGGCTTCTCGCCGCCCTTCCACGGATGCCATAGATCGGGGTTGCCCCAGCGGATGAACCAGAAGAGGGCGAACGCGGCAAGAAAGAGGATCTCGCTCACCAGCACCAGGCGACGGCGCTCCCCTAGATCGCGCAGGCGCTGACGCTGCGCCGGGAGGAGGAGTGAAGTGGCGGAGGCAGCGGCGATCAGGGCAAGTGCCAGCGCGATGTTGCCGCGCGTGTAGTGGAGGGGCGTAAGGTTGGTGAGGATCCACGAGAGCCACGCGACGAGCAGCACGCCCACCGGGCGCGCCAGGATGTAGCCGCGATCGGGCAGGCGGCCAAAGACGCCCAGGGTCAGCGGCAGCGCGGCCAGGCCGACCAGGGCGAGCAGCAGCAGCCAGGAAAGAGTAGGCAGCCGGTTAAAAAGGCTGTTGCGGTCAAAAAGCGACGCCCAGGTACCGCTCTCCTGCTGTAGTTCCCACTGCGCCTGGCCGAGCATCAGGTCGTTCTGATCGAGTCCCGTATGCTGCAGCGTCTCCTGCTGGCGGCGCCATTCGGGCAGATCGCGTGGGTTGAGCCAGTGGGGGATGTTGTCCCAGTCGATACCGGCGCTGAGCAGGCGCTCCACGCGCGCACGGTCAAAGTCATCGGTCTTGCGATAGATGAGCACCTTGGGGTGATCGTAGACGGTAAACTGCTCCTCGGCCCAGGTGTCGTCGAACTCGATGCCGAATAACCGTGGGTAAGAATGGAACTCGGCCGCTTTTTCAAAGCCCAGCTCCCCGGCAAAGAGGAGCTCGTAGTAGCGCGTGGTGACCGGGTAACGCATGGGCAGGCGCGGGATCGACTGCCACAGCCGGCCGCTGCTCATGATGATGTAATCGGCCTGGTCGAGGCTGTCGAGGAGGACCTGGAGCTTTTCGGGCGTGTCCTCGTCGTAGAGCTGGAGCTGGTCGATGCGCCGGTCATCGCCCGGGTAGTGGACGTCGAGGCTGCGATAGAGGCCGCCGCCAAAGGCGGCGTAGCCAAACATGTTAAAGGGCAGCGGATCGTCAAAGTGCTCGTTGGCGATCATGGCGCCGTGGCTGACGAGGGGCGCACCTTCGAGGGCGCGGCTCTCGAAATAGTAAGTGGCGCCGCCGATCAAAGCGGCATCGGCGAGGTCGACGACGTGCGGATCGCCATCGAACGTGCCCGCCACCTGGCCCTCGGCCAGGATCACGCCGCCCTGGTCGACGATGCGCACTTCAAAGGCGCCGTCGACGGCGCCCAGCTCTCCAGAGAGGTCATTCATCACCACTTCGGTCGCCACCAGGTCCTGTGGCACCGTGAAGGGGGTGGGCCGCCACTCACCGTTGATGGCATAGACCTGTGTCGAAGAAAGGGGGAGCTGAAGCTGGCTGTCCTCCCCGCTGAGAGTGCGATAGCGCAGGGTGGCCCCCGACTCGACGTTCTGGTAGATCCACTCGGTGGCCTGCACGCGTGTCACAGGCTCGGTATAGATCTGGATGAAGGCAAAGGCCCAGAGGACGGTGCCGACGACGACAAGGCTGCCGAGCGTCGCTGCGGCAAAACGGAGCACAAGGTGCCGGCGGCGTGCCCAGTCCCAGGCAGCGACGACGAGAAACGCTGCAAACATTGCCAGGTAGGGGTGGATCGGCAGGAAGTAGCGCACCGACTTGACGTACTGCATGCCCTGCCAGCCGAAGGTGAGGAGGATCCAGGCGAGGGGGAGGAGGATGAGGTCACAGTTGGGGAGGAGGGGATGGGTATTGGGTATTGGGTATTGGGTATTCGGGCGGCGGCGCAGCCAGGCAAGGGCGACGAGGAGGGTGGCGAGGAGGACGCCGAGCCAGGCGGTGACCCCCAGGGGAACGCCGAGGGTCCAGAGGATCATGTTTTCGAGAGGCCAGAGCCAGGGGGCCCGCTCGGTCCACTGGCGGCCCCAGGGCAGATCGGCCTCGCCCGTCTGCTGGGCGCCGGCGGAGACGATGTCGGCGATCCATTGAGGGTTGGGCATCAAGACAGCCCGGATCGGCTCGGGCACTGCCTCAAAGATTTGCAGCCGCTCCCCCCACGGATCGGGCACGGTGTCCCAGCCGTCATAGTTGGGGCCGGCCCAGGCGTAGGGCTGGGCGATGCGAAATAGCGCGAGCGCTACCAGCGCGGCCAGGGCCAGGCCCGACACGGCGGCCCAGATCGCCTCGCTGCCGGCTTGGCCCTGGTGCAGGTGGCGGCGAAGGCGCACCCAGGCAGCCAGGGCGATGACGGCGACGAGTAAAAAGACACTCACCTTCGACGCCAGGGTGAGGCCCATGGCCAGGCCGAGGTTGACGAACGATTGCCAGTCGCCCCCCTCAGCGACGTCGAGGGTGAACCAGAGAGTCAGGGCGACGAAAAAGGTGAGAAAGGTATCGACGGCGAAATAGTGAGAGCCCTGGATGTTCAGGACGGTGAAGGTCAGCAGTGCGGCGGCGATCAGCCCGACGCGCCAGTCAAAGAGGCGGCGCGCCAGGAAGAAGGACAGGATCACGGTGCCCAGGTCGAACAATGCCGACAGCACGCGCCCGACGAGGTGGATGCGGTCATAGCTGCTCAACGACTGGTGGTTGCGCCAGTATTCGCCCGGGTCCGGCTGCATCTCGGCGTAAAAGTTCTGAAGTGCTTCGCCGGAACTGGCCACGGCCTTGGTCAGGTAGAGGGGAAAGGTCCCGTAGAAGTAGACCATACTCACATTGCGCGCGTTCAGGGGGGAGTGGCTGGTGTCGAAATACTCGGCGATGCTGGAAGGCCACTCGATGCGATCGACGACCATCGTCGTGCTGCGCTCGTCGGGGTGGATGTGATAGGTGCCCTCATCCCAGTTGACGTTGTAAAAGCGCAGGCCGGCGCCAACGAGCAGGATCGCCACGAGAATGAGCGACACCCAGCGCTCGCCACGCGCACCTGTTTTGGAAGTCACCTCTGTTTCCGTCATCAATCAATCAGCTCAGGGTTGTCAGCTACCAAGGCGATAGTATAACATTTTTCGGAGCCGGCTGCAATGTTCTATGGTAGATTGGTAGGCGAGGGACTGGGCCTTGGAAGGTCGACAGATCGCGCATTGGGGGAAAAATCAAGACCGCCAACACTCGTCGGCGGTCTTGATGGTGGGCGAAACAGGGCTCGAACCTGTGACCCCGTCGGTGTAAGCGACGTGCTCTCCCAACTGAGCTATTCGCCCGGAACGGGGAACATTATACTCCGAAAGGTGCTTTCTGTCAATTGACATACGCCACTTTCCGTGCTATCCTCAGCGGGCCGGATGGTGGGTCGTTAGCGGAAGGTAAGCCAGATGGCAGCGGCGACCAGGGCGAGGACGAGGAGGATGAGCCACCAGTTGGCAAGGAGGGCGCTCGTCCAGGGTTCGTCGGGCGTGGTGGGGGAGGATGGTATGGCCGGCACCTGGCCGGTAGTGAGCGCGGCGCACCAGGCGGCGACGGACGGAGGGCGGTCGTGCGGGTGGAGGGCCAGGGCTGCCAGGATGGCGCGCTCGACGGCAGGCGTGATGGCGGGATTGACCTGGCGCGGCGGCGAGAGAACGCCAGGATCGAGGAAACGGTCCTGCGCGCTGGCCGGGGGCTGCCCGGTCAGCAGGTGGTAGAGGGTGGCGCCCAGGGCGTAGACGTCGCTGCGGGTGTCGGTGTGGCCCAGCTCGCCAGCGTACTGCTCAATGGGGGTGTAGGGCAACGAGCCAATGCCGCGCAGGCCGGTCAGGGTGCGCGGATCGTCGGGGTCGAGGGGCTTGACCAGGCCAAAGTCGACGAGCTTGATGCGCCCGTCAGGAGTGAGCTTGACGTTGGCCGGCTTGACGTCGCGATGGAGGACGGGCGGGTCCTGGCTGTGCAGGTAGGTGAGGGCGTCGCACAGTTGGGCCATCCAGCGCAGCCCCTCGTCCTGGTCGAGGAACCGCCTGTCGCGGCGCGCCGCCTGGGTGACCTGGTCCAGGTCCAGGCCGGGGACATAGTCCATGACCAGGTAGTCGTGCCCGGCGGGCAGGGCGTCGTCCGCTTCTTCGCCGGCGGTGAAATAATCGGACACTTTGGGCAGGTTGGGATGGTCGAGGCGGGCGAGGATACTCGCCTCGCGCAGAAACTGCTCACGGGTCCCCGTGGCGGCCTCTAGGCTCGCGCCCGGGGGTGGGGCGATCTCTTTGACAGCACACAAGCGCCCGGGCAGGCGGCGGTCAGTGGCTTTGTAGACAGCGCCCATCCCACCCTGGCCGATCAGGCTGACGATTTCGTATCGATTGCGGATAAGCGAACCTGGCTCTAGCATGGCAAGTAGCAAGGAACAAAGGACTCGTACCAATGCACAGGGCAGAGGCCCAGATGCATAACAAGCGCCACAAGTCGTTCACACTATACTGCAAGGGGCGGATGCTGTCAAGGAGGTAGGCGACCGTGTCGGAAAAAAGAGAAGCGGCACTGCTGCTGTGGATGGAAGGGGATGAGATCAAGGGTCGATGGACGCTGGATCAACCGGTGATGACCATCGGGCGCTGGCACGACAATGACGTGGTGGTGGACGACCGGTGGGTGTCGCGCTATCACGCCCGCGTGGTGCGCCGGGACGATCGCTACGTGGTCGAGGACCTGGACAGCAAGAATGGGACGTTTGTGAACGGGCAGCGGATCACGGCACCGGCGCCGCTGCGAGACGGGGACCAGGTGCAGGTGACGCCGCTGGTCAAGCTGACGTTCGTGGACTATGCTTCGACGGCGCCGCTGCCCGGTGAGATGCGGCGTGCAGGAGTGGAGCTCGACATAGCGGCGCGCCAGGCGCTGGTGCGGGGCCGGCCCCTGGACCCGGCCCTGTCGCACGCCCAGTTCACGCTGTTGGAGCTGCTGGCGGAAGAGCCGGGGCGCGTGTACAGCCGCGACGAGATCGTGGCGGCGGTGTGGCCCGAGGACGAGTCAGCGGGTGTGAGTGATGAGGCGATCGACGCGCTGGTGCGCCGGGTGCGGCTGAGGCTGAGGGAGATAGACCCGGATACGGAGTACCTGGTGACGGTGCGGGGGTACGGGTTCAAGCTGGAGCCGCAGGGGGAATGATCGTGTCTTTGTGGTCCCAGCGGCCTTTTTTCGACGCTTATTTATCGCCAGTCATCTCGCGCAGGATCTCCTGTGCGCGGTCGATGCGCACTATACCCTCTGCAACGAGGCGCGCCGCCACCGCGGGCACCTGATCGCCTGTGGCGCCGGCGGCCATGGCCACCTGCCGCGCGTGGAGCGCCATGTGGCCGCGCTGGATGCCTTCGGTGGAGAGTGCACGCAGCGCGCCGAGGTTCTGGGCCAACCCCACGGCGGCCATCACGGCAGCCAGTTCGCCTGCCGTGGCAGTACCCAGGATCTTGAGCGCCACCTGCGCCCCGGGGTGGACGCGCGTTGCCCCACCTACAATCCCCACGGCGAGTGGCAACTCCAGGGTGCCCACCAGGTTGCCGGCCGTGTCGCGCGTCCAGGTCGACAGCGATGTATAGTGGCCGCCCGAGGGGGACTCGGGTATGTCGCGCGCGGCATAGGCGTGGGCACCGGCCTCAAGGGCGCGCCAGTCCTGCCCGCAGGCCAGGGCGACGGCGTCGATGCCGTTCATGATGCCCTTGTTGTGGGTGGCAGCACGATACGGGTCGGCGGCGGCAAAGGCGTACGCCTCGACGATGCCCTGCACCACGCGCTCGCCTTCATAGTCGTGAAAAGCCAGCAGCCGTGGCGGGATGGTGCAGCGCGCGCGGGCCAGGCGGCGGTCGGCGAGGTTGGAAAGGATGCGCAGGTGCACGCGTCCACCGCTGATCTCTTCAACCAGCGGCGCCAGCGCCTCCACCGCCGTGTTGACGGCATTGGCCCCCATCGCGTCGCGAACGTCAAAGAAGAGGTGGACGACGAGCATCGGCCCGGCTACTGTATCGGGAAACACACGCACCTCGATGTCGCGGGCGCCGCCGCCGAGGCGCACGACAACGGGGTCAACCTGGTTTGCCAGGTCGAGCAGGCGGTTGCGCTGCTGCAGCAAGGCAAAGCGCGCAGCCCACACATCGGGCACGTCGAGCAATTGCATCTGCCCGATCATCACCGGATCGGTCGCGAACGCATCAAAGCCGCCCGCGTCGCGCACAATGCGCGCCATGTAGCTCGCCGCGGCCACCACCGACGGCTCTTCGATGGCCATCGGCACCAGGTAGTCGCGGCCGTTCACGACAAAATTCGCGGCGATGCCGAGCGGCAGGGCGTGGAGGCCAGCGACGTTCTCGATCATCTGGTTCGCCTGCTCGACGGTCAACCCTGGGCCGGAGAGGATGTTTTTCTCTGCCGCGTCGAGATCGGCCCATTCGGCCACACGGGCAGATCGATCCTCGATGCTCAGCTCGTAAAAACCGCCGAGACGCGAGCTTTTATCCATCAGGTGACTCCTTAGAAGAGGGTGAATGCCCGCGCTGCGCGCGACACGTACTCGATCAGGACCTGCGGCTGGAGGCCGACGAGCAAGGCAAGAGCGATCAGGATGAGTAGTAGGGCTGTGGCAAAGACGGGCTGGCGAGCCACATCATCACGCGGCTGGCTACCCGCCATGGCGGTGAGGATGCGGAGCAGGCCCACGACAATGCCAACCGACGCGGCGACGAGCGCCAGCAAGGTGACCACCCACAGCCACTCCTGCCCAGGCAGCGTGCCGATCTCGATGCCTGGTACCGCCGGCGTGTTTGCTTCTGTAGGTACAGGCGCGAGCACCTGTACCCAGTTCCAGACGGCACGGCTGACGGCCCAATGAGTGGGAAAGCCGGCGGTCATCGGAAAGCCGGCCAGGCCCAGTGCCCCGAGGATGAGTGCGAGCGTGGCAACCGGCAGGCGACGTGCCACACCACCGAGGGCAGCCAGATCGCCCGTCGTGGCGCGATGCTGCACGATGCCGATGGCAGCAGCCAACAGGGTGATCGAGAGGCTTCGGGCAACGAGGTGGAGCAGGGTCAGGTCGAGCGCCCGGGTTCCGCCTGTGTTAAAGGCGAGCAGCACGATACCCAGATCGCTCAATGCGGCGTAGCCAAACATGCGTCCCAAGTCACGCTGCGTGGCAGCCATCACGCCACCGCTGATGGCCATTCCGACGGCTGCGAGGTGGATGACGACGGGAAGTCCTGGGCTCGACAACACTTCGGGCGCCGCCTGCACAAAGCGAAAAGCCAAAAAGAGGGCCATAGCCTGGCCGGCGGTGAAGAGGAAGGCACTCACGACGGGCGGGGCGTCGGCGGCCAGGGCCGGCATCCATGTGCTGAACGGGAACGCCGCCAACAGAAGGCCAAACCCGAGAGCGGCGAGGAGGAGCGCGCGTTGGAACGCGGCATCGGCCAGATCGACGACGGCGACCGCGTCAACTGGCGACAACTCGGCCACGGCTTGGGGCAGGAGGGTCGACTGATCGAGGAACCAGGCCGCCGCAAGCAGCAGGGGCACGGCGAGCAGGGTGACCAGCAGGTACCGTTGTGCACCTCGCACAGAGGCTTGCTGGCCTGCCTGGATGATAAATACGGCGAGCGTGGCGCTCATCGCGAAGGCCAGGAGTGACAGGGCGAAGGTGTGAAGCAGCACAACCAGGGCATACATCGCCAGCATCACCAGGTTAAAGGCGAAATAGGACCGACCCTGAGGTGTGCGCCACGCGAGGAGGTAGTAGACTGCTGCCAGGCCAAAGACAAAGGCCAGCCAGAGCTGCCCAGCCGGATCGAGGACCAGCGTCTGACCCAACACGACGACGGGCCGGCCAAAGGCGACCTCCTGCTCAAGCACAAAGGCCGACTGATCGAGAGGAAGCGAAACGCACAACGCGGCGATGGCTGCCGCCGAGAGTGCAGAGATCGCTGCTGCGAGCAGCGACCAGCGGCGCACGAGATATGCCACGGCGGCGGCGATCAGCGGGACGGCGAGGAGGATAATGGGGCCGGGAATCGGGCTCACGTCTCCGCCTCCTCATCTTGGGCTGCTAACCGGGCATCGGTCAGGCCCTGCACCACCGCCAGGTAGGAGAAGGCCAATGCAGCCAACAGGGTGAAGGCGGACCAGAAGCCGGCGACAGCCAGGTTGCTGTTCCAATGGGCATAGAGCAGATCAAAGCCTGTCAGGATCGTCAAGACAATGGGTGCGACACGCAACACCTCGCCGCTGAGGATCAATCCAAAGGCTCCGACTCCGATGAGCCAGAAGGCAACGAACGCCACATCCGGTGTGGCGCGCGCCCCATCAACACCCAAAGACTGGAAGAGCAGGCGATAGTCGGGGAAGAAGCGGATCAGGGCCAGGCTGAGGAGCAGGATGGTCAGCAAACGCAAAGGCAGGCCCAGCGGCCCGGCGCTCCAGTCCATGGACAAGCCGTGAAAGGGAGCCTCTCCCTCCACTCTCGGCGCACGAACCGGCTGTACGTGGTGGATCGTGAGGTAGAGGATCGGCACGACCAACACGCCGACCACGATGCGCACGATGGCAAGCTCGGGCTGGATAGAGCGCGTCAGCACCAGCCCGGCGAGCACGTATTGCACGCCAAGCAGGGAGAGTGCCAGGCGTGAATTGGACGTAAGAAAGATCACGGCAGCCGTCAAGACCAGGCCAGCTATGGCCGGCGTTCCGGCTAGAAAGGTAAACAGGTCACCCAGAGCTTCCATGGCCTTCTCCTAGCGAACCGCCAGGCTGTGCAGGCCCAGGACGGCAGCGAGCGCGAGCACGATCAACGCCCAACCCCACCAACCTGCCCCCTCGGCCACCTGGCCGAGCCAGTTGAAAAGGCCGATCAACGCCTCGGAGAGCCGGCCTACTCCCGCGTACAACCAATCGAGAGCCACAAATCGACGCACCATTCCTGCATACCTGGCCCAACCTCCATCCAACCGTGCAAGCCAGGCACCTACCAGCCATGGCAGCAGTAGCAGGAGGCCAAGTCCCCAGCCAGATACTCGTGTTGTGCTGACAGGCGGCAGGCCCAAGGCGCTGGGTGCGAGTCCGCCAGCCAGGATGGCCAGGCATAACAAGAGTGCGGCGAGGAGCGACAGGGGAGCAGGTGAGCGCTCGCGGCGCAGCCACGCCGGGCGGGTGCGTGCCACCCGCCACACGCCGGCTGCCAGCCACGCATCGGCGACGATGGCCAGGATCAACCATGAGCTCTGGCGCCCTAATAGCGCCGCATATAGGGGCCAGCGGTCACGCATTCCCACTGTGAGTGGAAATCCCAACAGGGACAAGAATGCCAGAATGAGGACTGCCGGGAGCAAGTAGCGGTCCGGCCGCCAGGCGCGCCAGCGCCCGAGGAAATCTTGGGTTCGCTCGATCCAGGGCCACCGATTCGTGAGGCGCGCCCGCCATTCTTGCCACCACGGCCCAACCCGCTCCTCCAAGGCGGTGAGCCACCGCGCACGCGGCGGGACAGGCTCGTCAAGGAGCAGATCCCAGCAGATAGCGAGGACGGCGAGGGGCAACAGCATGCCCAGGAGGGGCCACAGAGGAGCTGCCGGCATGAATGCAGTAAAAAAGACGACATACCCCGCGCGGTGGATCAGTGAGGCAGGCCATACCTCAGCAATGACTGGCTGCCCGGCAGCGCCCAATGGCCCGGGGCGCAAGGGTGGCGCGAGTATCCCGCTCCAGAACATGAATCCGCCGACGAGCAGCGCACCGACCGCCGCGAAAGCCAGCCAACCCTCGGTGGGCAGGACTGGGGCGGTGTGCTGCACGCGGCCGAGCAAATAGATGCCTGCCGCCGCCGGTAGGAGGAGCAGGGCGGCGTCCTCGGGGCGTGAGACACTGCGAGGATGGAAAGGGAAGAGCATGAGGCGCAGTGCTCCCGCGGCTGCGACGAGGATCAAGGTCGATTCGGGCACACTCAAGGCCTGGAGGGAAGCATGACCGACCTCGGCATCGACCTGAACAGCAGCAAAGAAAAGGAGCATCGTGGAGGCCATGCCCGGCACTGCCACCAGGAGCGGCAGCGAGCGTGTTTCCCCCTCACGGCCCACTGCAAACAACACTGCAGCGATCAAGGCAAGGTCAACGATCGCACTCCCGAGGAGCAGGGCGACCATGTTGCCAGAGGCGGCGATCATGATGACGCCTGCAAGCGCCACAAGAGCCAGGCTGTGCCACAGCGTCCTGCTTGGAGCACGCCCACGGATCCCGAGGAGCATGGCAGCGGTGACGCCCGAAACGAGGAGCGTGACAGGTGTCGAGAGGTCGTCGAGCAGAAAGGTTGGGCCAGTGCGAAAGAGATTGAGTGGCTGCCAAGGGATGGTGACCGGGCTGCCCTGTCCTGTGCCGGTGGCGACGGCAAGCAGGCCCGCCATGGCAGCAGCGGCAGCTACGATGCGCCGCAGCCATGCTGGCACAAGAGAGCCTACGGCCCAGGGCAATGTGGCAATGACCAGGAGCAACCCTGCTCCGGCCAGGGGCCAGAGGATCGCGCTTATGGTTACGGAATAGATCGGCATTGGCCAGATTCTCAAATAGTTGCCGCCCCGGTCGCGCCAGGCAGATGGGGCGGCACGGGCGCTATTCTATCACAAAAGGAAGGCGCAAGCAAGACCCGCCTGTCGCATTGACATGGCGATGGCAAGGTGTTACAATCATGGGTAGGTATCCCCCTGCCGGTAGAGTACGATGCACTGAGGGAGGGACAGATGAACCAGATCGTGGAATGCGTTCCCAACTTTAGCGAGGGTCGCCGCCGGGACGTGGTCGATCGCATCGTCGCGTCGATGCAAGCCGTGCCAGGCGTGCAGATCCTCGATGTCCAATCGGACGTGGATCACAACCGCTCTGTGGTGACTATGGTGGGCGAGCCACAGGCAGTAGTCGAAGCAGCTTTTCGGGGCATCGCACGCGCCGCAGAGATGATCGATATGAACCACCACAGAGGGGAGCATCCACGCATGGGGGCGGCAGACGTCGTGCCCTTTGTGCCGGTACGCGGCGTGACTATGACAGAATGTGTGGCAGCAGCGCAGGAGTTGGGCCGGCGCGTGGGTGAAGAACTTGGCATTCCCGTGTACCTGTACGAGGAGGCAGCGGCCAGCCCCGAGCGGCGCAATCTGGCAGACGTGCGCCGGGGCGAGTACGAGGGTCTGCGAGACACGATCGCGACAGACCTGGCACGTGCGCCCGATTTCGGGCCGAGCGTGCTAGGCAGTGCAGGGGCCGTCGCAATCGGTGCCCGGCCCCCCCTCGTGGCTCTTAACGTGTACCTGAACACGGCTGCGGTCGAACCTGCCCAGGCGATCGCGCGTGCCGTGCGCCACTCCAATGGCGGATTTCGGTTCGTGAAGGCACTCGGCCTGATCGTCGATGGACAGGCACAGGTGTCGATGAATCTCACCGACTATCGAAAGACGCCGATCCACCGCGTGATCGAGACGATCCGGTCGGAGGCGTCTTTTCACGGCCTGAGTGTGACACGAGCCGAGATTGTAGGCCTGTTGCCATCCGAGGCGCTGATCGACGCCGCACGCTTTTACTTGCAGCTTGACTGTTTTTCTCCAGAGCAGGTGCTGGAGAACCGGTTGCTGGGAAAAGAGTAGAAGAGCCTGCGAAACGACTAACCGCCACCCGGAGCTAGTACTCTTGGGGGATTGCCAACCACTTCTCTTTGCTTTATAATGAAAAGCGTGTAAGATCTGTTGTTGAACAACGCATGGAGAGAGTCGGTCAAGGAGGACACAGAACTGTGCCCATTCTGATCGACGGACACAATCTGATCGGTCAGTTATCTTCTATCTCATTGGGCGATCCTGATGACGAAGAGGTGCTTGTCCGGCTGCTTCGTGCGTATCGAGCCCGCAGTGGCAAGGCAGTGACGGTCATCTTTGATCCAGGCGACAGGTCGGCACTCGCGACACGCTGCCGATCAGGTGGCGTGGAAGTGGTTTTTGCCGCTCCAGGCTTGACGGCCGACATGGTGATCAAGCACCGCGTGAACAAGAGCGCCAATCCCCAATCGATCGTGGTGGTCACTTCGGATCGAATACTGGCCGAGGCAGTGGCGGGCATTGGCGCCCGGGTGCAAGATGCCCGTGAATTTGGCGCTCTTCTGGAAGGGAGTGCTGGCGACTCGTCGGCGGAGGAGACTCCTGCGTGGAAGGAGCAGCGGCTATCACCAGAGGAAGTAGAAGCATGGCTGTCGATGTTTGAGGGAGATGACGGGGACGCTGATTGACGGCCTATTATGGCTCGTCACGCTGGGTGTATCGATCGTGCTGGCACGGCAGGTGATGTGCCAGCGCGACCTTGCTGCCCGGCTCTTCTTGGGCATGATTTTGGCTATTGCTATCCACCAGATCCTCGCGCTGGGCTGGTATCTGTCGATCCCTCTCGCGCGGCTCTTTCCAGAAGCTGTGGGAGCTGATCTTCCGGCACGTGTTCGCCAGCTCTGGCCAATTGACATTGGCGCTATCGTCATCTTTGCCTGCCTGACACTCCATCTGTTCCTGGTGTTCCCCACGCAGAGCCGGCTGCTGCGCCGCTGGGGATGGAGCATCCTCCTCGTCTATGTACCTGGCCTTTTTCTGGCCCTCCTATCCGTGGTACAAGCTCTGATGCCCCTTCTTGCCGGCACATGGTCTGTGCACACTATCTGGCCTCAGGTGTTTTTTGCCACTGCTGTGGCGGGATTGGCAATCGCTCGACTGTTGATCATCTACTTTGTGCGCGCCACGCCACGGGTCCAACAGCAACTCACCTGGCTGCTCTGGGGATTGGGCTTGAGCTGTGGCATGGTTCTGGTGATTTATGCGCTGCCAGCCATGGTGCACTCGCAGGCTCTGGCCAATGTGGTGCCAGGGCTGGGACAGCTTCCCATCCTGGTTTTGCTGTCTGCATTTGCCGTATCGATGCAGCGCTACCAGGTATTTGACGTTGGTACGATCATCAGCCGTAGCCTGGTCTACTCGACGCTCGTCATTCTGCTCACGCTGCTTTACCTGGCGATCGGCAGTTTTCTCAGCTACCTGCTCGGTCTGCTGCTTGGTGACCAGGCCGCATCATCCTACACGGTGACGATCGTCACGGCCTTGGTCATTACCCTGGTAGCGCTGCCTCTGCGCGACGCCATCCAGCATTGGGTGGACCGTCTTTTCTTCCGCCAGCGCACCCGATACCAACAGACACTTGAGGATTTCACCCGCTTGCTCACCACCCGACTCGAGCTGCCGAGCTTGCTCGACATGGTGGCATCGCAGATAGAAGAGGTGTTTTACCCCCTGAGCTTGACGATCATCCTCGGCCGTGAGGAAAGTGGCTATCGCGTGGCGCTTAGCCGGGGCCGGCTGGCAGTCCACCGCCAGTGGCGTGCTGGGGCGCGATTTGCCTCCGACAGCCCGATCCCTGCCCGCCTCGCAACGCTGCGGCGCCCGCTTTCTCTTGTCCGTCCCAGCGATGTGCTGATCGACGCACCAGAGGTATGGGAAGAAGCAGAAGCGGCGGGCGTGCGTATCCTCATACCGATGCACATCCGCAGCAAGCTGGCCGGGTGGTTTGTGCTTGGCCCCAAGCTGGCAGAGTTGCCCTACACCCTGGCTGACCTCAACTTTTTGAGAGCAGTGGCTGACCAGTCAAGTGTCGCTCTCGAAAACGCCCGGCTGTATGGCGAGATGCAGCAGCGCGCCGCCGAGCTGGCAATGCTCGCCACGGTGTCGTCGGCGATCTCGTCTTCTCTCGACCTGGAACAGGTGCTGAATACAATCGTCGAGTCGGTGGTCAAAGTCGTCGATTGTGACAAGTCTGCGATCTTTGAGCTGAGTGAGGACGGCCAGTATCTGAACCTGCGCCTGGCAAGAGGGCTGAGCCCGGCCTATGTCGAGCGAGCGCACAAGTTGAAGGTAGGGATCAACAATCGCACACTGGCGGTAACCACGCAAGAGCCATTGATCATCCCGAACGTGCAGGAAGAGCCACGCATGAAGGCGGTGCTCGACGTGATCAGCCTGGGAGGGTATTGTGGCCTGGTCGACGTGCCCCTCACCGGCCGAGAGGGCATCTTGGGGGTGCTGAGTGTCTTTTTTGATCACATTCGCTACCCCACCGCATCAGAGTTGGAGCTACTCACGACGTTGGCAAACCAGGCGGCTGTGGCCATCGAGAATGCGCGGCTGTACGCCACGGTCATGCAAGAACGCGATCGTGCGACGCAGCTTTATGAGCGCACCGACGCCGCACTGGCACGCCGCGTCGAGGAGCTGACTGCCATTGAGCAGATCGGCCGCCAGCTCACAGCCACACTCGATTTGCAGAGAGTGATGGATGTCGTGTTGGAGCGAATGGTGCAGGCTACACAGGCGGATCGCGGCGTCATCTCTCTCTACGACGAGGGCAAACACACGATATGGCAGTTGGCCCAGGTGGGCTATCCGCCGGAACTGAACCGGTACCGAACCGAGCCATGGCCGGACGACATGGGGATCACAGGGCGGGTAGCACGTACAGCCACCCCAGCGCTGATAGCCGACGTGAGCAAGGATCCTGATTACGTGGCTGGTGCCGACACTACACAGGCACAGATCAGCGTGCCGGTGGTGCACAAAGGGCAAGTGATCGGCATTGTTACTGCCGAGAGTGATCATCTGGGCGCGTTTGGCGTCGAGCATCTGCGCTTTGCCGAGCTGCTGGCCGACCATGCGGCTATCGGCATCAACAATGCGCAGCTTTTCCAGCAGGTGATGGAGGGGCGAGATCGTCTGGAGGCGATCCTCAACTCGACGCGTGATGCCGTCATGTTCATCGACAATAGCGGGCGGCTGCTGCTCACGAACCGCCGTGTGCGCGCGCTGTTGGGGGCCGAGATGGAGGCGTGGCTCTGGTCTGTGGACCTGATCGGCGAGGCAGGTACGGAGACAAGCCCGATCTATCGCTGGACTGACCTTCACGCCGCCAGGCTGTTCCCCCCGGCTGGCGGGGACCGGCCGGGGGAAGAAGGCATCGAGCTTGCCTTTCACCTCCAGGCAGGAAAGGAGAAGCGATACCTCGAGCTCACTGCTTCGTCGGTGTTGAGCAGCAGCGAGCAGACGCTCGGATGGGTTGCCGTCGTGCGCGACATGACACACCAGGAGGAACTGGAGCAATTCCGCGAAGACCTGACGAGTATGGTGGTCCACAATCTGCAGGGCCCACTGGCGGCGGTGATCGGAAGTCTCGAGACCTTGCAAGAATTTGAAGAGCTACCCCAGGATATGGCGGACGAGTTGCTGCGCATCGCGCTGGAGAGCGGTCGCAAGCTCTATGCGCGCATCGAGTCGCTGCTCTGGCTGCGCCGCCTGGAGGAGAGCAAAATGCCTCTCGACCTCCAGTCGCTACCGCTACCAGGCATCGTTCAAAACGTGATAGAAGAGTACCTATCCACCTCGACACGGGTCGGTGTGGCCATCGAGACCGACCTGGCCCTCGATTTACCGTGGGTTATGGTGGATGAAGAGGTAATCGGACGCGTGTTCAGCAACCTGCTCGACAACGCGCTTAAATACACCCCGAGTCACGGGCGCATCGACGTGCGGGCTCACCTGTCTAACTCGTCCAGCACATCGTGGATCATCTGCGCGGTGGCGGATACAGGCCCGGGGATCTCGCCGACGCTGCAAGGGACCATCTTTGGCAAGTTCCGGCGCGCGGACGAAAACTGGCTTGGACGGCGCAAGGGTATGGGTATTGGGCTGCACTTCTGCAAGCTAGCGGTGGAGGCCCACGGCGGCCGCATCTGGGTGGAGAGCAAAGAGGGCAAAGGGAGCACTTTTTACTTTACATTGCCTGTTCAGCACGAGAGATAGAAAATGCAGATATTTATCGCCGGGATCATGCAGGGCTCGCGTCTCGATCACCTGATCGACGATCAGGGCTACCGCCAGACTATCGCGCGTGCTATTCTTGCCCACTACCCGGGCGCAGTGATTGTCGACCCCAATGAACTGCACCCCGATGGCGTCAACTACTGCGACAGCATGGCACATGAGACCCTGATCGCCATGGCCGAACTTGCCGGGGAAGCAGACGTGTTGGTGGCCTATGTCCCTCATGCGAGCATGGGCACGGCGATCGAGATGTGGCAGGCATTCCGCTCCGGCGCTGTGGTCGTCACGATCTCACCTCTAGGCGCCAATTGGGTGGTGCGCCACCTGTCTGATGCAGTCGTGCCCGATCTCGAGACGTTCTACACCTGGGTGGCGGGTGGGGGGTTGGATCGCCTATTAGCCGATAGGCAGCCTGCCAGTTGACAAACCGCCTTCGACTGGCTACAATATAGCCAGGTGTACGGAAGGTGCGTGCACACGTGCCCCCATAGCTCAGGGGACAGAGCAGCGGCCTTCTAAGCCGTCGGTCGCAGGTTCGAATCCTGCTGGGGGTGCTGCAGGAAGCTCTTACCCACCGCCACCCACTCTTCAAGGCTGAGGGTCTCGGGACGGCGGTGGGGCGCTACCCCTGCCTCTTCCAGGCATGCTTCCACCAGATCTGTCGCCATCCCCAGCCCTGCGCTAAGCGAGTTGCGCAGTTTTTTGCGCTTTTGCCCAAAGCCAGCGCGCACCACGCGAAAGAATGCTTGCTCGCTCAGCCCGCCCGTGTCGATCGTCGCCCCTTCCCCGGTGTGTATGCGCACCACGGCCGAATCGACGTCGGGGCGGGGGTAGAAGGCACCTGCCGGGATGCGCGACACTATCTCGGCGCGCCCATAGAACTGGACGCTTACTGTGAGCAAGCTCATGTCACCCGGCCCCGCCACGATGCGCTGCGCCACTTCGCGCTGCACCGTGACGACCAGGAGCGACGGCCGAGGTGGTTGCTCGAGAAAACGGCGCAGGATAGCCGAGGTGATATAGTAGGGCAAGTTGCCCACCAGCTTGTAGCCAAGGTGTGGCAGATCGAGCTGCGGCAGAGAGAGGACGTCGCCGTGGAGGATCTCGACGTGTGGCAGGCCGGCCAATTCATCTTGCAGCAGATCGACCAGCCTGTCGTCCAGCTCGACGGCGATCACCCGTCCAGCATCTGCTGCCAGGAGCCGTGTCAGCGCGCCAGTGCCAGCACCCACCTCGAGCACTGTATCGCGCGGTCCCAGGTTGGCGGCAGCGACGATGCGCGCCAGGATGGCAGGGTTAACCAAAAAGTTCTGACCGAGGCGCTTGCGCGGGCGTAGATCGTGCGTGCGCAAGAAGGCCGGCACACTACGCGTGCCATCCGCCGGCTCCATGCTAGCGCCTTCGGTCCGGAAACTTGGGCCAGTCGGGCAGGATCCAGCGGATCGTGTGCCTGGGGGGCACAGGTGTAAGGAGGTAGATGTCGGTCCACCAATGCCACGATTCATAGTCGGTGTCAGAGAATCCCAGATCCACAAACTTGCCCTTCACGCCACCGCCTGTATCGGCCGCCCTCGCGAGGCCATAGCCCGGAACATACATCAATGTTCTGAGCGGGATGACGGTGGGGTCGACAGCGACGATCCCCCTGCGCAGCAGGATACCGAGGCGCGTGTAGCCATAGCGTGGGTGATCCTTGGGCTTGCCGCATGACGACGGCTTGTAGGAAGTGGTGTAAACACGGATCTTGCGCCAGTACTCGACCGGTCCATCGGGCGTGTCAAGCGTGCGCACGATGATCTCGGTGCCGTAAGCGATGGTCTTGGTCACAGGCACCTGTTCGGCCCAACTATCCTCCAGAAAACGGTTTGTCTCCTGTCCATCCCGATAGACTATGCGGTAGCGACGCTTGTTCAACCCCTCCTGCCCCGCCTGGACGAGGCGCATCTGGTCGATCTCGAGTTCTGGATCCGGGACGGTGACCGTCTTGTAGGGGATTGGATCGAACTCGATGACTAGCGCCTCTCGAACACGGGTCACGCGAACCGTCATACCTGGCCGGATGGTGCTGGAAAGGGGCGGAGCGACCTCGTCCTTTCCTACCAGGGCGATCCTCTCACCAGCCAGGGCGCCTGAGACAGTCTCGGCCCGTGTGCGTGTGTGCACGGTGCGCCCATCGACCTCGATCCGGATGGGGACAGAGCGTTGGATCGAGATCACCAGCCCCTCGACCACCCTGGTTTGCAGGTCAGGCTCCACGAGGTCGCCGGCGTAGAGGGAAACCCCCTGCTCTTCCAGAGCCTGTCCAACCGTCCACCCGGTCGTATACAGGGTCGAGGTTTCCCCGTCGTCATTCAGCAGTAAAGACGTGGCACGATGCACAAAGAGGAGTGGGGCAGATCCGTACGGCACGGAGCGTTGGGTCGCGCGCGAGCTGGGATGAAGGGAAGCGAGCGCGTCACCAAATAACGGGGCGTCGAGGCGTGTTTGCCGTTCACCCAGCCAGATTTCGTCGTGCGGCCCGACCCCCACTCCTAACTCGGCGAGCGCGGCTCCGACGGTCGTGGCGTGGGTGCGCAACTGCTGTGTGGTTCCATCGGCGTGCACCGCCACGGGCACAGCGCGCTTGACGTGCACATCGAGGCCTGGCACCAGTGGTGTCGTGAGGTCGGGCGAGACGCGATCCTCAGGATAGAGGTCGATGCCCGCGCCGCGCAATGCCGCGCCGACGGTCGCCGCACGGGTGTGAACGGTGCGCCTGTGTCCATCTATGTGGATGGTCAGAGGCGACCCACTGCGGGCCAGGCCCAGGCCCGACAGCACCAGCGCGGCAGCCACGAGGAGCACGGTCGCCCCGCCAACCAACCAGGCGGGGATGGCCCTCGGAGAGTGCAAACGGGCAGCCGGCTCTGAGCTCATGGCGCGATTAACCTGCCCCACCGGCGGTGACGAACCGGGCAGCTGCCTGCCCGGCCACATAGCCCGTGGAGAATGCAGCTTGAAGGTTGTAGCCGCCTGTATCGGCTTGCACGTTGAGGACCTCCCCGGCAAAGAAGAGGCCCGCGACCAGGCGCGAGGCCATCGTCCGTGGCTCCACCTCAGCCGTATCGATCCCGCCTGCCGTGACAATGGCTTGCTCCAGTGGTCGATGGCCGACGATCGTCAGGCAAAAGCCGTGAAGCAGCTCGCGCACGCGCATCCGCTCTTCGGCTGTGATCTGGTGAGCCAGTTTGTCGGGGGGGATGCCGGTACGATCCACAAAGACGTCAATCATCTTGCGCGGCAACAGCTCTTTGAGCAAATTCCAATAGGTGCGCTTGCCGAACTGGTCGATATCACGGCGTAGCCTGGCGTCGAGCTTGTTGGCATCGAGGGCCGGCTTGAGGTTGATGCACATTTCCACCTTGCCCTTGCCAAGATGCTGCACGGCCGGGCCGCTGAGGGTCAGGATGATCGGCCCCGACACGCCATAGTGAGTAAAGAGCATCTCACCGAACTCGCGTGCGAACTCGACGCCGTCGAGCAGCAGGCGCACCTCGACGTTGCGCAGGCTGAGGCCCATCATCCGCCGCGGCTCGGAGCCGGCGACCACCAACGGCACCAGTGCCGGGCGCGGCGCAATGATCTCGTGGCCCACCTGCCGCGCCAGGCGGTAGCCATCACCCGACGAGCCGGTGCCCGGATAGGAGGCGCCGCCCGTGGCGACTACGGTTGCGCCTGCGGCAATACACTCGCCGCTGTCGAGCACGACGCCAGTGACCCAGCCCTCATGGTGTAGCAACTGGGCCACGCGGCCACGCAGCCGGATCTCTACACCCTGGGCCCGTGCATGGGTGGCCAGGGCCTCGGCAACGTGGTGCGCGTCGTTGCTCACAGGGAACACGCGCCCCCCGCGCTCTTCCACAGTCTCGACACCAATCGAGGCGAAAAAAGTGACCAGGTCTGGCGCAAAGAAACGTGCAAAGGCATTGCGCAAAAAGAAGGGATCCGCTCTCGCATTATCGGGAAAGGCAAAGTGGGCTATAAATTCGTCCATCTCGGCGCTGTTGGTCAGGTTGCACCGCCCTTTACCGGTGATGCGCAGCTTGGTGGCAAGGCGTGGCATGCGCTCCAACAGGAGGACGCGTACCCCTGGCACCGTGATTCGCGCCTGGATGGCCGCCATCAAGCCGGCTGGGCCGCCGCCTACGACCACGACGGTCTCTCTTTCTCCCCTCACTCCTTCTCCGAAAAAGAGAAGCTGGAGTTGAGCATAATCCCCTGGCTCATCCCCAGCTTTGGAATAAGTGCTGGTCGTGCACCCCCTGTCGAACAGTACCAGCCGGCTTACCAGAACCAGC
>JAFGIA010000243.1 GCA_016929795.1 Anaerolineae bacterium
CGGTGCCAGTCGATGACGCGATAGATGCCGGGCAGGTGGTAGCGCTTCTGGAACTGCTGGATGACCGACTCGAGCATCCAGAGGTGCCCATGGTTGTTGATGATGATCTGCTTGCGGAACCCATCGTTCCACAGGCCGAGCATGACGTCGATCATGAACTCGCGGGCCACGTTCTCGCGGATCGGGATCGTGCCGGGCATGCCCATGTGGTGGTAGGGGTGCGCGCCATAGTTGAGCGGCGGCAGCGCCAGGTTGATCGGTGCGCCGCGCCTGGCCGTGTAGCGGCGCACGCCCTCCAGGATCTGGCTGACATAGAGCGTGTCAGACGCGCTGGGTAGATGCTGCCCGTGCAGCTCGGTGCAGCCGACGGGGAGGAAGACGATATCGTTCTTTTTCCGGTTTTCTTCCACCTGCCAGCGCGTCGTCGTCTGGATGTAGGAGCCGGGTTTGCCCCATTCAACAGGCGATGGCACGCCATAGTCGGCCAGAATGGCCTCGATCTCGGCGTCAGATGCCTCCCACACCTCTTTCTTCAACCGGCCGACGGTATTGTCCTCGAAAAAGAGATCGGGCTGATCCGTCGCCAGCAGGCCCTCGGGTAACTCTTTGTGTGACATGATTCTATCCTCTCTATTGGTAAATTGGTAAACTGGTAGAGGGGTAGATGGGTTGCCGCCCAATCTACCCATCGACCATAGGTACATCGATTGGCCGCCCGGCGTGCATCGCCTCGGTCGCTGCCAGCCCCACGGCCAGCGTCGCGCGTGCATCCGCTCCCGTGATCGGGGGCGGGGTGTCGCCGCGCAGGCAGTCGATGAACACCTGCATCTCGGCGACGAATGCCTCGCCCAGGCGGTCGGGCGTGGTCCAGGGCATGTCGTGGTGCACGCCGCGGCGGTCGAGCAGGCGCATCGGCGTCTGCCGGAAGCGCCCGATCTGGACAGCGCCCTCGTCGCCGATCACCTCGATGCGCAGATCGTGGCCGTAGCGCGTGGTGCGGCTGACAAAGAAGGTGCCCAGGCCCCCTTTCCGGAAGCGGAGTGTGGCCACGGCGTTGTCGACGTCGCCCACAGCCCCCACGCCGGCCGGGTCGACGAGCGCGCCGCCTTCCGCGTAGGCGCGTTGCACCTCATCGCCGAGCAGCCAGCGCGACAGGTAGATGTCGTGGTACATGGCGTCGACGATCAGGCCGCCGCTCACGTTCAGATCGGCAAAGCTGGGCGACGGCGGATTCACGTCGCCGCTGATGGCGCGAAAGACAAGGGGCCGGCCGATAGCGCCCGCGTCGATCGCCTCTTTGGCCGCCACGTGGCCTGCGTCAAAACGGCGCACGTGGCCGATCATCAGCTTGACCCCGGCGCGCTCGACCGCTGCGATCGCCCGGTCGCACTCGTCCAGGCTCAGGCCAAGCGGCTTTTCGCAAAAAATGTCCACCCCCGCCTCCGCACAGGCCACGACGTTATCCGGGTGGGCCGAGGTGCTGCTCGAGATGCACACGGCGTCGAGCTCTTCCCCGGCGAGCAGGGATGCCAGGTCAGGATAGACCGCCACCTGCCCGCAGCAGCGGTGGGCGGCGGCAGCGCGCTCCGCCGATGAGGTGGTGACCGCCGCCAGGTGCGCCCCACGCACCCTGCGTGCCAGGTTCTCCGCGTGCGTCAGCCCCATGCGCCCGACGCCGACGACGGCGATGCGAATATCATCCATGATTGGGTCCTCTTCCTTGTCCGGTATGAAACGTGATGCGTGAGGCATGATCTCACGTTTCACGTTTCACGCGTCAATCTCGCTCAGCTTGACCGGCCGGCCTTCCGTCACCGACTTTTTCGCCGCGTAGCCCATGACAACGGGCACGCGGCCGTCGTGGCCGGTGACGGCCGGCGGGACGTTGTCCCGGATGGCGCTGAGGAAGGCACGCAGCTCGCGGACGTACGACTCGACGTAACGATCCATGAAAAAGTTGAGCGGCAGGTCGCACTGCACGCGGCGGGCATTGCCGAGCGTGACGGTGTTGGGGTAGGCATTGTCGGCCGACACCGAGCCGCCGCTGCCAAACACTTCCACGCGCTGGTCATAGCCATAGACCGCCTGGCGGCTATTGTCGATCGCGCCGAGCGAGCCGTCGTCAAAGTGGAGGGTGACGATCGCCGTGTCGACGTCGCCGGCCTCGCCGATGGCGGGATCGACCAGGACGGCAGCGGCGGCATACACCGACTCGACCTCGCCGGGCATCAGAAAGCGCGCCATGTCGAAATCGTGGATCATCATGTCGAGAAAGATGCCGCCAGAGATGCGCACATAGGCGACGGGCGGCGGGGCCGGGTCGCGGCTGGTGATGCGCAGCAGGTGCGGCGTGCCGACCTCGCCTGCGGCCACCAGGTCGTGCACCCGGTCAAAGTTCGGGTCAAAGCGCCGGTTAAAGCCGATCTGCAGCTTGACACCGGCCTCGTCCACCGCCGCCAGGGCACGGTCGATGGCTGCCAGGTCGAGGGCGATCGGCTTTTCGCAAAAGATCTGCTTGCCCGCCACCGCTGCCTGCTCGATCAGCGGTGCATGCGTGTCGGTGCTCGAGCAGATGAGCACCGCGTCGACGTCGCGGTCGTCGAGGATGCGCCGCGCATCCTGGTACGCCGGCACACCCCCCAGCTCGCCTGCCAGGCGCTCCGCCGCCTCCAAGAATACGTCCGACACACCCACCAGCCGCGCTTCCGGCATCCGGTACACCAGGTTCTCCGCGTGCACCCGCCCGATCCGCCCGGCCCCAATTACACCTACGTTGATCTTGTCTGTCATACTCTTCCTCTACAGGTAGATTGGTAGATTGGTAGATTGGGCAAGGCACTGCCCAATCTACCAGTTTACCGATTCCCGAATTCTCGCCATGCTTCCCACATCGCCATCACATTCTCCGGCGGCACGGTGGCCTGGATGTCGTGCACCGTGGCAAACACAAACCCGCCCCCTGGCGCCAGCGCCTCGATGTTCCCGCGCACGTGTGCCCGGATCTCGTCCGGGGTGGCGCGCTCGAGCACGTGCTGCGTGTCGACGCCGCCGCCCCAGAACACCAGGTCGCGCCCGAATTCCTGTTTCAGCGCCTTCAGGTCCATGTCCGCCGCGCTGATCTGCACCGGGTTCAGGATATCAATCCCGGCGTCGATCAGGTCGGGCAGCAGGCGCCGCACCGCGCCGCACGTGTGATAAAACACCTTGACCGGCGCCTGTGCTTTGATCTGCTCGAACAGGCGCTTGTGACGCGGCTGGATCACCTGCCGGTAGGTGCGCGGCGACATGAGGGGGGCGTGCTGCGCCCCCAGGTCATCGGCTTCGACGACCACGTCCACCAGGTCGCCCACCTCTGCCAGCGCCCGTGTCCAGTACGCGCTTTTGAACTCGACCAGGCGGTCGAGCATGGTGCCCACCCAGTCCGGGTGGCGCACAAGGTCGACATAATACTCTTCGTAACCGCGCAGCCAGGAATAGACCTCAGAGATGCCCGCGCACGGTCCGAGCAGGGCGATCGCCTTGCCCTGCGCCGCGGCGGCCTCGGCCTGGGCTCGCAGCGGGCGAAAGCGCGCCTCGTCGAGTGGGTCGGGAAAGGGGTAGGCGCGCAGCTCGTCGAGCGACGTGGCGCCTGCCAGCGGGTGGTGGTACATGTCGTAGTAAAAGCCACCCTCCTTGGGCTTGCGCCACCCGATGCCCCACTCGTCGGTGTACGCCTCGTACTCTCCCTCGTCGCGGAATGTGACCTCGAATGTCGCCGGGGCGGCGGGCAGCACGGGGCGCACGTCGGTTTCGAGCCGCTCGGCGACGTCCTCGTCGACCAGGACGAGCTGCTCGGCGAGAAACGCGACGCGCGGCTCGACCTCTGGCAGCCCCAGGTGGTGCCGCAGATGGCGATAGGCCGTCACGTGGATCGTGCTCAGCCCGGTGCCGCCCAGGTCGAACGGCACCCGATCGGCCTCTTGGTGCTCCAGCGCGCACCTCACGCGCTCCCGGCTGTTCATCCCCTCACTCCCCATTTTCCGATTCCCTGACTCCCGCTTTCCCGCTCCCCACTCGCTTACGTCACGATCAGGCACGGAATGGTCGTCCGGTTGACGATCTTGCGCGCCACGCCGCCGAGCAGGTCGCCGTGAGGGGCCAGGCCGCGCTGTCCGAGCACGATCAGGTCCACACCCCGTTCCGTGGCCGCGGCGAGGATCTGTGTGGAGGGATCTCCAAACAGGCACTCACTGTCCACGTCCACGATCCCGGCCGCTTCGAGCTTTTTTCGTGCGTTCCCCAGAATGATCTCGGCCGAGTCGTGCAAGATCTGCGTGCGCGAGGCCGTCACCTCTCCGGCGGCCATCATCTCCAGGATCTCTTTGGGCAGCGACAGGTCGCGGATGACGTGGATGAGATGGACCGACGCGTTGCAGCATTCGGCCAGTGCCGCTGCCGTCTCTACGGCACGATTTGAGAGCGATGAACCGTCGACCGGTACAAGTAGCTTTTTGAACATGTTCAACTTTTCCTCTCTGCCTACAGAAGCGCCTTCGCCACGAATGTGCTGCGAGTTGCTCCATGGCGCCCGCGCCACTCACCAACTTGTCATTGCGAGCGAAGCGAAGCAATCCCCACCTACGACCAGGCGCCATGGTTACTCATTCCCACCCGCCCACTCCTGCACGACACGCACCGCCTCGCGTGTGAGGCGCACGTTCGTCGGCACCGGCCTGCCGCCCAGCACCACCTCGATGGCTGCCTCCGCACACTGCTCCGAGGGGATGCCTGCCCACTCGCTGGCTGGCACGTCCGCAGGCGGCCTATCCGGGCGCCACGCGCTGCCGGGTGGCAGTCCCTGCGCCGCCAGGAAGGCGGGCCGCAGCGCCTCGTGAGCCGGGCACTGGAACTCGACGTGGTGCGCCCACTCGTGGATCAGCGCGCTCTGCAGCATAGCGCGCGTGCCCGGCACGCGCACCGTTACGGTGGCGGTGCCTGGATCATACGCAGCGCGGCTGCCAAGCACCCACGCTGCCCGCACACGCACGTCGCCAAAGCAACCCGTCCGCCCGCCAAAGGCGGCCAGAAATTGATCCCACGTCTCGCGCGTCAGTGCGTCAAGGTCGGCGCCGACCGAGTCGTCGATCACGAGCTGCGGGCGGGTGCCGTGCACCGCTGCCCGGCTGTGGGCGGCGACGACGCCGACCAGCACGACGAGGAGCGCGAGGAGCAGGATGGTGCTGACGCGTGCCACATCGGTCGCGCCGGCACGCCTGCGCTTGCTTTGCTCACTCAAACGAGATCGGCTCCTCGAGCAGTGCCGCCAGCTCTTCTTGCAGCTTGACCAGGTCCTGCCCGCCGGCCATCAGGTTCACCAGCTCTTGCTGGGTCACCTCGTCCTTCCGATAGTCGGCCAGCACCTGCCCGCGGCGCAGGATCACAAAGTGGTCGCCCACAGGGTAGGCGTGGTTCGGGTTGTGCGTGATAAAGATCACGCCCAGGCCGCGCCGCTTGGCCTGCACGATATAGTGCAGCACGATGCCCGCCTGCTTGACGCCTAGGGCCGCCGTCGGCTCGTCGAGGATCAGCACCTTGGCCCCGAAATAGACGGCGCGGCTGATGGCGATCGACTGCCGCTCACCGCCCGACATGGTGCCCACCGGCTGGTCGGGATCGCGGATGTCGATGCCCATTTTGGTCATCTCTTCGCGCACGATGCGCTTGGCACGCTCGATGTCGTACCACTTGACAGGGCCCAACCGTTTTTCCGGCTCGCTGCCGAGGAAAAAGTTGCGCCAGATCGGCATGAGTGGGATCAGGGACAGGTCCTGGTAGACGGTGGCAATGCCCATGTCCAGCGCCTCGCGTGGCGATTGAAAGAGCACCGGCTGGCCTTCAAAGAGATACTCCCCGTCGGTGGGCTGGTGCACGCCGCACAGGATCTTGATCAGCGTCGACTTGCCGGCGCCGTTGTCGCCCAACAGGCAGGTGACCTCGCCGGGATAGACATGGGCCGACACGTCGCTCAGCGCGATCACGCTGCCAAACATCTTGGTCACGTTGCGAACCTCGAGGATGGGCGCCTTTTCGCGTGTCGCGACGTTCCGCATGTCGAGTGTTGTGTCTGTCATCTGTCAGTTCCCCTCCGTCCGCACCTTGGCCGAGGCGACGCTCATTTCTGTCGCGCGCCGCCGGGTATAGTTGTTCACCAGCACGGCCACCAGGAGCATCACGCCGAGAAAGCTGTAGAACCAGTCCGTGTCCCATCCGGCGAACACGATCCCCACCTGTGCCATCCCAAAGATCAGCGCGCCGATCGCTGCGCCCACCGCCGAGCCATACCCGCCGGTCAGCAGCGTCCCGCCGATCGTCGCCGCAATGATGAACACAAACTCCTGCCCGATGCCCTGGCTCGCCACGGCTGAGCGCAGGCGCACAACGTACATCATCCCCACCAGCCACGCGGCGACTGCCGTCGTCATGAACAAGCCGATCTTGACGCGCGCCGACGGTACACCCACCTTGCGCGCCGCTTCCGCGTCACCGCCCACGGCGAAAATCCAACTCCCTTGCTTCGTCCGGAGAAGCACCCAACTCGCCAGGATGGTGAGCAGGATCCACCATACAATCGAGCTCTGCCATTGAGCTCCGAGAAACTGCACAGGGGTGTTAAAGAATGCCCGGGCTGCGTCAAATCCCGCCACCTTGTCGATGCCGCCCACGTACACCTGGTCGGTCACCAGCCGGGTGACGCCGACGTTGGCACCGCGCAGGATGAAAAACGTGGCCAGTGTGACGATAAAGCTCGGCAGGCCGGTCTTGATAACCATAAAGCCGTTGAGGTAGCCGACGATGAGTGCGAACACCAGCGCCGCGAACATTGCCGCCCACAGGTTCCATCCCATCCGCGTCGACAGCAGGCCGGCCACCAGCCCCGTGGTCCCGACCATCACGCCCGTCGACAGGTCAAACTCGCCGCCGATCATCAGCAGCGCCACGGCGATGGCCATGATCCCCAGCGTCGAGGCCGGGTCGAGAATGCGCGAGAAGCCGACGACCGAGATCCAGTTGCTCGGGGTGATCAGGGCGAAAAAGAGCCAGACGATCACGGCTCCGATCAGCGCGCCGATTTCGACACGGCGGAACATGCCCCTCACAAAGCCGGCCTGTGCCAGGCGCTCGTCACCACCACCCCGCAGTGGCGTGGTTCCTGTCGTCATTGTCACAACCTCCTTGTTGCCGGAGCTCACGGCACCCTTGCTGCCCGAGACCCCGCGGCGTGTGGTGCAATCCTCTGGATTGCAGGTGGGAAGGGGCGGCGCGCCGCCCCTTCCCGTGATGAGTCTCAGAATCCGCGATTACCGCGTGCCCTGTGCTGCCAGATCCTGCACCCCCGCGGCGTTGCTCGCATCGACAATGCCCGGGCCGGTGAGCACCGGCAGGCCGCCGCCCAC
>JAFGIA010000244.1 GCA_016929795.1 Anaerolineae bacterium
CGCCGCGGATCACAATCCGCGGCTCTTCGGGACAGCGCTGGATTGTGATCCAGCGCGAGCGTCCTATTTTCATCCCTCGTGGCGCCCGCAGGGCATGGCATCTCCCTCGCAATGACAGGTGTCAGAGGCGTGCCAGTACTTCCTTGGTCGCCGCCGGCAGATCACCAAACGCATCGACGACCGTGGCACCAACGGAGCGCAGCCTGTCGACCTTGCCCTCGTAGGTGCCGCGCCCGCCCTCGATGATGGCACCGGCATGGCTAAAGCGCGTGCCGCTCTTGGCCGCCTTGCCGCCGATGTAGGCGATCAGCGGCTTGGTCACCTCGCCCGCCTCGATCAGGTCGGCCACCCGCTCCTCCTGGCTGCCGCCGATCTCGCCGAACATCACGATCGCCTTTGTTTCGGGGTCCTGCTGAAAGAGACGGATCACGTCGGGATGGGGCAGTCCAATGACCGCGTCGCCGCCCACGTGCACCAGCGTCGTGGCGCCGATCCCGGCCTGGGCCAGGTAATAGGCAGTGCTCGACGTCATGCCGCCGCTGCGCGAGGTGACCCCCACCGGCCCGGGAAAGAACCAGGCTTTCGCCGACGAGGCCTTGCCACCGATCATGCCCAGCACACCCTTGCCGGGGCTCAGCACGCCCAGCGTGTTCGGCCCCACAAAGGCCGCCCCCTTCTCCTTGGCCGCGTCGGCGATCGCCAGCACGTCCCAGATCGGCACCCTGTCGGGCACAATTACCAGCAGCTTGACACCCGCGTCGATCGCCTCGAGCGCCGCCGGCTTGACGATCGGAGCCGGGATGTAGAGCACCGACACGTCGATCGGCCCCACCTTCTCCCACGCCTCCTTGATCGTGTCATACACGGGCACGCCCTCCACCTCCTGGCCGCCCTTGCCCGGTGTGACGCCGGCCACGACGTGCGTGCCATACTCGCGCATCAGCTTGGTGCGCGCCAGGCCCTCGCGCCCGGTAATACCCTGCACGAGGACTCGCTTGGTTTGGTCTATCAAAATTGACATGCGTGATTCCTCGCTCCCGATCCTATGGCTTGGGTGTCCCCGGCGCACATTCGCCCCGGAAATACGCCCACTCTTCGCACTCGGTGCCGTCATCAAAGATGCAGTAACCGACCTGCCCATCCGCACCGGTCCGGATCTCCACTTCGTATCCCTGCTCCACGCAGTATTTTGACGCCGGGTTGGCAATCTCTACCGGCGACTCGAACGTGTCTGCGGTCGGCGCCACCGTGGGCTCTGCACCACACGCCACCAACACCAAGGCCGCAACCATCACAATGACCAACCATACGCCCTTCATAGCCATCCTCCTTTTCAACCTTTCACGTATCACGCTTCACGCTTCACGCGCGGCCAGGTACTCCTGAAGTCCGGGGATCGGCAGCTCGATCCGCCCGCCCCCGGCCCCCAGGAAGAAGCAATCCACCTCGCACGCCAGGCACTCGGAGCACCGGCCCTTGGCTGCCTCTTCCTGGCTGATATTCAGCACCGGCACCCCCTCTTCCAAAGATAGGATGTGCGGCACGCACTGCTGCACGCATACCTTGCTCTCACACGTACGGCACACAGCATGGTCGAAGGTGACGGTGCCCTTGGTCACCGTCTGGAACTGGTACAGCTCCGGCTCGCCTGCGCGCGCCGGCTCCGGCCGCACCTTGGGCGCCATCGTCTTGCCTGCCTTGATCAGCGCATCCAGCCGGCTGGCACAATCGTCGGGCGCGTCATCTTTCCTGTACCCCTCCACAGGGGCCGGCACCCAGCCATTCAGCCACTCCAGGATCTCGACGGCCCTGTCCTCGCTGTTGCCACCGAGGCGGATGACGACGGGCACGTCGATCTGCTCCTCCAGGAACGCCTTGACAAAGCCGCGCGCCGAGTGGAACTGCTCCTGGCTGGCGACACCAGAGCCGGAGCCAAAGTAGCCGTCGACTGGCCCCGCCGCGAGGACAATCCGCGCCGCCCGGTAGACCTTGCTCGCCGGCGGGTTGCCGCTGGTATCGACGAACGTCGCCAGCTTGTAGCCCTGGCGCATGACGGCGTCCATGCTCATCATCGAGCCGCCGCCGCCAGAGCCGTGAAAGCCGACGTAGCCATCGCCTTTTCGGAAATTCTCGGCCATCTGGATAAAATAGAAGGTGCCGCGATAGTCGCCCGCCTCGACGTCATAGGCGAGCTTTTCGAGCTCTGTCGGCGGGCGGTCGTATTCACGCGCGATGGCGATCCCAAGGTCCTTGTGCCGGAACACGCCGTAATCGTCGACGGTGACCCGGCAGTCGGCAGCCATCAGCTCCCCATTAGCAAGCAGCACCAGGGGATTGATCTCGGCCGCGCGCGCGTCATACTCGCTCGCCAGCTTGTACAGGCCCTCCAACACGTTGCCCAGCTGCATCTGCAGCTTACCCCCGATGCCTGTCTGGCGCACCAGATCACGCGCCTGAAAGTCGAGCAGGCCGGTGCCGACGTCAACGTGCATGCGCGCCACCTTGTCCGGGTGCGCCGCCGCGATCTCTTCGATGCCGGTGCCGCCGACACTCGAAAAGAGGAGTACCGGCTGCTTGACGGCGTCGTCAATGATCACGCCCGCATAGAACTCGCGGGCGATCTCGACACGCTCTTCCACCAATACTTCTTCGACGACGAAATTCTTGACCTTCAGGCCCAGCATGTGGCGTGCAGCCTCTTCGGCTTGCGCCGGGTTGCTTGCCTTTTTGATGCCGCCCATGCCGGCGCGGCCGGTCACCCACGCCTGGGCCTTCACCATCGTCTCGCCGCCAATGGATGCGGCGATCTGGCGGGCCTCTTCCGGCGTGCGCGCCACCCCGCCCTTGGGCACCGGGATCTTGAATTGCTGTAGCAGCTTTTTGCCCTGATATTCGTGTAATCTTGCCATAGCTCCTCCCACCTACAATTGGATATCGTCGTGCCAGTTACCCGGCTTGTACCTCAATCGCCAATTCTCGCCGCGCCTGGGCGATAAACGCCTGCATAAAGGCGACACGATCCGCGGCGAGCCGGCGGGCGGTTTCGGTATTCAACCGGTCGTACCACGCCATCTGGCCCAGGAATTGATCGGTGATACAAGAGGCAGGCCAGCGGCCATCGTTCTCAGCAAAAGGATCGGCGGGATCATAGGGCGGCAAGTGGCTGCAGCTCATAAAGGCGCGAATGATGCCCATCGCCCCCATCCCGTCCAACATGTCGGCGTCGCGCAGGATGCACAGCAGCGGGCTATCCGCCCGGCGGCTGTTATGCCATCGCACCGCGTGCAGCACCGCTTCGCGCTCCACATCGGGCAGCGACAGGCCGGCCAGGAACGGCCGCGCCATCGCCTCCGAGCGCGCCCCATGCTCGCTCTCGGGCCCCGGTTGGCTGCGACCCACGTCGTGCAGCAGCGCGGCCAGTTCGGCCAGGAAGGGATCAACCCCCTCGGCCGGCGCCAGGATCAGGGCGTGACGCCGCACGCGGTCGGTGTGCAGCCAGCCATGCGCAACCGAGCGCCCCTCATCCAGCCTGGCCCGCACCCAGCGTTCGACGATGTCTACCACCGCCTGCCGTTCCGCCACCTGTGACCCGGACATCTATAGGTTGTACTCCACGCCCAGGTCCTGAGCGATTTGCTTCAGGCTGGCCTCGACCTTGGCACCGAGCGGGATACCCTGCTCGCCGCGGCGGTCGGCCTGCTCGAACTCTTTTTCGCCGTGGATATAAATGCGCGTGGCCCCTTCCGCCAGCGGAGCATGGGTCAGCTCACGGATGAGCTGGTCCATATCGGCCTTGAACTCTGCCGGGTCGCGGAAAGCGTCGATGCGCCACGCGCCGAAAAAGTGACCCAGGTTCGCCGGCCGGGCCTTGCCCGCCGCGTCCTTCGGATAGACGTGAGTCAAAAAGGCGGCGCCAGGCAGCACGGCCGATAGGATCTCGACCATCAGGCCCATCCCATAGCCCTTGTAGCCGCTAAACTCCTCACCCGCGCCGCCGAGCGGCAGCAGGCCGCCGCCCGCACGCTTGACAAAGTTGTCGAGCACGCGTCTCGCGTCGCTGGTGGGCACGCCCTTCTCGTCGGTGGCCCACCCGAGGGGGAGCGGTTTTTCCTGGCGGTCGTATACTTCCAGCTTGCCGCGCGGCACAGTGCTGGTGGCCATGTCCATTACGAACGGCCGCTCCACGCCGGCGGGCACCGCGAGTGCGATCGGGTTCGTGCCATACATGGCGTTGCGCCCGAACGTGGGCACCACGAGCACATCGGCGTTCGTCGTCGACAAGCCGATCATATCGTGCTCCAGGGCCATCATCGCATAGTAGCCGGCGATGCCATAGTGGTTGCTGTTGCGCACGGCACCAAAGCCGCAGCCAACGTCCGCGGCTTTTTCAATCACCTTCTGCATCACCCGGTGGCTCACAGGCTGCCCCAGCCCGGCGCCTGCGTCGACCACGATCGTCGTCGGTGTCTCGGTCACCACGCGCTCTTGTGGTTGGGCGACCATCACACCATCGCGCAGGCCGTTTACATATCGCGCCAGCCGTGCCACGCCATGAGAATCGATGCCGCGCAGATTAGCCATCACCAGGTTATTGGCCGTCACGCGCGCGCCGTCCGGCGCCACGCCCATCTTGGCGAAAACGCGCACACAAAAGTCCGTCAAGTCGTCCGCACGTACGGTCACTGCTTGCTCAGCCATCCTGTCTCCTCCTCGGATTGATCACTGCTTATCGTATCATCTCACCAAGTCGGGGTGGGATGTAGGGCGGATTGGCAATCCGCCCCATGTCCCCCAGATGATTGAGATGATCCTGCTTGTCCGATCATGCCACAACAAATGGGGGGCGGTGGAGCGTGACGACGCCCCTCCTCCCCCCATGATCCATTCTTCGGGTCGACTGCTTCCCGGCCATAGCCCTGTCGTGAGCAGCGAGCGGCCATCAGCCCGCCATCAAGGCCGCCGGAAGCGCTCCTCCAATTCCTCGAGCATGGCGGCCGCCTCCACCAGCTTGTCGAGTGGATTCTCTTCCCCTCGGAAATAGCGATAGTCGCACGGCATGATGTCGAGGGTCTGAACGAGGTCATTGTGGTAGGCCCTCACCGTCGACGGGCTCACGCCATACAGGTCGGCAATTTCACGCTGGCTCAGCTCGATAAAGTTGACTTTGCGGATGGTATAGTCGAGCGCGGCAGCCCACGTCTCGGGCTTGCGGATCACGAGAGGCCGGCGGCCGAGGCAGATGCGGTATTCCAGCCACATCTGGACGGCGGCGCCAATCACCTCCAGCGCCACGCTCTTCTTTCTCATCTGCTCGGTGAGCATCGTTTCAACCTCGTCCATGCCCTCGCCAAAAAGCTGCTCAAAGCGCTCCGACAGTTCCTTGTCAGGCTCGTAGCGAATGTAGGAGCCGAGGGCACGGCGGGCCGCGTCAAAATCGCCATAGCGAGCGAGGGCACGCGCCAGGTTGAGGTGATGTTGAGGTTCTTCGGGGTTGAGCCGGATCGCCTCGTTGAGCGATTCAATCGCCTCATCGATCTCCCAACGCTCGTACTGCTGAAGCCCGAGTGCATTTGCCTTGCGGGCCTTCTGAAGCGTGGGCGCGGGAATCGGTTGCCGCTTTGACATTCTGCCCTCCCTGGCGTTCCCTATCCTACCC
>JAFGIA010000245.1 GCA_016929795.1 Anaerolineae bacterium
ACGCCCGACTGGCACCCCATCGTCGACGAGGTGCCGGCCGGTAGCGGGTTTTATGTGTGCAGCGGTTTTAGCGGCCACGGCTTCAAGCTCGGCCCTGCCGTTGGCCGGATGGTGGCCGACCTGGTCACGGGCGCGAGCGATCCCCTGTTCGAACCCCGCCTCTTTCGCCTGGACCGCTTGGCGACGGGTGACGTGGTGCGCGGGCAGTACGAGTACAGCATCGCAGGGTGAGAGGATAGAGCGACCATGGATCGAGAAGCAAGACGTTCTCTGGACCGACTTTTGCCGCGCCTGCGCGGCTGCTTTGCCGACGCCGATCCTGCTGATTGGGAACCGTTCGAGCGGCGCCTAGAAGCCAACTTTGCGCGGTTGTTCGAGCTGCTGCGCCACCTGTATGGCGGGCAGTATGACTTTTTCTACCACCTGGAATCGATCCTAGAAACGGCCGCCAGGATGTGGCTGGCGCGGCCCCCAGAGCTAAAGGCGCTCGACGCCGAGCGCGAGGCGAACCCACTCTGGTTCCAGTCGCAGGAGATGATGGGCGCCGTGTGCTATGTGGACCTATTTGCCCGCGACCTGGAGGGAATCCGCGGGCAGATCCCCTACTTTAAGGAGCTGGGCCTCACCTACCTGCACCTGATGCCCCTCTTCCTGTCACCGGCCGAGGAGAATGATGGCGGCTATGCCGTGAGCAGCTACCGCCAGGTGGATGCAAGGTTGGGCACGATGGAGCAGCTTGCCAGCCTCGCCGCCGAGCTGAGGCGCAACGGCATCAGCCTGGTGCTCGACTTGATCTACAACCACACCTCTGACGAGCACGAGTGGGCGCGGCGCGCGCTGGCAGGCGACGAAGACTATCAGGACTACTATTTCATGTTCCCCGACCGCACGCTGCCCGATGCCTACGACGCGCACCTGCGCGAGATCTTTCCCGAGGTGCGCCGCGGCAGTTTTACCTATCGCCCCGAGATCGATCGCTGGGTATGGACTACCTTTCACAACTTTCAGTGGGACCTGAACTATCGCAACCCCGCCGTGTTTGACAGCATCGCCGCGGAAATGCTCTTTCTGGCCAATATCGGCGTTGAGGCCCTGCGCTTTGACGCGGTGGCCTTTACGTGGAAGCAGCTCGGCACCGTGTGCGAGAACCTGCCCGAAGCGCACATGCTCATCCAGGCCTTCAACACCCTGGTGCGCATCGCCGCGCCGGCCCTCCTCTTTAAATCAGAAGCCATCGTCCATCCCGACGACGTCGCGCGCTACATCTCGCCGGGGGAATGCCAGTTGAGCTATAACCCACTCCTCATGGCCCTGCTGTGGGAAACCGCCGCCACGCGCGAGGTGCAGCTTTTGCGCTACTCGATGGAGCGCCGCTTGGCCATCGATCCACGCTGCGCGTGGGTGAACTATATCCGCTGCCACGACGACATCGGCTGGACCTTTTCTGACGAAGACGCAGCCGCCCTGGGCATCCACGGCTTTAACCACCGCCGGTTCCTCAATGACTTTTACACCGGCCGCTTCGAGGGGAGCTATAGCCGCGGCCTGCCCTTCCAGCTCAACCCTGTCACCGGCGACATGCGCATCTCGGGCACCGCCGCATCGCTGGCCGGCCTCGAAAAGGCGCTGCGCGAGGGAGGCGAGGGTGAGGTAGAGCTGGCCATCCGCCGCGTCCTCCTCCTGCACAGCGTCATCCTCTCCATCGGCGGCATCCCCCTCCTCTACCTGGGCGACGAAGTGGGTACGCTCAACGACTATCGCTACCGCCACGACCCGACCAAGGCCGAGGACAGCCGCTGGGTCCACCGCCCCTTCGCCGACCCCGAGCGGATGGCGGCACGCCACGACGAGTCGACCGTGCCGGGCCGGATCTATACCCGCTTGCGGCACCTGATCCAGCTACGCCAGGAGAACCGTGCCTTTGGCGGCGTCGAGGCCGACGTGATCGAGACCGGCAGCCGCCACGTCTTTGGCTACGTGCGCCGCCACGAGGGCGAGCGCATTATCGTGCTCGCCAATTTCGTCGAGGAGGCGCAGCGGATCGACGCCAACGACCTGCGCCTGCATGGACTGAGCTACCGCTTTACCGATCTGGTGTCGGGCGCCGCCGTATCGGCCAGCGGTGAGCTGGTGCTCGAGCCCCTCGGTTTTGTGTGGCTAAAGGCCGAATGATTGGAAGGTGGGAAGATTGGAAGGACAGCAGCCTTCCAACCTTCCAATCTTCCAGCCTCACGAAAGGATTTTTGACCGATTATGACCACTGACTGGTACAAAGATGCCGTCTTTTACGAAGTCGCGGTGCGCGCGTATGGCGACAGTGACGGCGACGGCGTCGGCGACATGCGCGGGCTGGCCTCGCACCTCGACCAGATAGCCCACCTGGGCATTGACTGCATCTGGATGTTGCCCGTCTACCCCTCGCCGCTGCGCGACGATGGCTATGACATCTCGGACTTTTACGCGATCCACCCCGACTATGGCAACGTCACCGACCTGCGCTATCTCGTCGACGAGGCGCACGCGCGCGGCATGCGCGTGATTATGGACCTGATCGTGAACCACACCTCCGACCAGTGCCCCTGGTTCCAGGCATCCCGCGACCCCTCGCACCCGGAGCACGAAAAGTACCGCGACTGGTACGTGTGGAGCCCCACCGACGAGCGCTACCAGGAGGCGCGTATCATCTTTCTCGATACCGAAGCGTCGAACTGGACGTGGGACCCCGTGCGCGGGGCCTACTTCTGGCACCGCTTCTTTCACCACCAGCCCGACCTGAATTATGACCACCCTGCCGTGCAGCAAGAGATGCTCAACATCGTGCGCTACTGGTTGGAGGAGTATGGCATCGACGGCTTTCGCGTCGACGCCGTGCCCTACCTGTACGAACGCGAGGGTACCAACTGTGAGAACCTGCCCGAGACGCACGCCTATCTGAAGCGCCTGCGTGCCTTTGTCGACGAGATCGCGCCCGGCGCCCTCCTCCTGTCCGAGGCGAACCAGTGGCCCGAAGATGTGCGCCCCTACCTGGGCGACGGTGACGAGTTCCATATGAACTTTCACTTTCCCCTCATGCCGCGCATCTTTCTGGCCCTGGCCCATGCCAACCGCAGCCCCATCCTCTACATCCTCGACCACACGCCGCCCATTCCCGAGCGTTGCCAGTGGGCCACCTTCCTGCGCAATCACGACGAGCTGACGCTGGAGATGGTGACCGAAGAGGAGCGGCAATTCATGTGGTCCTTTTACGCGCCCGAGCCGCGCATGCGCCTCAACCTGGGCATCCGGCGCCGGCTGGCCCCCCTGCTCGACAACGACCGCGCGCGCATCGAGGTGGCCAACTCGCTCCTCTTTACCCTGCCCGGCTCGCCCGTGATCTATTACGGCGACGAGATCGGGATGGGCGACAACATCTGGCTGGAGGACCGCAATGGCGTGCGCACGCCAATGCAGTGGACCGGCGGGCCGAACGCGGGCTTTTCGACGGCCGCCCCCGGCGCGCTTTACGCCCCGGTCATTGACGACGACGTCTATGGCTACGGACACGTCAACGTCGAGGCCCAGGTGGACGATCCCGACTCGCTCCTGAACTGGATGCGATTCGTGATTGAGGTGCGCCACGCCCACCCGGCGCTTGGGCGCGGCGATCTGCGCTTTCTGGACGTCGGCGACGAGGCCGTGCTCGCCTACCTGCGCCGTCACGCGGACGAGACGATCCTGGTCGTCAACAACCTATCCACCGCGCCGCGCTCGATCTCGTTTCTGCCACAGGCCCACGGCCTGTCCGAGTTCGCCGGCACCCAGCCCACCAACCTGCTCACCGGCACCTGCCTCCCCCCTCTCACCGCCGAGCCCTACTCCCTCTACCTCGAACGGTACGGCTACCACTGGATCAAGCTCCGATGACGGTAGATTGGTAAATGGGGGATTGGTAGATTGGACTCGTGCCCAATCTACCAACCCACCGGTCTATCATTTTTCGTAAGCGTTCAGTGGGTACTTGAATTGGACACGGATTCACACGGATTCCACGGATTTTAGATGCTTGAGGCGGAATGCCAGCCGGC
>JAFGIA010000246.1 GCA_016929795.1 Anaerolineae bacterium
CCGACTTCTACGCCGGCGGCCGCGAGGTCGACGAGGGGTTCACCGTCTACACCCTGTGGGGCGAGATCGCCTACCGGCTGGGCGGCGTAGCGCAGGCGCTGCGCCCGGTCGAGCGGGCGGCGCTGGCCCACCACCGGCTGGCGGCGGTGCACCCGTTCATCGACGGCAACGGGCGCACGGCGCGGCTGGTGATGAACCTGCTCCTGCTGCGCGACGGCTGCCCGCCGACGATCATCCTGTGCGCCAACCGCCGCCAGTACTATCGCGCGCTGGCCCAGGCCGACGGGGGAAAGACGACACCGCTATTGAACATCAGACCTCGGAGGCCCAAAACCTCCGAGGTCTGAACTTGCGAAATGACTCGCTGCGCACGGCGCCGTGCGCGCGGTCGAGGAGCTTACTCCTTATAGTAGCGGGCGTGATGGTGCTTGACGTACTCTTCCGGCATCCAGCCAAAGAGCATGCCGTTGATCGCGCCTTTCATCAGCGGGTGCATGACCGAGAGTGCAAAGTGGACCAGGAAGAACGCCCCGTAGGCAATGGTACACAAATCGTGCAAGAACACGCTCCAGCGGAATATCCACGGCGATATCAAGCCCTTGCCAAACCACATGAGCAGGCCGGTGACGATGAACCCGACCATGCAGATGACAACCACCAGGTAAAAGAGTTTTTGTCCCGTGTTGAACTTGTCCTGGGGCGGCATGGCCTCCTCGTCGCCCAAAAAATAATAGACGGGAGCAGCTTTCAACCAGCCCAGATCCCTCTTGTCCCAGGTAAAGATCCGTTTCATCGAGGCCAGGCATTCCTTGGGATCGAGAACGACATAGACGAGGGGGACCAGCATAAAGGCAATTGCGCCGATGCGGTGGATGAGGCGGATCGTGTACCCTCCGGCTCCCAGGGCGACCGAGTTGCTGAACCAGGGAACGTAGAGCATGAGGCCAGTGGCCATCAGCACGACGAACGCCGCAGTGTGCAGCCAGTGTACGAAACGCTGGCCGGCACGGAACATTAGCATTTCTTTTTTCCCGTTGGACATTTTACGCTTCCTCTACCTTGATTTTGGTCCGTGCGATCAGCCAGTTGATCACCAGCCCCACGGCGGTCGCGCCCACCGCGATTCCGCCCAGGGGCTGGATGACTCTTTGCCAGACGGTGGAAAAGTCGACCGCTCCTTGGGGATCGGCAGGCAAGCCGTAGGCGTGCGGCTCGTCCAGCAGGATGCTCAGGCGATGCAGCCCGCCCGCTTCCGTCTCGCCGTATAACATTGCCGCGCTGTGGCCATCGGCCTTTAACTGGGCGACCCGCGCTTTGGCTGTTTCCAGTTGGTTATCGCGCCAGCCCAGGGTCAGGGCGCCGGTCGGGCAGGCCTCGACGCAGGCGACGCTGCCAGGACCGTCGGACGGCTGCTGGTGGGTGCAGCAAAAGATGCACTTGCCGGCCTTGGTCGTGACCGTGGTGCTCTCTTTCAGGTGTGGCACACCAAAGGGGCAGAACTGGGTGCAGTAGCCGCAGCCGTTGCACTTGGCTTCGTCGAAGGCGACAAACCCCTTGGGGTCCTTGTACAGCGCCCCGGTCGGACAGACAGCCACGCAAGCGGCATTGGTGCAGTGCATGCATTGCATGTTAAAGAACGGCTGGTCGTTCGCTGCGACACCCTGTCGCTGCATGATGAGGTTCCAGGTGATGGCGGACAGGCCGGTGGGAGGCTCGGGTTCTTGCGGCAGGTCGTTGCACTCTTTGCAGGCCCGTTCACAGGCGCGGCAGCCAAGACACTTGGAGGCATCGTAGAGGATGGCCACCTCGTCCGCGCCTGCCGGGGAAGCGAGAGCCTGCCCCGGTGTCTTGACGAGGGATGCACCTACGCCAAGCCCCATCAGCTTGAGAAAGTCTCTTCGAAACAGTGTCGCTCGTCTATCGTTACCCATTTTGTTCTCCTGGAAGGTCAGGGGTATCTACCACATTTTCTTGTGGTGGCTCTTTGGCTCCGGGTCGGGATCGGTGACGGATTACCAACACGGCGGCCACGGCGCCCCCAATGATCACGACGATTGGGATGAGCCAGTATAGCCAGCTCCACCCGCTGGGCTCTGGCGCGGGCTCGATCTCTGCGTACGGACCCCACGAAAGTGATGGAATCTCTTCGACGATTACCGCCGCATTGGCTGCCAGCTCCTCCGGCGCCACGTCGTCGGCGGTGAGGAAAATTTCTTCGTTGCCGTGGCAACTGTCGCAGGATTGGTTCTGCGGGGTGATCCGCTGGATGTTGTGCGGCGTGGCGTATTTCCACGTTGGGAGGTTGTCAAAGCCTGGCAAGAGGTCCGCGCCGTAAAAGGCGAACGTATCTGCCGTAACAGGGACGTGGCGTACCAGGACGTATTCCCAGGGCCGGTCCTCACTCTGCAGTGGATTGCGGCCGATCTCGAACGTCATCTGGCTCTCGTCCGTCTCGTAATAAGGCAGGCCCTGGTCGTCGATGGCGACGTGGCAGTTGTAGCAGCTCTTGTAGGGGCCCGAGGCGTGGCAGACCTCGCAGGCGACCCGATCGAGGTGAAGCGTGTGCGCCATGATTTCGTCCTGGTCGTCGAAGGCTTCGGCGTGGCAGTCGATGCAGTTCACGCCGGGCGCGCCGTCATAGCGCTGGGTGTATTCGGTGCCGTCGCCGTGGTAATGGCTCTCTTCGTGGCACTCGAAGCAGGACATCCCACCCGACAACCAGTGAACGCTGCCCGCGACGTCTTCGTTTGCGCCCTGGTACTCGTTGCCCACGCGCGCGCCGTGACAGGCTGTACACGTGTTGCGCATGGGCGCAGTGGCCTTCACCTCGTGGCCGGCGAGGAGCCCGTCTTGGACGGATGTTGGACGGCTGATGTGACACTGCCCACACGTCGTGTGGCACGTGTTGCAGTGGTTGGAAAATGCTTCCACCATGTTGGGGTCGCTGAAATCCGCTCCCCGGGCAGTCAGAATCGTGTGATAGCCGGTCAGGTTCTGGTGCAGGCTGGTGGAAGCCAGTTGGCTCGTCTCGACGTGGCAGACGCCGCAGACGTCGTTCCCCGCTTCCAGCGGTTCTCCGACCATGCCCTCGTGGGCTGCTTCCATGTCGTCTGTGCCAGCGACACCCCCGTGGCAGCCGATGCAGTTTTGGGTATTGTGAACCGATACCAGGAAATCGTCGTCGATCATGACCTTTTCCCATGCCTCCAACGGAGGCACCGCTCCCCCTCAGCCCTCTCCGCTTGTTTTTTCTGAAACCACCACCTCCTCTACCGCCAGGGCTTCCAGCCTTGGCTGGTCGGTGTGGCAGGAGATGCAGTTGGCGGAGCTGAGCAGCATCGACGGCAGTGCTTCTTCGGGCGGCGGTGGCTGCCCGGGTGTGGCCGGGGCTTCTTCCCCGGCCAGCGGCGTTGGCAACTCGTAAGGCCCGCCCGGCAGGTGGGGTTCGGTGTCGACGGTAAAGTCGCTGGTGTGGGTGTCGGGGTTGAAGCGCTTGAC
>JAFGIA010000247.1 GCA_016929795.1 Anaerolineae bacterium
CGACGCCCTGGCCAGGATCGCCGAGGAGGCGCGCACGCAGCCCGAGCTCCTGCACGAGGCCCCGCACAAGGCGCCGGTGCGCCGGCTGGATGAGGTCAAGGCGGCCAAGGAACTGATCCTGCGGTGGGAGGGGTAGGCGTAAAGCGTAAAGCGTAATTGCTGCAGGACGCCGGTGGTGCTCGAGCGGGCCCCGGCGTCCTTGTTGTGCTGGCGCCGCCAGGGGCACGCTAGCCCCTGGCGAGAGGGGGAAACCCACCCGCCTCGGGCCGGTTACTCAGGGCGACAGCGTCGCCCACACGTGACAGAATTTGCTGCGCTACTTGTTTCGGTTGCCCGATCGGTTGCAACAGCCCTGTCGCGACAGGACCGCGCTTGCCCCGGCAGACAATATCTGGTAAAATGGCTCCAGGTGGTTTGTAAGGCTGCGGGTAACTGCTCAGGCAGAGTCATTGTTATTGACCTCTGCGCAAATTCCCAAACTCGGCGCGCACGAATCACGCGTCGATAGGCCGCAAGCAGTTTACGAGATTATGCAGGGGTCAGTAACCGCAGAGAACGCAGAGGGCGCAATTGACCTTCGCCTATTCAAAGTAACGGCTTCACAAAGACATTCATGCGTGAGGTGTTACTTTGGCAATACGAAGCTCACTGGGATGGATATGGAAGAAACCGAGCCCCCCATCTTTCACCGCCTCACCGATTACAAGCCTCCGCGCTCCTGGCGGACGTGGCTGCTCGGCCGGCCGCTGCCCACCGCCGACGCGCCCCACCAGACGGTGGGCAAGGCGGTCGGGATGGCTATCTTTTCCGGGGACGCGCTCTCTTCGGTCGCCTATGCGCCCCAGGAGATGCTGGTCGTTCTGGCCGTGGCCGGAGCGGCCGGCTTTGCCTACGTCTTTCCGCTGGCCATCCTGGTGACGGTTCTGTTGGCGGTCGTTACCATGTCCTACTGGCAGGCGATCCTGGTCTATCCCGACGGCGGTGGGGCCTACATCGTCGCCCGGGACAACCTGGGCGAGATCGCGGCCCAGGTTGCCGGGGCCGCTTTGCTGGTGGACTATGTCTTGCTGGCCGCCGTGGCAATTTCCTCCGGCGTGTCGCAGGTGATCTCGGCATTCCCCGTCCTCCTGCCCTACCGGGTGGCGATGTGCGTCGGTTTCATACTCCTGATCATGCTGGCCAACCTGCGCGGGGTGCGCGAATCGGGCACGGCCTTTGCCATCCCCACCTACTTTTTTCTACTCATGACCTTTTTGACGCTGGGGGTGGCCCTTGCCCGCTACGCGGCCGGCACGCTCGGAACGGTTGTGGATCCCCCGGCGATGGAGTGGGCCGGCGCCTTGCAGCCGGTGACAATCTTGCTGATTCTGCGCGCCTTTTCCAACGGCACGACGGCCCTCACCGGCGTCGAGTGCATCTCCAACGGAGTCACCGCTTTCCGAGAACCGCGCAGCCGCAATGCGGCTATCACCACGGTGTGGATGTCCATGATCCTGGCGGCCATGTTCCTGGGGATCTCTTTCCTGCTGTGGCAGGTCCGGGCGCTGCCTTCCGAGGCGGAGACGGTGATCTCGCAGCTGGCGCGCACTGCCTTTGCCGGGCGGGGTGTCCCGTACCTGGCCACGATGGCAGCGACGACGATTATCCTGCTCCTGGCGACGAATACCGCCTTTGCTGGCTTCCCGCGGCTGAGCGCGATCATGGCCAACGACAGCTTCCTGCCCCGGCAGCTGGCCTTTCGCGGCAGCCGGCTGGTCTACTCCTACGGCATCGTCGCCCTGGCGGTGATTGCCGCGCTCCTGGTTGTCATCTTTGATGCCCGTGTGACGGCACTGGTCCCGCTGTGGGCCGTCGGCGTATTCCTGTCCTTTACCCTCTTGCAGGCCGGCATGGCCCGCCGCTGGTGGAAGGCGGGCCACCTCAAGCCGGGTGGGGAGGTTCGTGAACGCGGCTCGACGCTGCGCTACCAGGCCGGCTGGCTGCCCAAGATGCTGCTCAACGGCCTGGGCGCGCTGTGCACGGCGGCGGTGACCCTTGTCTTTGCCGTGACCAGGTTCCGCGACGGGACCTGGGTGGTCGTTATCCTGCTCCCGGCCCTGGTGGCCGCCTTTTTTGCCATCCAGCGCCACTACCAGGGCCTGACGCGCGAGCTCTCCCTCGAACACTACAACGCGCCCTCCTGCGTCGTGCGCCACCGCGTGATCCTGCCGGTGAGCGGTGTGCACCGGGGGACACTCGCCGCGCTCTCCTACGCCCGGATGCTCTCGGACGACGTGACGGCCGTGCACGTCTCGATGGACGAGACCGAGGCCGTGCAGCTCCGGCGCAAGTGGGAGCTGTGGGGCGAGGGTGTGCGCCTGGTGATCCTCGACTCCCCTTACCGACTGCTCATCGAGCCACTGCTGCAGTATGTGGAGCAAGTGGCCGCCCAGCGGCAGCACAACGAGACGATCACCATCGTCGTGCCGCAGTTTGTGCCCCGGCACTGGTGGCACAACCTGCTGCACGCCAATGCGGCGACGGTGCTGCGCTTTGCGCTGTTGTTCAAGCGGGGGATCGTCGTGACGGATGTGCCGTATCAGGTGGAGTGAAACGGAAAGACGTGAAACGTGAAATGCGGACGGAGCGCGAGACATGAACGTCATTGTTGTTGGCTGTGGGCGGGTCGGCTCGACGCTGGCGTACAACCTGTTCAAGGCCGGCTACCAGGTGACGATCGTGGACGAATCGGCGTCAGCGTTCCACAACCTGCCCGCCGACTTTATCGGGCGCATGGTTGAGGGCGATGTGCTGGCGCGGGACGTGCTGCACCGCGCCGGTATTGAGAACGCCGAGGGTCTGGCCGCGGTGACGAGCTCTGACTCGGTCAATGCGGTGGTCGCTCACGTGGCGCGCACCCAGTATCACATCCCGCACGTGGTCGCCCGTAACTATGACCCCCGTTGGCGCGCACTGCTGGAGGCGTTCAAACTGCAACTGGTCAGCTCGTCCAGTTGGAGCGCACAGCGGCTCGAGGAGCTCCTCGCGGGCACGACGCTGCGGCTCCTCTTTTCGCTGGGCAACGCCGAGATCGAGGTCTATGAGCTGCCGGTGACCGAGCGGTGGCACGGCCGCAGCCTGCGGGACCTCTTGCCGTGGGAGGACTGCCGGGCGGTGGCATTGACGCGGGCCGGCCGGGCGGTGCTGCCGTCCTCGGACCTGGTCCTGGAGACCGGGGACGTGCTCTGCCTGAGCGCGACCCTGGAAGGCATCGCGGCGGTGCGCCAGCGGCTGGAAGGGACCGAACGGGAGGGATAAGATGTTTGTGCTGATTGCGGGTGGCGATCCGAGCGGCGCCCAGCTGGCTTCGCTGCTGGTGGCCCAGGAGCACGAAGTGCGCCTGATCGAGCACCGGCGCGATGTGTTGGCGACGATCCACCACGAGCTGCCGACCGAGGTCGTCTACGAGGGCGTGGCCACCGACCCCCGCGTGCTCGAGCAGGCGGGGATTCGCCAGGCGACGGTGTTGGTGGCCTGCACGCCCAGCGATGCCGACAACCTGGTGCTCTGCTACCTGGCCCACGCCGTCTACGGGGTGCGGCGCATCATCGGCCAGATCAACAACCCGCGCCATGCGTGGCTGTTTGACGAGAAATTCCACGTGGACGTGGCCCTCAACGAGGCGACGGTCCTGGCCCAGTTGATCGAAGAAGAGATGTCGCTGGGCGATATGATGACGCTGCTCAAGCTGCGGCGGGGGCAATACGCCCTGATCGAGGTCCGTGTGCCGGAAGGAGCCCGGGCCGTGGAAGTGGCCGTCAAGGACTTGCCTTTGCCGGAGCACTGCCTGATTACGGCCATCATCCGGCAGGGCGAGGTGATCCTGCCCCGCGGCCCCACCGTCGTCCAGGTGGGCGACGAGGTATTGGTCATGACCGATCG
>JAFGIA010000248.1 GCA_016929795.1 Anaerolineae bacterium
ACCCCCCCCCCCCCCTCAAACTGCCCGCAGAGTTGCAGAGTTTCGCCGCATACCGGCACAGGCGCGAGATGCACGATGGCTGGCAGGCAGCCGGTTTCACCAGGCGCAACCTTCCCCCTGCTGCGCTGTGGGGCACGGCTGTCACCTTTCCGTCAGCTTGCCGTCTTGCCTAGCAGCCGGCCGTGTGGTAGAATCACTCTGGCTGTCAAGAGATGCAGGAGGCAACACGATGCACGAAAACAAATGGGCCATCGAGACACACGCACTCACCCGCCAGTTCGGCGACAAACGCACCGGCATCGTCGCCGTCGACCACCTCGACCTGCGCGTGCCGCGCGGCATCATCTATGGCTTTCTCGGTCCCAACGGCGCCGGCAAGTCGACGACGATCAACATGCTCGTCGGCCTGCTGCGCCCCACGTCGGGCGCCGCCACGGTCGCCGGCTTTTCAGTGCTCGATCAACCCCTCGAGGTCAAGCGGCGCATTGGCGTCGTGCCCGAGGGCCTCAGCCTCTACGAGCGCCTCACCGCCCCCGAGCACATCGAGCTCGTCGCCCGCCTGCATGGACTCGACCGCGACGAGATCGACCGCCGCATCCCACCCCTGCTCAATCTGCTCGAGCTCGACGAGGCCGCCAACAAGATGATCCTCGACTATTCCGCCGGCATGAGAAAAAAAACCGCCATGGCTGCTGCCCTGATCCATGCTCCAGAGGTCCTCTTTCTCGACGAGCCCTTCGAAAGCGTGGATCCGATCTCGACGCGTGCCATCAAGCAGATCCTGCGCGACACCGTCGACAGGCGTGGCACCACCGTCTTTTTCTCCACCCACGTCATGGAGCTCGCCGAGCGTTTCTGCGACCAGGTGGGCATCCTGAACAGGGGCCACCTCGTCGCCTCGGGCAGCATCCCCGAACTGCGCGACCGCGCCGGCCTGCCCGATTCGGCGCCGCTCGAGGATATCTTTTTGCACACCGTGCAGCCCCACGAGCAGCACGAGCCCGAGCTGCTCGAATGGCTCACCACCCGCGAGCCGGGCGTTGGCTAGGGAGGCGGTCATGCTCGCAGAGATCAAGACGATTTTGTGGCTCCAGTGGAAGCTTACCCTGTCCATGTTCCGCGCCCGGCGCCTTGCCCTCTTTGCCCGGTTGGGGCGGCTCCTGCTCATGCTTTTGCTCTTTGTCACCACCCTCCCTTTTTTCGTCGTCATGGGGGTCGTGCTCGGCGTCGCCGTCGCCGACCTGTCGCCCGGGGCGGCGTTCGAGCTGCTCCTGCTCGTCAACACCGGCCTGCTCTTCTTCTGGCTCCTGATGCCCTCCTCGTACAACTCCCAGTTCGTGGAGCGCTTTGAGGTGTCGCGCCTCTTTGCGCACCCCGTGCGCTTAAAGAGCCTGGTGGTGGGCAGCACCCTCGTCTCACTGCTGACCATGGCCGGCCTCTGGACGCTGCCCATGTTGGCCGGCCAGGTGGGTGGGTTGGTGTGGCAGCGCCCACTCCTGCTGCCCATCATTCTCCTCGGCGCCGTGCCCACTTTTGCCCTCCTCATCCTCACCGGGCGCCTGATGGAAGACCTCCTCGATCTCGTCGCCGGTGACCGCCGCCTGCGCGGCCTGCTCCTCTTCCTGCTTAGCCTGCCCTTTTTCCTCATTCTCGCCGGCAACTACTATATCCAATTCCTCACCAGCGAGCCCGGGCGCTTCGAAGCGACCCTGCGCACCTTTGCCACCGATCTGCCCTCCCTCACCGGCCTCGGCTTTATCGAGAGTGTCGACCTGATCCTCACCCACCTGCGCCTGTCGCGCTTTCTCCTCTGGCTCCCCCCGGGCTGGGCCACAGCCGGCATGGCCCTGGCCGTCGCCGGGCGCTGGGTCGAGGGGCTGGCCTTCCTCCTCCTCTCCTATGCCGCTGGCGCCGCCATGCTCTGGATCCATGCGACAGTGATCCGCCGCATGATGCAGGGCACCGCGCTGCGCATCGGCGCCGAGCGCGTCCGCACCCGCCGCCGCGCATGGCGCAGGCCCGGGCCTGCGCTCTTCTGGGCCCTCTTTGACAAGGATTGGGCCTACCTCCGCCGCAACCCGGTTACGCTGCGCGCGCTCATTGCCACCCCCATCGTCATTGTTGCTTTTGGAGTAGGCCTGTGGCAGATCTCCAATTTTGCCCCACCCGGCAGCCGCATTCACGAACTTATGCCTTTCCTGGTTGCCGGCCTCGTCGTCATCGCCGCCAATTCCGGCGCCTCTACCCTCACCGCCGACTATTTTGGCGCCGTCGACCGCGAGGGATTCGCCACCTTGATGGTGTCGCCTGTCGACCGCCGCTACCTGTTCCTGTCCGCGAACGCCGTCACACTCCTCTTTGCCCTGGCGCAGACGCTGGTGGTGCTCGTCATCATCGCCCTCTTTATGGGCGCGTGGCTGATCGTGCCGTGGGGGCTCCTCTTTGCCTTCTGCCTGCACTATGCTTCGGCGCCCTTCTACAACCTGGCTTCGATCCTCACCCCCTATCGCGCCTCGGCCCAGTTCACCGGATCGAACCAGGGCAACCTCGGCTCGATGATCGCGTGGCTGGTCTCGCTGCCCATCCCTGTGGCGCTCTTCATGCTTCCCGTTGCCTTCTCGCCGGCTGGCCAGGTGGTTACCCTGCCGCTGGCCCTGTTCTTTGCTCTGGGCCTCTACGCCCTCACCCTCAAACCGACGGTGCGCCTCCTCGACCGGCGCACCTATCAGGTACTTGAAGCCGTGGTCGAAGAATCCTGATATCTCAATCCTGAACAGAAACGGGGTTAGGGACGTTAATCCAAATGTGACCAGGAATCAGCGCATCAATCAGCTCGTCTCGAACGGCAGCTCCGAGGCTCCCTCGGACAGCGTGGGGCTCCGCCGGCGGTTTGCCACCAGCACACCCTGGCGGATGCTGCGCTACACCCTCGTCCGGGGGGTCACCCTGCTCGTGACACTCCTGATCGGCGTCTTTATCGCCGTCTGGGTCGCCAACCTGGGTGGCTTTATCGACGACATTGTCCGTGATAGGATCGAAAACGCCCTGATGGGCATGGCACTCGCCTCCGGAAACGCATCCCCCGGCACGCCCGAGATTGACTTTGAGCAGGCTCGGGCGCAGATGATAGAAGCCGCCGGCCTCAACCAGCCCTTTCTGCTGCGCACACTGCGCTGGACCTACAACGGCCTGCGCTTCGAGTGGAACAACCCGCGCATCATGGAGGCCCTGCCCAACACCCTGCTTCTATTCGGCCTGGCGAGCCTCATCTTGTTTTTCGCCGGCATCGGCCTCGCCCTCTTTCTCTCTCGGCACTATGGCAGCATACCCGACCGTCTCGTGACCGCGCTGTCGCCCATCTCGTCCATCCCGAGCTGGGCGCACGGCATCCTGCTGATCATGCTCTTTAGCGTCGAGCTCCACCTCTTGCCCTTCAGCGGCATGCTCGACGACTTTCCCCCGGCGAACAAGCTCGGCTATGCCCTCGTCGTCCTCAAGCACATGATCCTGCCGGTGATGGCCATCCTCCTGAGTGTATTCTTCCAGGCCGTGTATGCCTGGCGCGCCTTTTTTGTCCTCCATTCCGAGGAGGACCACGTCGTCATGGCCACGGCCATGGGCCTGTCGCCGCGCACGATCGAGCGCCGCGATGTGCTGCGCCCTGCCCTGCCCTACCTGATCACCAGCTTCACACTGCTGGTGCTCGGCTTCTGGCAGAGCGCCATCGTCCTCGAGTACTTTTTTACCTGGCCCGGCATCGGCAAGCTCTACGTCGACTCGTTGCGCCCCTGGACCTACAGCCCGGAAACCGCCGTCAGCCTGGTCGTCATCTTTGCCTATATCCTGGCGATCACAGTTTTCGTTCTCGACATCGTCTATGCGTTTGTCGATCCTCGGGTCCGCTTGTTGAGTGGAACGCGGCGGCAGGAGATGAGGGCTCGCCCGGGCTTGCGTCTGGGCAGGCGTCGATTTCTGGCCTGGCTGGGGTCGATCCGGCACCCTCGATCCGTAGCGCTCCGCCGCGCGAGATCCAGGCAGCACGACGCCCTGGCGCGTGCATCGGTGCAGCCCCACGCCACAGCCGCACCCCACAGCCGGGCACGGGTCTCCTGGTTCCAGGCGCGCCTCAAGCCGGCGTTGGAAGAGATCGTGCGCTACCCATCCGCTTTCTTTGGGCTGGCGATCATTGTCGCCCTGATCGCAAGCGCTGTGACCACCATGCTCGTCATCCCGTATGAGGAGGTGGTCGTCGCGTGGCGCGGCGGCGCCAAGGTGTGGTATCACAGCCCTGCCTACGCCCAGCCCATGTGGGTCAATCTCTTTCGCACCCACGATCTGCCGCCGACCATCCAGATGGACAGCAGCGACCCGACAGTGAGCAAGCAATTTGAGGTCGTTTCAGATGAGATGACCCAGATCACCATCTCTTTTCCATTTGACTATCATTATGAAGCCTTTCCACGCGAGATCGTCCTCTACCTCCAGAGCCGGTACGAAAAAAAGATGCCCCACGTCGCCGTCACCTGGATAACGCCCGACGGGCGCGAGATTGAAGCGGCGACCTGGCAGCTCTCGTCCCTGTACGAGCATCACTTTTCCCAGGACGAGCGTCTCCGGCGCCGCCTTGGCGGCGTGTCGCCCGAAGTCGGGTTGTTCGCCGACCCGGCTTCTCCCGACACCACTTTGCAGGGTCATTACGAGATGCGTGTTACAACCTTTGTCTTTGAGTCAGGCTCGGACATCGACGCCGAGTTCGTGCTCCTCGGGCGCGTCTATGGGCTGGCTGGCACCGACCATATGCGGCGCGACCTGATCGTGCCCCTACTATGGGGCATGCCCATCGCCCTCGCCATGGGCCTCTTGGGCGCTGTCATGACCTCATGCCTGACAATGCTCATCGCCGCCGTCGGTGCCTGGTATGGCGGACTGGTCGACAGCCTGATCCAGCGCATCACCGAGATCAATATCATCTTGCCCCTCCTTCCCATCTGCATCATGGTCTACTTTCTCTATGGCAAGAGCATCTGGCTGATCCTCAGCATCGCCGTCTTGCTCAACATCTTTGGCAGCGCGCTCAAAAGCTACCGGGCCGCCTTTTTGCAGGTGCGGGAGGCCTCCTACATCGCCGCCGCGCGTGCCTACGGCGCCAGCGACGCCCGCATCATCTTGCGCTACCTTTTGCCACGCATCCTGCCCATCCTGGTTCCTCAGCTCGTCATGCTTGTGCCGACATTTGTCTTTTTAGAGGCGACCCTCTCCATCCTTGGCGTCGGAGATCCCTCCCTGCCTACGTGGGGCAAGGTGATCCACGAAGCCCTCACCAATGGCGCCTTTGGCGGTCACTACTATTGGGTGCTCGAGCCGATCGCACTCCTGCTCCTCACCGGCTTTGCCTTTGCCCTCCTCGGCTTTGCCCTCGAGCGCATCCTGGACCCCCGCCTGCGCGACACGTAACGGATATTGGATATTGATTGGGTATTGGGCAGTTCCCCAATACCCAATATCCAATGCCCCACCAGCCTGCGGGTGTATTTCTGGGCTCAAGGCCCGTCTTGAGGCCATTTCCGCCCATGCCATCAGCTCACCCAGAATCTTGAAATAGCACCCCAGCCTGCCTTGTGCGCCCCCCTGCTTGCCAAAACCTCCAAACCCCATTATAATGCCGCCCGGCATCAGTACGGCTTGACACCAGAGATCTATTTACCACGATCGTCCTTGCGACGACCACCATAACCAAGGAGGTTCTGAAATCATGGCAAACAAATGGGTCTATCTCTTTAGCGAGGTAGAAGAGGCGGAAAAGTATGCCGGCGATTGGGAGGGCGTGCGCGGCCTGTTGGGCGGCAAGGGCGCCAACCTGGCCGAGATGACGCGCATCGGCATGCCGGTGCCCCCGGGCTTTACCGTCACCACCGAGGCGTGCAACGCCTACCTCGAAGCGGGCGGCGAGTTCCCCGCGGGGATGTGGGAGCAGGAGTTGGCGGCGCTCGAGGCTGTCGAAAAGGCCACGGGCAAAGACTTTGGTGATGCTGAGAACCCACTCCTCGTCTCGTGCCGGTCAGGCGCCAAGTTCTCCATGCCTGGCATGATGGACACGGTCCTCAACATTGGCATGAATGACGAGACGGCCCAAGGGATGGTTCGGCTGACCGAAAACCCAACCTTTGTCTACAACTCGTACCGTCGCCTGGTGCAGATGTTTGGCTCTGTGGTGCTCGGTGTGCCCGACGAAGCCTTCGAGCACGCCATCACGGCGCGCAAGGAGACCAAGGGCGTCAAGGACGACACCGATCTGGGCGCTGAGGATTGGAAGGCGCTCACGGAAGAGTTCAAGCGCATCATCCGCGAGCACAAGGGCATTGACTTTCCGCAGGATCCACATGAACAGCTCAAGATGGCGACGGAAGCCGTGTTTCGCTCCTGGAATGGCAAGCCTGCGATCGCCTACCGCAAGCGCGAGCGCATCCCCGACGATCTCGGCACCGGCGTCAACATTGTCACGATGGTGTTTGGCAACATGGGCTGGGATTCGGGCACAGGCGTGGCCTTTACCCGCAACCCCGCGACAGGTGAGGACAAGCTGTACGGCGACTACCTGCTCAACGCGCAGGGCGAGGACGTCGTCGCCGGCATTCGCAACACAAAGCCGATTGCCGAGCTCCGGGACGAGATGCCCGAGGTCTACCAGGAGTTTACCGGCATCACCGACCGCCTTGAAGAGCATTACCACGACATGCAGGATGTCGAGTTCACAGTAGAGCGTGGCAAGTTGTGGATGCTGCAGACCCGGTCTGGCAAGCGCACGGCCAAAGCAGCGGTCAAGGTCGCGGTCGACATGGCCAACGAAGGCTTGATCACCAAGGAAGAGGCGGTGCGCCGCGTGCTGCCCGAACATGTCGACACACTGCTCCACCCCCAGTTCAGCCAGCAGGCGCTCGACCAGGCGCGCGCGGAAGGCAACTTTCTTGCCAAGGGCGTCAACGCCTCGCCAGGTGCAGCGGTGGGCATGGCGGCATTCGACGCCGACACCGCAGAAGAGTGGGGACAGGCCGGCAAGGATGTGATCATGGTCCGCCCCGAGACCAAGCCCGACGATGTGCACGGCATGATCGCCTCGCGTGGCATCCTCACCAGCCGTGGGGGTGCCACCAGCCACGCGGCCGTCGTCGCCCGCCAGTTTGGCACGCCGGCCGTTGTCGGCTCCGAGTCGGTCCAGATCGACCTGGAGAGGCGTCGCTTCACCGTCGAGGGCAAGGTTGTCAACGAAGGCGACTGGCTGTCGATCGACGGCACCGCTGGCGAGGTGTTCGCTGGGCAGATCCCGACCGAGACGCCCAAGTTCGAGGAACAGACCGACCTGGTCACCCTGCTCGCTTGGGCCGACGAGATCGCCGCACGTGAGGGTGTGCGCGAGTGGCCTGCGGACTATCAGGGCTTTCCGACCCGTGGCCTGCAGGTGTGGGCCAACGCCGACTATCCTGCCGACGCGCGCCGCGCCCGCCAGTTCGGCGCCAAAGGCATTGGCCTCTGCCGCACCGAGCACATGTTCTTTGAGCAGGAGCGCCTGCCCATCGTACAGGCCATGATCCTATCCGCGACGCCAGAGGAGCGCAAGCAGCATCTTGACAAGCTGCTCCCCTACCAGCGCGCCGACTTTGAGGGCATCTTTGAGGCGATGGATGGCTTGCCGGTCATCATCCGCCTCATCGACCCACCCCTGCACGAATTCCTCCCGAGCAAAGATGACCTGCTCGTAGAAGTGACCGAGCTCAGGGTGAAGGCCGGCCGGCTGGAAAAGAAGGGCAAGAAGAAAAAGCTCGCCCAGGTGCGCGCCGAGCTGGTGGAGAAAGAGCACCTGCTGGCAGCGGTCGAGGACCTCGAAGAGGCAAACCCGATGATGGGCCTGCGTGGCATTCGCCTCGGCATCACCATGCCCGAGATCACACAAATGCAAGTGCGCGCCATCTTTGAGGCGGCGTGCAACAAGGCCGCCCAGGGGATCGACGTCCATCCCGAGATCATGATCCCGCTCACGGGCCACTACAACGAGCTCAAGGTAGCCAATGACCTGCTCGTGCCCGTCGCCGAGGCGGTGATGCGCGAGAAGGACTGCTCGATCGATTACAAGTTTGGCACCATGATCGAGATCCCGCGCGCTGCCGTCACCGCCGACGAGATCGCTGAATACGCCGAGTTCTTTAGTTTCGGCACCAACGACCTGACGCAGATGACCTTTGGCTACAGCCGTGACGACGCGGAGCGCAACTTCCTCCTCCACTATGTCGAGCATGGCATTCTGCCGGCAAACCCATTCCAGACGATCGATCCGCAGGGGGTGGGTGCGCTGCTCAAGCTGGGCGTCGTCAAGGGACGGCGAACCCGGCCTGCGCTGGAGGTGGGCATCTGTGGGGAACATGGTGGCGACCCGGCCTCGGTGGCATTCTGCCACGGCGCCGGCCTGAACTATGTATCGTGCTCCCCCTTCCGCGTCCCGATTGCCCGCCTCGCGGCGGCGCACTCGGCGCTCCAGGCCAGGCGCGACGAGGACTAGCGTTTTCATCGACCTGACAAAGGGCCGGGCACGTGCCCGGCCCTTTTCTTCAACTGCTGCTACCTGGTCGCGCTACCGACGCGCTTGCACCACAATCCACGGCTTGTGCATTCTGCATGGGAGGAGAGGGTTGAAACATGGACGATGTCGAACGAACGATTCTCGCGCGGGCGCTGCCCGATCCTCTGCCGCCAGGCGAAGGCTGGGTCATGCCCCACTACCGTGGCCTGTCCATCGCCAACGTGCCTGCGACCGTGGCCACACTGCTCACCGGCGAGGACCCACACAGTGTGCTGCCTGGCTCGCTCCCCCCGCTGCCCGAGGCCCTTTGGTCGGGGTGGCGCGACGGCCTGCGGCGCGTCATCCTCATCACCCTCGACGCCCTCGGCTATCGCCTCCTGGAGAAAGTGTGGGCTGCGGGTGGGGAGGATACATTCGCGCGGCTGGCGCACAGTGGGCACCTGGTGCCCATCACCTCGGTGTTTCCTTCCACCACCGACGCCGCACTCGTCACGCTCAGCACAGGCCGGCCGCCTGCTGAGCACGCCTGGCTGGCCTACGAAATGTACCTGCGTGAACTGGGGATCGCCGCCAACGCGATCCAGTTTCGGCCTGTTTGGGGCGGGCGCCCAGACTCACTAGTGGAATGGGGCATGGATCCCGAGACAATGATCGCCGTGCCGACATTGGCTCAGCAGCTTCACAAACAGCGCATCGAGACATATGCCCTCTATTCCGCCTACTTTCGCGAATCTGGCTTTAGCAAGATGCTCTACCGTGGCGCAAAGGGGGTGCGCACCCACCTCCACGCCAGCGACTTTTGGACCGAGCTGCGTGCACTGTTGGCTGGCACGCGCGGCAGGCGTGCGCTGCTGACTGCATACTGGAGCGGGCTGGACACGATCGGCCATGTCTACGCGCCCGATAGCGACGCCTGGCGTGCCGAGTTGCGCACCGTTGCTTTTTTGCTCGAGCGTGAGTTTCTCGACCTGCTTCCCGCCGCTGACCGCAAAGGCACTCTTCTGCTCATCACGGCCGACCACGGGCAGATGCGGGTGCCGCCGGAGCATGTTGTGACGGCAAGCAAGGAGGCAGGATTGATCCGCCACCTGATGGTGCCAGTTATGGGCGAATCGCGGGCTGCGTTTCTATATCCCCGCCAGGGGCAGGCCCAGGCTGTGCGCGACTACCTCGAGGCGGCCTACCCTGGCTGGTTCGTAGTCGTCGACTCGCGCGCGCTGCTCGATGCGGGGCTGATGGGCCTGCCTGTGTCTGACGAGAGCTATGCGCGTGCCGGCGAGCTGCTCGTCCTGCCGCGCGGTGACCATGCCCTGCAGCGCGCTGTTCCGAACGTCTCGCTTCTTGGCAAGCACGGCGGCCTGACAGAAGACGAGATGCTGGTGCCGCTCTTTGGTTTGCGTCTGGATGCCTGATCGCCTGCCAGGTGGGGTGCTCCAGCGAGGAGCACCCCACCTGGTGTAGGCTTGGAATCAGCCTAGTGCGCCGCGGCGCAAATCTCCCTTGCGCAGGTGGGGATTGCTTGCGCTCGCCATGACAAACTGCCGGA
>JAFGIA010000249.1 GCA_016929795.1 Anaerolineae bacterium
CTGTGTTGATAGAGTTGTGGTAGACCCTATCTTACCACAGGATGGGCGTGTCAGCCTATCCCTCTTTCAAAAATGGCCAAAGTCCAGGAGTAGCAAGTGTTGCCATCGCGATGACCGACCTTGCGAAAGAGGGAGTAGCGGAATGATTGGGATACAGCGCCGTGGATTAATCGAGCGCATCCAGCACGTCGCGAACGAGACGAACCGGGACGCAATCCAAGTAGTTGAGGAAGCCGTCGAGGCGTATCTCGACCATCTCCAGCAGGAGAAAATACACGAGGAGACAGAGGCGTTCTGGGCAATGCATCTGGACTTGCTGTCCGAATATGCCGGTGAGTACGTCGCCATGCATCAAGGCCAGGTTGTCGACCACGACTTGGATATGGCTATTCCCCACCGGCTCCCATCCGCCAGGTTGTGTTTGAATCGGCCCGCACAGGACAGTCGGTGGGACCCTTGGATGCGATCATGGATACAGGTGCTGATGGCACGCTGGTCCCGCAGTATTATCTGGACGGGATTGGTGCGAGACCGGTGATGGAGACTGGCTTGTGTAGCCAGTGGGGTGAGCGCAGGGTTGTGTACCTTTACCTGGTGTCCGTTCGCATCGGCGACATCGAGCTGCCCGGCACCTACGTGGTGGGGGATGAACAATCAGACGAAATCGTAATCGGACGCAATGTGCTCAACGAGCTCAAGATTTGGCTGGATGGGCCACAAGCTGTCTCGCGCATATCTGAGGAGTAGGTGGACCCGAGATAGGAGGACAAGGTGATCACGACGACAGATCTCATCGGCGGACTGGAGCGCAATCTGGGCATCATCAAAGCCCAAACAAAAGGCCTGAGCCACGCGGACACCCTGCTGCAGCTTCCGTTTCGCGGCAACTGCCTGAATTGGGTGCTGGGCCACATGGTCGCCAACCGCAACACCATGCTGCGCTTTCTGGGAGAGGAAGCCATCCTCAGCGAGGCTCACGCCACGCGGTATGGGTACAACTCGGAGCCGGTGTGCGGAGACGGAGACGACATCCTCACACTGGAGCAACTGCTCATGGCGCTGGAGCAGAGCCAGAGTGCATTGACGGCCAGGCTGCAGACGATCACGGCGGAAGATCTGGCGCGCGAGGAGCAGAGCTTTCTGGGGACGACCACGCTTGGCCAGCTCATCTTCTTTCTATACTGGCACGAGAGCTACCACGCCGGTCAGCCCGAGTACCTGCGCCAACTGGCTGGCAAGGATGACAAGGTGATCTGAGACAAGGACATCATCGACACGGCCACAAGTCGAGAAAGGTCGAGAGGAGAACACTTTGCTGGTACAGGGGTGATGAGACTTGGCCAGCTTCTGGCGCAGATCGGCGCGCAGGGGATAGAGATCCCCGGCCGCCTCCAGGTCCAATATCTCGATCTCTTTGGCCGGCAGCCGCACGTTGACCCGATGGGCCAGCGTCTCCAGTACCAGGGCATGGATGTGGGTCCGCACCAGGCGGCTTGGCCACCTGGTGGGCTTTATCCACGATGGCCACGTCCCACCGCTGCTCCAGGATCTGGTTCTTGATGTCCGGCTGCTTGATCCGCGCTATTTGAGCTTGGCCTGCACCTCCGCCTTCAGCCGCTCGATCTCTTGTTTGATGCTCGCCTCTTCCTCTGCAATCGCCTTCAGCCGGTTCTGCGACGCTTCCAGCTCTTCCACGTAGCGCGCCCGCAGTGCCCCTTCCTTGCCCGCCGTCCCCAGCGCGCCCATGTTGCCCTGGATCTGCTGCTGCGCCTGGTACACCTTCTGCCGCTCCTGCTCGACCTGCTGCACGCGTCGCTCCGCGTCGGCGATCTGCTCCCACAGCCGCAGCAGCTCCGCCGCCTTCTCGTAGGCACCGCGGTTCATCAGCCCTTTGCTCAGGTAGTTGCGCAGCGCGTCGTACGACTGTCTCTGGATCTCTTCGCGGCGCCACATCAGCTTGCGTGCCTGCACTTTCAGCGTGGCCTTGTCGCGCGCCGGCACCTTCACCTGGAAGCGATGGTCGGCCCCGGCCGTCTCGGCGGGCTGGGGCGTGTCGAACAGGTCGTAACCGGCAGGCAGAGGGTACTCGACCAGCACCGTCTCGGCCCCTTCGGTCTTGTTGCGCAACTGGTAGGTGCGCGACACTATGTGCCATTCCTCGAACTGCAGGTAGGCGCCCTTTAGCTCCACGCCGCGGATCTCGCGCAGGCTGCCGTCCGTCTCTGTGACCTCTACCCCCAGCTCCACCGCGTACGGCACATTGATCTCGCCGCCGGCCGGCGTGAACGCCACCAGCGCCTCGCCCACATACTCGCCATCTTCCACCACGGTCACCGGACCCCGCTCGAGCGTGATGCCCGTCTCATTCTTCAGCCGTAGCGTCGCCACCGGGTGGGCGCGCATCTTGGCCCCATTGTAGAGTAGATCCTTGCGGTAGCCAAGGCGCGACGACACGATGGGCACCATGGCCGAGTGGCCGCGCTCCACCGTCACCGGGGTGCCGATCTTGTATTGGAACAGCTCGCCCATGGCCTGGCCTTTGGCGGTCACCTGGACGGCCGACTGCATGGCGTCCATGCTCATCTTGGCCATGGCAGGGGCGGGGGCGGGCATGACGGCCATGGTGTCGCGCATGGCCGCCCCGGCCATCATGGCGCCCATGCCCATGCCTGCACCCAGAGCGGGCGGCGCCTCGGCCTCTGCGAACTCGACCGGCGCTGCCGCCACGCGCGCCTCTTCTTCCACGACGGGGCGGCTAGGGGTGAAGGGCGTGTAGAGATCGTACACGAACGAGATCGGCATGCCCGCCACCAGCGCCAGCGAGATCCCTTCCAGGTCCTCTTCCAGGCGGTTGTCAAAGATGCCCCAGCCAAGAAGGTAGGCGCGCCCCCCCTCGCCGGCCGTGCCCCTGGGGCGGGTCTCCGCTTCGGCCACCAGCCGGTAGCTCACCCGCCACGTTGGGGCCGGCGCCACATAGCTCACCGCCAGGTTGTGCTCGCCCGGCGTGAGGTGCACCACCACCCGCCGGTAATCCTCCTGCGTCAGCGCCGTGTCGAGAAAGAAGCGCAGGTCCCCCGCGGCACGATCGTCCAGGATCTCGACGCCGTGTACCCGGCTCAGCGCCACCGTCTCCACGCGGGCTGTGTCCTTGACCAGGATCGACACGGGCGACGTGCTCACCGGCTGCCGCTCCGGTACCTCGTCGAGGCCCACCAGCCGGCCGGTGATCGTCTCTGCCTGGTCGAGCAGCAGGCGCACCTCGCGCCCGCGCAGGCTGACCAGCAGGTCGCGCAGGCTGCGGTCGTCGGCGAGGTGCACCGACGACCCCGCCAGCCGCTCTTCGCGGCTCTGCGGCGTGGCATAGTTGATGCTCAGCACCTGCCCGCCGCCCTGGTCGATCGCCGTCAGGCTCTTGAGCACGTCATTCATCTCTTCCACGCGGAAAGTCAACTCGACCTGCTCGCCACTTACCGCCGCCTGGCGCTGGAAAAAGCCCACGCCGTGCTTGTACAACGTCAAATGTGTGATCGGTATGTCCGTCATGTCTGCCCCTCCTGGTCTTCTCTACTCGTGCCGCTGTCTATTGTATCATGTCCACGCGCAATGCACAATGTGCCATGCACCGCGATGGGTATAGTGTGTCGCGGATAGGCTTCATATCCTTGTGCCGGGCCGGTGAAGGACGCGGTTGGAGTTTCAAGACCGGTCATATTCCCAGCTCAGACACGAGGTATTCGCGGAAACGTTTATGCTCAGCACTCTCGGAATCGGCAATCTGTTCCAGGTAAAAAAGCTCGTTCGTCGTAGGAGTCTCTTGTTTCCACACGGTGGTGCCAAGGGCTGAGACGTTGACGATTGTCCAAAACTGGGTAAAGCCTTCCGCCCTGGCTTTTTGGTGGCTCTTCTCCGCCTCGCCCAACCGGTTGTGGATATTCGAATAGTCGGTCCCTCCCTTGATCTCGACGGCGATTCGATTCCGAACCGAGCCTCCTTCCATCACCTGTCGAATGGCAATGTCGGGGTCAGGCGCAAACTCGATGCGATAGACCCGGCCGGCTGCGCTTCTCACTTCCAGGCACGTCGGTTCTTCTTGCACAACATTCTCCGACACGAGGGATTTGATGAGCGCGAAGACAGTCTGGATCGCTTCGGTACCGAGAGTCACGTTTCTAGATCCACGGAACTGCGGCCCCAGCGTTAGCAACGTGAGCGACTGAAGTATTTCCTGCGAGATCTCGGGAAGTCCGTTCACGAGAAGCCAGGCGCTTTTAATGAGACTCTCACACAGTGGCGGCAGCAGAGACTCAGTTACAGGCGTGAGAACGCCATTCTTTTCCATGTGCTGGAATCGTGAAAACGGGCTGCGATAGAACTCTTTTTGCGAGAAGCCAAGGAGCAAGCGATAGTAGCCCATCAGGGTTGGTTTTGCAGATAGCAGGCACGGAACTGGAAAAACAAGCTCGCCTCTCATTCCTCTGCGCGCTATGAACGATAGTTTTTCACGTCCGGCATATGCCAGAAGCTCCTGATCGACGAGTGCAATATCAAGCTCGCCAGCCGTTTTTAACAATGCCGGTAGCAGGTGCGTCTCTTCAGCTTCTTTCAGACGCTGAAAGAACCCGAGCTGCAGGGTCGGCGGCAATACAGGCAACGTTGCCATCTATTTCTCCTCTGACCAGGTCACAATTTGAAAGGTAAAACCATCCTTCGCCAGTCGCCGCCACGCAATGTCGATATACTCTTTCTTGAGTTCGATGCCAAGGAAGGAGCGACCGTGCCGGGCAGCCACCAGCCCTGTTGTGCCAGAACCAAAGAATGGATCGAGCACAATGTCGCCGGTTCGGCTTCCGGCCAGTATGCACGGCTCGATCAGGCGCGGCGGAAAGGTCGCAAAGTGGGCTTCTTTGAAGGGCTCTGTTTTCACAGACCACACACTTCGAAGGTTTCTCAGTCTGCCGCTGTTGCCCCGTGTCCTGACTGCCTTATAGTCGTAGAAGTATTGCTCGTTCTTGGTCAACAAAAAGATCTTTTCATGCGCACGCGTCGGCCTGTCTTTGACGCTTTCCGGATGCGCATTCGGTTTGTGCCAGATAATCTCGCTGCGCACATACCAGTTATCGGCTTGCAGCGCCATCGCAACCCGCCACGGAACTCCTACGAGATCCTTTGGTTTCAGCCCTTCCGGCGTCGGCGCGCGGTAGGACATGGCGCGCCCGCGGTTCTTTTTGTCTGGTGCGCGCCATGTGCGGCCACCGCTCGTGTAGCTATCGCCAATATTGAGCCAGAACGTCCCATCTTCTTTCAGGACTCTTTTCAGTTCGTGAAATACACGTACCAGGTTCTCGACATAATCGTCGACGTTCTCTTCCGATCCGAGCTGCCCTGCGCAGTCATAGTCGCGCAGTCCCCAATACGGCGGTGAGGTGACGGCCATCTGGCATGTCTCGGATGGCAGCGACGCAAGGACCTGTAGCGCATCGCCATGGTACACTCGTGAGTTGGCGGACACGCTTGGCGAGAATAGCGCTAACTGGATGTTTGTGTCAGTCACTGTCGATCTCCCTATACTAACACGATCCCCGCAATCGTCACCAACGACGTCCCCTGCGGGTCTGCCGGGCACACTGCGTATCCCGCCGGCGTCCCTTTCGACTCGCCCAGCAGCCGCAGCGTCAGGTAGATCGGCGGCAGGCCGCACACGTTGCGCCTGTCGCCCTCGGCCTGGATCTGGCTGAAAAAGGCCTCGGCATCGCCTGCGTACATGGTCTCGAGCAGCCGCTGGTCTGCGTTCTGCAACTGCCCGCGCGCGATAAAGTCGACGATCGGCTGCCCGCCAAAGGCCGGGCCGACGTGCGCCAGGTCGGCGGCGGCGACGATCAGCGTGCGCCGCGCAGCCATCAGCGGCCGGAGCGCATCCACCGCCGCCTGGAACGGCTCGTGCCCGGCCGGGTGCCCCTCTCCCTCGACAAAGGCGCCAAAACTGCCACACAGCACTGGCACGATCGGCAGCGGCTCGCCGCCACGCACAAAGTGCAGCCACACGGCTGCCAGCTCGATCGAGTGTTCGGTGCGGTGGTGCAGCTCCTCTTCGAACGCCGCTTCCTCGCCCAGCGCCTTCACCAGCGCGTCCAATGCCTCGGCGTCTGTCGGCAGCGTGCCCCACGGCGTCGCATAGCTCTGCCTGGTGAGCGTCAGCGTGCCCGGGCTGCCCTGGTGGTCGGTGCCAAAGAAGATGGCCAACTCCGCCTCGCGCGCCGCCGCCGCGGCATCGCGCCACACCTGCGCGTACACCGGCCCGCCGCGCTGGTAGTCGATGTGTGGGCTCACCACGCCCCGGATCGAGCGCGTCTCTGCCGACGCCTCTGCCGGTGCGAGTGTGTCGACGTATGCCTGGAGCTGCGCGCTCGCCTGGCGCGGGTCTGCTGAGAAGCTGGCGCCGTCGAGCGTGAGGGGGCGATAGGGCGCCTGGCGATAGGCGGCCACTGCCTCGCCGCGTGCCGACACGGAGCGCTCGTTGTCGAGCAGCAGCGCCTCGTCCAGGTCCGACACGAGCCGCTCCAGCAGGCCAGGCGCCAGCTTTACCCCGGCACGCACCTGGAGGGCGGCGTCGATCTGGGCCAGATCGCGGCTGCCGTCCATCAGCATCAGCACTGGCCCCAGTGGACGGGGCACGGCGATCGTGGTCGGGCTCAGCCCCAACGGATCTTGCAGCAGCAGCATGGGCTGGCCCTGGTGTTGCATCGGATGCACCTGCACATTGCGCAGCTTGGGCTTCATCGACATGCTCCCTTTTTTAGCCTTCCCAGCGCGCAGCCCCGATGCGCACGCTCGCGACTGCTTCCAGGCTGGCCAACGGTGTCCTGACGGTGGCCATGCCGCCTGCCCGATCCGCCGCCTCCACCAGGCCCAACGCCAGCGTGAGGCCCGCCCCGTCCTGGAAGGCCAGCAGCGCCCGGGGCGCCAGCAGGCCCAGGTCATACACGGCGGTGCGCCGCAGGTTGACCACCTGGGTGCGGGCGCCGGCAAAGTAGCCGGCCAGCCGCCCTGCTCGGTGTGCGACGCGTGCCTCTCGCGGCCTGTACGTGACCTGTGGCATCACGGCCAGCTCGGCCACGCGCACCCTGCCATCGCGGCGCAGCGGCCACAGGATCGGCTCCAGCTCGCGCTCGCGCTGCAGGCCGATCACCAGCTCTGGCGCCAGCAGCTCGATCTTCCACTGTTTGAGCGCTTTGCCACCCTGCGCCGCATCCACCAGGCCCGTTGTGTCGACCACCGTCACGCCGGCACCCCATGCGCGCGCCTGGTCGGCCAGGCGCCTGACGCCCACTACAGCGGGGAGCAAGTGGCCGCGCGGCGTGATGTCGCCCAGGAAAAAGCTGGCGCGTGGTCCGCGTGGCGGAAAGGTATCCTCGCCTGCCCGGCTTGCCAGGGCCACCGTCTGGGTGGTCGGCACCCCCAACGTGCTCTGCCCCACGTCCGCGTCGAGATAGGCCGCGCGCACCCCCACCCGGCACAGGCGCATGAAGAGGTAGCGGGCCAGGGTTGACTTGCCCGTGTCCGAAGCGCCGACCACCACGATCGTATGCACGCTGTCGTCGACGACCAACTGTTCCCAGGCGGGTGAGACGATGGTTTCCACGGGGCGTAGTATAGCACAAGTGTGGGTGGTGGGCAAAGATCCGGAAGGGAAGGCTCAACCAACCAACCGATCAATCTTTCATCCCGCGCGCGTGAGTGCTATAATACCTCCATGACAACACGCCGTCCAACGACCCTGGCGAAGTGGGAAATGGGCGTGATGGTTGTCGAGAGGTGTCATCGTGGAAACGTGGAAGCGTAACCTGTACGTCATCTGGGCAGCCGAACTGGTCGCCATCGCCGGCTTTTCCGTCGTCATGCCCTTCCTCCCCTTCTACGTCCAGGAGCTGGGCATCACCGGCGAGGGCGAGGTTGAGCTCTGGTCAGGCATCCTCTTTGCCGTCCAGGCTGTCACCATGACCCTCGTCGCCCCCATCTGGGGCTCGCTCGCCGACCGCTACGGCCGCAAGCTCATGGTCCAGCGCGCCATGTTTGGCGGTGCCGTCGTGATCAGCCTCATGGGCTTTGCGCAGAATGTGTGGCAACTCGCCGCCCTGCGCGCCATCCAGGGCATGCTCACCGGCACCGTGCCCGCCGCCACCACTCTCGTGGCTGCGTCTGCGCCGCGCGACCGCGCCGGCTATGCCCTTGGCCTGCTCCAGACTGCCATCTGGGCCGGTGCGTCCATCGGCCCGCTCCTCGGTGGTCTCGTGGCCGACTCATGGGGCTATCGCGCTGCCTTCTGGGTCACTGGTGTCTTTTTGTTTGTCTCTGGCCTCACGGTGTGGCGCTATGTCGAGGAGCGCTTTGAGCCTGTCCAGCGCGCCGAGGGCGAGGCCACCGAGGGTTTTTTACACGGCCTGCGCCTTGTCGTGCAGGACCGTGCCCTTGTCAGCCTCTTTTCCATCCGCGTCATCGGCCGCCTCGCCGCGCGTACCCTCAGCCCCATCCTGCCCCTCTTTGTCCAGAGCTTACTGCCTCCCACTGCCCGCATCGCGTCCATTACCGGCGCCATCAGCGGCGCCACCGCCGCCACCAGCGCCGTGGGCGCGCTGACCATCGGCCGGACCAGTGACAGGATCGGCTACCGCCGTGTGCTGCTCGTCTGCTCGGCCCTGGCTGGCCTCGTGTATGTGCCCCAGTTCTTTGTCCAGTCGCCGTGGAGCCTGCTCTTCTGGCAGGCGATACTCGGCCTGGTCATGAGCGGCATCCTTGCCTCCATCAGTGCCCTCCTCGCCAACCTCGCCCCCGAAGGCCGCCAGGGCGCCGTCTATGGCGTCGACACCAGCGCCGTTTCTATCGCCAATGCCATCGGCCCCATGCTCGGCGCCACGATCGCCGTTGCTTTTGGCTTGCGCGTCCCCTTCCTCCTCGCTGCCGTCATCTTTGGCCTGTCCGCCGCCCTCACCTGGTTCCTCATCCCGGAAAAAGTAACAAGCAGCAACCCATAGGGGCGCAGCAGTGCTGCGCCCCCCCAGGTTGCTGCCAAGCCGTGTCGCCTATGGTCCTGTGCTACTGTCTCTGGATGTTGTAGAACGCGCTCATTCCGGCATAGGTTGCCGACTCGCCGAGCTGGTCTTCGATGCGCAGGAGCTGGTTGTATTTGGCGACGCGATCGCTGCGTGCGGGTGCGCCCGTCTTGATCTGGCCTGCATTCGTCGCCACCACCAGGTCGGCGACCGTCGTGTCTTCTGTTTCGCCCGAGCGGTGCGAGACCACGGCGGTCCAGTTGGCGCGCTTGGCCATCTCGATTGCCGCCAGCGTCTCGGTCAGCGTGCCGATCTGGTTCAACTTGATCAGGATGCTGTTGGCGGCGCGCCTCTCGATCCCGCGCGCCAGGCGCTCGACGTTGGTTACGAGCAGGTCGTCGCCGACGATCTGCAACCGGTTGCCCAGCCGGCGTTGCATCAGCACCCAGTTGTCCCAGTCGTCTTCTGCCAGGCCGTCCTCGATCGAGATGATCGGATATTTGTCCACCCACTGCTCGTAAAAGTCGACCATCTCCTGGCCGGTCAGCGTGCGGCCCTCTTTTTTGAGCACGTACTTGCCGTCATGATAGATCTCGCTCGCGGCAGGGTCGAGTGCGACATAGATATCGCGGCCCGGCGTATAGCCTGCCTGCTGCACCGCCTCGATGATGAGCTCCACGGCCTCTTCGTTCGAGCGCAGCGAAGGCGCAAAGCCGCCCTCGTCGCCCACGCCTGTGCTGTACCCCTTGTTTTTGAGCACCTTCTTGAGCGCGTGGTATGTCTCGGTGCCCCAGCGCAGTGCCTCGGCGAACGACGGCGCACCCACGGGCATGGCCATGAACTCTTGCAGATCTGGCCCATCCATCGCGTGTTTGCCGCCGTTCAGGATGTTCATCATCGGCACGGGCAGCGTGTGTGCCCACGCCCCGCCGATATAGCGATAGAGGGGTTGTCCCGTGGCCTGCGCCGCGGCTTTGGCCACCGCCAGGCTGACGCCAAGGATGGCGTTCGCCCCCAGCCGCCCCTTGTTGGGCGTCGCGTCGAGCTCGATCAGGTACTCGTCGAGCCCGATTTGATCGAGGGCATCGAACCCCCACAGGTCCTCGGCGATGAGGTCGTTGACATTGGTCACCGCTTTTAGCACGCCCTTGCCGCCATAGCGCCCGGCGTCGTCGTCGCGCAGCTCCACCGCCTCGTGGACGCCGGTCGACGCGCCCGATGGGACGATCGCCCGTCCCGTGGCGCCGCCCTCCAGCAGCACCTCCACTTCCACCGTCGGGTTCCCCCGCGAGTCCAGAACTTCTCGTGCGACAATGTCCTCAATGGCTGTCATATGTCCCTCCTATATGTTGGTAGAGCGGCAGGTTGGTCGATTGGCCGCCGGCCCATCGACCAACCTGCCAATCTACAGATTTCTATGTTGTCGTCTCCAACCCCAGCCCCTGATACAACGTCCCAAAGTCGAACCGGTCCTCGATCATTTCCTGAAAACGCTCGACCTTCTTTTCCAGGTGAAAGCGTGTCTTGCCGAAAAACCGCTCAATGATCTCGACGGTGCTCAGCGTGTCCTGGCGGACGAGGATCATGGGCACGCCGACCTCTGCAGCCCGCCCGAGAATGATCGGGCTGGGCTGCAGGTTGCCGGTGAGGATCAGGCACTTGGTGCTCGTTTCGAGTGCTGCAAGCTGGATGTCTGGCCGGTCGCCGCCGGTAATTACCGCTTTGTTCGGCTTGCGGCGAAAATAGGTGAGTGCCGAGTCGACGCTCATCGCGCCTACCATCAGGTGCTCTACCAGCTCGTCTGTCTTTTCTTCACAGCACAGGATCTTGCCCGACAGAAACTCGGCCAGCTCGCCCACGCTGATCGACAGCAGGAGGCGCTCTTGTGGCAGCACGGCGAGCACCGGCACGCCGCGCTCTTCGAGCGCCGGTTTGGCCAGCTCTTGCACAAAGGGCATGCGTTGGCGCGGGATGGCATTCAGCACCACCCCGATCAGGCTGCTGCCCAGGCGTTTCTGGGCCGTGAGCGCGTCGTCGAGGATCTGCAGGTCGTCGCTGTACTTGACCACGACCAGCTCTTGGGCGTGGAGCAGGCTGCCCACCTGCGGGGTCGGCAGGCCGATCAAATAGCCCTCTCGCAGATTCACCCCTCCCTCGAGGATGACCACGTCGCGCCCCGCCGACACGCGCTCGTACGCGGATATGAGGCGTTGCTGAAAGTCGGTCTGTTCTTCGCCACGCAGGATCGCCTCGGCCGTGCGTGGTCCAATGCTGACGGGCACCATGTCGTCGAGGTTGTCGGGCAGGTTGAACGTCTGTTTAAAGAACTCGGCATCCTCGTCCACCAACCCGGCTGCAAGCCTCGCACCCGTGCTCACCGGCTTCATATAGCCGATGCGCAGCCCATCGTGCTGCATGTGCCAGGCCAGCCCCACGCACAAGGCGCTCTTGCCCGAAAAGGTCTCTGTTGACGTTACGTATAGAGTTGCCATGCATGACCTCCGATCAATTCACAATTACTCGAGAATGAGCCTCATGTCAATTCCGATCACCCCTTTGCCCTCTTCCATTACGGTCAGGGGATTGACGTCGAATTCGACGATCTCTGGAAAGTCGGTGACGAGCTGGGCCAGGCGCAGCAGGGCGTCGAGCAGGGCGTCGATGTCTGATGGCCGTTCGCCGCGCACGCCGCGTAGGACGTTGGTAGCCCGAATCTCGGAGACCATCTCGCGCGCCTCGCGGCGGTCGAAGGGGACGATACGAAAGGCTACGTCTTGCAGCGCCTCGACATAAATCCCACCCAGGCCAAAGATCATCAGCGGGCCGAAATGGGCGTCGCGGTGCATGCCGGCGATGGCTTCTTTGCCGCCTACCACCATATCCTGGACGAGGCATCCCCAGATGTCGGCGTCGGGTACGTAGCGGCTGGCGCGATAGACCATCAGGTCGTACGTGTCGCGCACCTCGTCTGGCGACGTGATGTTCAATTTCACACCGCCCACGTCCGTCTTGTGCAGAATGTCGGGCGACGCGATCTTGAGCGCGATGGGATAGCCGATCTCTTTAGCATAGCGCACCGCCTCGTCCGGTGTGCGCGCCAGGTAGGTGAGCGGTGTGGGGATGCCGTATGCGTCCATGATGTCGCGCCCTTCCACATCACCCATCATGATCCGCCTCTCGGCGCGCACCCTGTCGAGGATGGCACGTACCCTGGCTCGGTCCACGTCAAAGGTCTCGATCGCGATCGGTGGCCGCTCGCGCCATCGCCTGTGGCGCATCATGGCGGCGAGCGCGGCCACAGCCCGCTCGGGCACGGGATAGTTGGGCACGCGGTATTCGTTCAGAATGCGCACGCCGGAGGCTACCCGCTGGCTGCCCATGAATGAAGCCAGCACCGGCTTGTCGCAGTGCTGCGCCAGCTTGCCGATCACCCGCGCGGTCTCGTCGACCTGGGTCATGGCCTGCGGGGTCAGGATGGCCAGCACCCCCCCTACGTTCGGGTCCGAGGCCATGGCATCGAGCGCGAGCGCGTAGCGGTCGGCCAGCGCATCACCGAGCACGTCGACGGGGTTAAGTACGCTTGCCGCGGGGGGCAGTGAGCGGCGCAGCCATTCCATCACCTCGGTGGCGATCGACGCGAGCTGCAGGCCGGCTCGCTCGCAAGCATCGGTGGCCATAATGCCCGGGCCGCCGGCGTTGGTGACAATCGCGATCCGGTCGGCGGGCAGCAGCGGCTGCCGGGCAAAGGCGATCGAGTAGTCAAAGAGCTCTTGCACTGACCGGGCACGGATGACCCCACTCTGCTCGAACGCCGCCTCGTAGGCTCGCTCCGATCCGGCGAGGGTGCCCGTGTGCGACGACACGGCGCGCGAGCCGGCGCTGGTCGAGCCCGACTTGATGACAATGATCGGTTTTTTACACGATACCTCGCGGGCGATACGCATGAACTCGGGCCCGTCCTCGATCCCTTCCAGGTAGGCCATGATCACACCCGTGTTCGGATCGTCGCCCCAGGCCCTGGTCAGCGACAGCTCGTCGACGTCCGCCTTGTTCCCGAGGCTGACAAAGTGGGTGAATCCAACCTCTTCATCAAGGGCCATGTCGAGCACGGCCGTGCACAGCGCCCCCGATTGGGACATAAAGGCGATCTTGCCCTGTAGCGGCATCCCGGCGGCGAAGGAGGCATTCAGGCTCGAGAGGGTGTCGATGATGCCCAGGCAGTTGGGCCCGAGCAAGCGCATACCATAGCTCCTGGCGATCTCGACCATCTCGTGCTCCCGCTGCCAGCCCTCGCTGCCCGTTTCGCGAAAGCCGGCCGAGATGACGATCACGCCCTTGACACCCTTTTCGCCACAGTCGACCAGTGCGTCGGTCACGTACTTGCTGGGCACAACGATCACGGCCAGGTCCACGCCCCCTGGCACGTCGCGCACGTTGGGGTAGCAGCGCAGCCCCATGATGGCGTCCGCCTTGGGGTTGACCGGATAGATGGCACCATGGTAGCCGTGTTCGACGACGTTGTGCAACACGGCATGGCCCAGCTTGCCTGGCGTGCGTGAGGCGCCGATTACTGCCACCGCACGCGGTTCAAAAAAGATCTCGAGCACGGTCCTGGCTCCAAAACAGGGCAAAGTAGGCTACCCATTCCAACCAGAACTATCATACCGCAAAACGACCAAAAGCGCAAAGGCCAGAGCATGTGTCAGCAGAGGCATGTGGCGGCGCTTACTTGACACGCCCAGCCGCATGTGCTACAATAATCCCGACACTTTACTAGGGATTGGCGAGCGAAGGGAGAACGAGGGTGCGGGTATCGGCCAAGGAGATGTATGGGCTGCGTGCCATGGGCGAGTTTGCCCGGCACTTTGGCGAGGGACCATTGTCGCTGGCCGAGGTGGCGCGCACGCAGGGCATCTCGCAGGCGTACCTGGAGCAGATTGCTATCGATCTGCGGCGTGCCGGCTTGCTGTGCAGCAAGCGTGGTGCCCAGGGCGGGTACTACCTGGCGCGGCCTCCGGAAGCGACGACGGCCGGCGACGTCATCCGTGCGCTCGAGGGGAGCATTCTGCCGGTGCAGTGCGTGGCCGAGGAGCGGTGTGAGCCATGCCAACTCGAGGCGGGGTGTAGCGCGCGGGGCATCTGGGAGCAGGTGCGCGCCCGCCTGGTCGAAACACTCGATAACATCACGCTGGCCGATTTGGAGACATACGCCCGCGGGGTGTACCGCGCGGATCTGTGAGAGAATGAACAGCGACTCGACACTTGCATTCAAAAAGGGCCAGCGCGCGCAGCAGCAGGCGCTGCACGGCGGCGACGAGCCCCGTGGTCTGCTCGGCCGCCTGCGCCGCTGGCGCGCGCTGTTGCGCGAGGACGTGGAGACGATCTACCGCAAAGACCCTGCGGCCCGCACCCTGGCCGAGGTGCTCACCTGCTATCCGGGCCTGCACGCCACCTGGCTGCATCGCATAGCGCACGCGCTGTGGAAAAGGGATCACTACACGGTGGCGCGCTTTGTGTCGCACCTCAGCCGTTTCCTGACAGGGATCGAGATCCATCCTGGAGCGACCGTCGGCCGCCGCTTTTTCATCGACCATGGCGCGGGGGTGGTCATTGGCGAAACGGCCGAGATCGGCGATGACGTGCTCATGTACCAGGGTGCGGTTCTCGGCGGCACCTCTTCCGAGCGGGTGAAGCGGCACCCCACCGTAGGCCACAATGTCGTCATTGGCGCACACGCGATCATCCTGGGCAATGTGTGGATTGGAAACAGTGCCAAGGTCGGCTCCGGGTCTGTGGTGATCGAGTCGGTGCCCGCCGGGGCAACTGTAATCGGCGTGCCAGGCCGGATCGTGCGCATCAACGGCCGGCCTCCGCCCCTGGGGTACAGGGGTTCGCCAGCGCGGCCGCGCGACGTTCTCGATCACGCCCGCCTGCCCGATCCGGTGGTCGAGACGCTCCGCTGCCTGGTGGATCGGGTCGAATTGTTGGAAGGCCAGATGCGCGATATGAGAAAGGCGTCGCCGGTAGAGTGGGATAAGGATCTGCCCGTGGTGTGTAGCTGGGGGGTGGAAGGAGCGGAGCCGGGGGGCGATGGAAGCACGCAGAGCGGATAGCATTCTTGACCTGGTGGGACATACCCCCGTGGTGCGCCTACGGCGGGTGGTGCCCGAGGGTGCGGCGACGGTGTGGGCCAAGCTGGAGCGGTATAATCCCGGTGGCAGTATCAAGGATCGCATCGCCAGGTCGATGATCGAAGCGGCGGAGGCATCGGGCGACCTGCGCCCGGGCCAGGTGATCGTGGAACCGACGAGTGGCAATACGGGGATTGGCCTGGCCATGGTGGCTGCCGCCAAGGGCTACCGCCTGATCTTGACGATGCCTGAGACGATGACGGCCGAGCGCCGGGCGATCCTGAAGGCGTACGGCGCCGAGCTGATCTTGACGCCCGGCGACCAGGGGATGAAGGGGGCGATGGCCCGGGCGGAAGAGCTGGCGCGCGAACAGGGCTATTTCATGCCGCAGCAGTTTCAGAACCGGGCAAACCCCGAGGTGCACCGCCGCACTACGGCTCGAGAGGTGATCGACCAGGTAGGCCATCTCGACGCTTTTGTGGCGGGGGTTGGCACAGGCGGGACGGTGACCGGGACGGGCCAGGCACTCAAAGAGCTTGTGGCCGGGGTGCGGATCGTAGCGGTCGAGCCAGCCGGATCGCCGGTGCTGTCGGGTGGCGAGGCCGGGAGTCACAAGATTCCTGGCATTGGGGCCGGCTTTGTTCCGGGCGTGTACGATGGCACAGTAGTGGATGAGATCATTCGTGTCGAGAATGATGATGCATGGGAGATGACGCGCCGCCTGGCACGCGAGGAAGGCATCCTGGCCGGTATCTCGTCGGGCGCGGCGGCGTTTGCCGCACTCAACGTGGCACGCCGGCTGGGCGAGGGCAAGGTTGTCGTCGTCGTATTGCCCGATACAGGCGAGCGCTACCTGAGCACAGGCGTGTTCGATGCCGCAGGATAGGGGGACGCGGTTGGAGAGTGCTCCCAGTCGTTGTGGCACTGCTCAAGCAGATTACATACAAAGGAGTAACTGACAAAACAATGGATGAACGAGTTGAGCGCATAGTGTATCTGGACCACGCCGCCACAACACCGGTCGATCCACGGGTAGTGGAGGCGATGCTGCCCTATTGGACGGAAAAATTTGGCAATCCCTCAAGCATCTATTCGCTGGGGCGCGAGGCGCGCCAGGCGCTTGAGGATGCCCGCGACACGGTGGCCGCTATCCTCCACTGTGAGGCGCGCGATGTCATCTTTACGAGCGGCGGCAGCGAGAGCGATAACCTGGCGCTGCGCGGCGTGGCGTTCGAACGCCGCGAGCGGCTGGGCAAGAAGCACATCATTACCTCGGCGATCGAGCACCACGCCGTTCTGCACACGGTCGAGCAGCTCAGCAAGAATTTTGGCTTCGAGGTCACCTACCTGCCCGTGGACAGGCACGGCCTGGTCGATCCCGCGGGGGTCGAGGCGGCCATCCGGCCCGATACGGCGCTGATCAGCATCATGTATGCCAACAATGAGGTGGGCACGATCGAGCCGATGGCCGAGATTGGCGAGATGGCACGCGCGCTCAAGATCCCGTTTCACACTGATGCCGTGCAGGCGGGCGGCACGCTGAGCCTCGACGTCAAGGCACTGAACGTCGATCTGCTGTCGCTTTCGGCCCACAAGTTCTACGGGCCCAAGGGGGTGGGGGTGCTTTACGCGCGGCGCGGCGCGACTCTGCTGCCGATGCAGACAGGCGGCGGGCACGAGCGCCGGCGGCGCGCTGGCACGGAGAATGTGCCCTACATCGTCGGGCTGGCCACGGCCCTGCGCCTGGCCTACCAAGAGGCGGAGGAGACGAACGCGCGCATTGCCGGGCTCCGCGACAGGCTGGTCGCAGGGGTGCTGGAGCGTATCCCGGAGAGCCAGCTCTCGGGCCACCCCACTGAGCGGTTGCCCAACAATGCCAGCTTGCTCTTTCGCTACGTCGAGGGCGAGTCGATCCTGCTCCATCTCGACAAGTTGGGCATCGCCGCGAGCAGTGGATCCGCGTGCACCAGCGGCTCGCTCGAGCCGTCGCACGTCCTGATCGCCATGGGGCACCCCCACGAGATCGCCCACGGCTCGCTGCGCCTGACGCTCGGTAAGGGGAACACTGAGCAGGATGTGGACTATGTGCTGGAAGTGCTGCCGCCCATCATCGAAAAGCTGAGGAGGATGAGCCCGCTGTACCAGGGATAGTAGGCTGGTGGTTGGTAGGTTGGTAGATTGGAGCTACCAACCTACCAATCTACCAATTTACTAACTCGATCTTTTGCCCCACAGACACAAATGTGATATACTACCGCTGCTGCCCGCCACGCCGGGAGGCGGGAAGAGGAAGGCGGGTCCCTGGGAGCCACCCATTTTGTTGTACCATAACGATGGAGTTTTGAACGAGACAGATGTCACTGGCTAGCCTGAACGAGACTCGAAAGCGTGTATTAATGTTCGGTGGCAAGGGCGGGGTCGGCAAGACGACAACCTCGGCTACCACGGCCGTGCACTTTGCGTCGCAGGGACACCGTACGTTGATCCTGTCCAGCGACCTGACTCCCTCGCTGTCGGATATTTTCGAGACGGTCATCGGCCCGACCGAGACGCCCATTCCTGGCGTCGAGAACTTGTGGGGGCTCGAGATCGACCCGGAAGAGGTGATGCGCCGCTGGAAGATCAAATTCGGCCCCGAGATCTATCAGGCGGCGCAGGTGTTTGTCGACATGCCTTACGACGACCTGGTCGACTATGTGGGGATGGCGCCCGGCATCCAGGAAGAGTTCCTGCTCGATTTTATCGTCGAACAGGTGCGCGAGGGGGGGTTCGACCTGGTGGTGTGGGATACGGCGCCCGCCGGGGATACGCTGCGCCTGCTGGAGCTACCTCACAAGTTCCTGGAGCACCTGCGCATCGCCCCGCGCATCTATCTCGGGGTGCGCGACAAACTTCAGTTGGGCAAGGTGCCGTTCCTGGAGCTGATCGAAAGCTGGCGCCAGCTATCGGGTGACATCACCCACTTTTTCAAGGACCCGGCCAATGCCGAGTTCATCCTGGTGACCATCCCCGAGGCGCTGGGGGTGTACCAGGCACGGCGCCTGGTGGGTGAGTTTGCCCAATTCGGGCTCGATATCCAGAATCTGATCGTGAACCATGTCATCATGCAGGCTGACGGCGAGTTTATGCGCCGCCGGCACGAGATGCAGCGCCCCTACCTGGCCCTGCTGAAAGAGGAGTATGGCGGCGAGATGGTCATCACACACCTGCCGCTCCTTGCCGACGAGGTCAAGGGGGTGGAGCGGCTGCGCCGGTTGGAAGAGCTGCTCTTTGCACCATAGGAGGAAAAGGGGATGAAACCGGATTATCCAGCGGCGATCTGGCGGCCTGCTGCCGATTCAAATTTTGAAACCCGCCCACCAGGCGTGGCCATCGACGCGGTCGTGCTCCACGCCACGGCCGGCAGCCTGTCCGGGACGCTGGCCTGGTTTGCAAATCCCGACAGCGGTGTGTCGGCTCACTATGTTGTCGCCAAGAATGGCTATGTTTATCAGATGGTGGAGGAGAGCCAGCGGGCCCACCACGCGGGCGCAAGCCGCTACCAGGGGCGCGAGAACTGGAATGCCTTTTCGGTCGGGATCGAGATTGTCAACCTGAACGACGGCAGGGATCCGTACCCTGCCGATCAATTCGAGGCGACGGTCAAGCTGGTGGCCTACCTGGTGGACAAGTACCAGATCCCATCCCAATGGATCGTCACCCACGCCGACATCTCGACCGTGGGCAAAACGGACCCGCGCGGGTTTGCGATCCATGAGCTGATCCTGCGCATCTATGAGCCTGAGGCGAACCTGCCGGAGGACGTGGTGCGCGAGGCGGCGTGGAACGCTGCGGGTATTGCCTTTAACCCGAACGCCGCCTTTCCACGCTACGCGCGCGAGCACAACCTCGGCACGCCGCAGACCGCCGAGTTCGATTTTTCCTACAAGGGCGTCAACTATCGTGGGCAGGGATTCAGTGGGGCGATTGTCTTTGCGCAGGTGGGCGATTGGGCCGACATCCGGGAATTGAGTTGGTAGCAGGCAGGATGGCGCGGCCAGAGCAAAGGGGGAACTGAGCTGGTGGTGGGCAGAGCGGCACGGGGTGCGGCTGGGCGGCCACGTGTCGTCGTGGCCATGAGCGGCGGCGTGGACAGCTCGGTGGTCACTGCGCTGCTGGTCGAGCAGGGGTACGATGTTGCCGGCGTGATGATGCGCCTGTGGGCGGAAGAAGAAAATCGCTGCTGCGCACCCGATGCGGTAGAGGATGCGCGCCAGGTCGCGGCACAGCTCGACATTCCCTTTGACGTCGTCGATTACCAGGCGCTGTTCCGTAGCTGTGTGGTCGACTATTTCGTGGCCGAGTATGGCCGCGGGCGCACACCCAATCCGTGCCTGGCCTGTAACCGCCAGGTGCGCTTTGGCCGGCTCCTGGCGCAGGTGTTGGCGTCGGGCGCTGGCTATATGGCGACGGGCCACTATGCGCGGATCGATCGTGCGGGGGGACGCTACCGCCTGCTCAAGGGAGTCGATCGGCAAAAGGACCAGTCGTATGTGCTGTATATGCTCGGGCAGGAGGAGCTGGCCCACCTCCTTTTCCCGCTCGGCGGCTATACCAAGGCTGAGGTGCGTGCCATGGCGCGCGCGCGCGGCCTGCCCGTGGCCGAGAGGGACGAGAGTATGGAGCTCTGTTTTGTGGCCGACGACGACTATCGCCGCTTTTTGCGCGAGCACGCGCCAGAAACCATCGAGCCGGGACCGATCCTCGACACGGCCGGACGCGAGATCGGCCGGCATGGTGGCCTGCCTTTTTACACGATCGGCCAACGTCGTGGGCTGGGCATCGCGGCGCCAGATCCGCTGTATGTCATTGGCCTCGATACGGCGCGGAACGCGCTGGTTGTGGGCACCGAAGGGGAGCTGGGGCGGCGCAGGCTGACGGCCGGCCAGGTGAGCTATGTGAGCGGCCATCCGCCCGATGGGCCGGTATGCGTGGAGGCCAAGATCCGGTACAGGGCGACGCTGGCACCTGCCACGTGGGAGGCGCTCAAGGGCGGGCGCGCCCGTGTCGAGTTCGACACCCCGCTGCGCGATATCACGCCTGGACAGGCTGTGGTGGCCTACCAGGGTGACGTGGTGCTCGGCGGCGGGATCATCGAGGGGTAGGATCGAGGGGGAAAGATGCTGCAAGCACCTGCTCTGGCGCTGAGTGTAACCCTGGCGTCGGTGTACGCCTTGCTCTTTCACTTGTGGAAGGGTGGGGGCCTTGGACGCAAGGGGTGGCGTGATCTATTTTTCATGTGGCTGGCCGCTGTCGTCGGTTTTGCAGCGGGGCAACTGGTGGGCCAGCTCTGGGGCTTTATCCCGTGGACCATCGGCCAGATCCATATCATCGAGGCTACGCTGTTGGCGCTGGTGTTTTTGGTTGTGGCCCGGTGGCTGGCATCAGAGAGGAACATTTCGTGACACAGGTGGAAGAGATGGAGCAACATGGGCCCGATGCTGCGCGCGACGCGGCGCAAGGCGTGCCGCCCGACGCGCGAGCTGGCGCGCCCAATTTGGCGCTGGCGCAGATCCACGCGGCCGAGCCGCGCGACACGGCGCAGGTGTGGCTGGACGATGGCCGGGTGTTTGAGGGCCCGGTGGGCACGCCGCTCGAGGCGTTCATCCAGGTCGCCGGATCGGACCCGGCCGCACCCACGGTCGCCGCCCTGATCGACAACGAGCTGCGCGAGCTGACCTACCGGGTGGAGAGCGACGTCGAGGTGAAGCCGATCACGATGGCCGATAGCGACGGTTTTCGTATCTACCGGCGGTCGCTCGCCTTCTTGCTGGTCACCGCGGCGCACGAGTTATTCCCCGAAGCGACGGTGTATGTCGATCACTCGCTCACTTTCGGGGGCTATTTTTGCGAGGTGCAGGGGCGCGCGCCTTTTAGCCCGGCCGAGCTGGCGCGGATCGAAGCGCGCATGCGCGAGATTGTGGCCGCCGACGAGCCGATCTGGAAGTCGCGCACGCCGCTCAACGAGGCGATCTTGCTCTTCAAGGCGCGCGGCGACCATGATAAGGTGCGGCTGCTCAGCCACCGGCGGAAAGAGTACCTGACGCTCTATACGCTGCGTGGGTTCTCGGATTATTTCCACGGCTACATGGTGCCGTCCACCGGCTACCTGACTGTCTTTGGCCTGCAGGACTATTCACCCGGGTTTATTCTGCGCTTCCCGCGCACGACGCCCGTGATGGAGCTGCAGCCCTTTGTCGACTATCCCAAGCTGGTGAGTGTGTTCCGCGAGTATGGCGAGTGGATGGAGCTGATGGGGGTGCGCGACGTCGGCTCGCTGAACGAGGCGATCGCCGGGGCGCGGGTGCGCGAGGTGGTGTTGGTGGCTGAGGCGCTGCACGAGCAGCGGGTGGCGCGCATCGCCGAAGAGATCGCGACGCGGCGCGGGCAGGTGCGCGTGGTGCTGATCGCCGGGCCATCGTCGTCGGGCAAGACGACGTTTTCGAAGCGGCTGGGCATCCAGCTCCTGGCCAACGGCCTGCGCCCCTTTGCGCTCGAGATGGACAATTATTTCGTCGACCGGGCCAAGACGCCGCGCGCAGCCAACGGCGACTATGATTTCGAGTCGCTGTATGCGCTCGACGTGGCGCTGTTCAACGAGCACCTGCTCCAGTTGCTGGAGGGCAGCGAGGTGACGCTGCCGCGCTATAACTTTCGAACGGGCCTGCGCGAGGTGGGCGACGTGGTGGACCTGGATCGGGATCACATTGTGATTGTGGAAGGCATCCACGGGCTGAATCCCTCCCTCGTGGCGGCCCTGCCCCCTGGCTCGGTGTACCGCGTGTATGTATCGGCCCTGACTCAGCTCAATATCGATAAACATAACCGCGTGCCGACGACGGACACGCGCCTGCTGCGGCGTATTGTGCGGGATGCAGCGACCCGGGGCTATTCGGCCCAGGAGACGGTGGGCCGGTGGGGGAGTGTACGCAGCGGGGAGAAGGAGTGGATCTTTCCCTTTCAGGAGAATGCGGATGTGATGTTCAACTCGGCGCTGGTGTACGAGCTGTCGGTGTTGAAACCGCTGGCGGAACCGTTGCTGCTGCAGATCAAGCCGAGGACGGAGGCGTACGTGGAGGCGAAGCGGCTGCTGGCGCTGCTGGAGTGGTTCCATCCGCTGGGGCCGGACCTGGTGCCGGATAATTCGATTTTGAGGGAGTTTGTGGGGGGGTCGATTTTGAGGGATTTTGGGTTGGGGTAGTAGCCAAAGCGCCAGTTTGAGGTCTTTGCCGTTTTCTGCCGCGCCGATGCAAACTTGCACAGCTCTTCAAGACGTGTTATAATAACGTTCGCTTTCGAGATATTGGCAGACACACCAAACTGGGCAGGAGCATTAGCCCATGCTCGCCTCAATGTGTGCCTGTGAGTGCAGTTTGAGCGCTCTCGACATTGCGAGTAGATACTTGCATCAACTGGCGATGGCAAAGGAATCGCAAGCGTGAGTGAAACCCTAACGTGGCTTCATCTTTCCGACTTACACGCAGGTAAGCCGCGCCACGCCTGGGATATGCGCCGCATCATAGACACCCTGGTGGATGATTTGCGGCATCTCCAATGCGAACACGATCTACACCCGGACTTTATTTTTTTCACAGGGGACGCAGCCTTTGGGCAGGTCGGAAGCGGCAAAGGCGAGAGCCTGGGCGATCAGTTTGCAGAGGCAAATAGCTTTCTCGAGTCGGTCAGGAAAGCATTTCGTCCTGCAGTACGTCGCTCGCGTGTCTTTTTGGTGCCAGGCAACCACGACGTGAATCGGATGTTGACAGACAAGGGCCAGACCGACTGGCTAGACCGCCAAGGAAATCCACACGAGATCGATGCTCTTCTTGAAAGATGTGACATTCAGTGGAATCGCTATATGGAGCGACTCGAGGCATACAGTGCTTTCTTGTCAGACCACGGCTATAATCACCTCCTCACAGATCGCGATTGGTTAATCTTTGGGCTTGTTCGGAAACTGGGTAAGAAAAAGGTTGGAATTGCCGGATTTAACACAGCCTGGTCTTGCTGTCGGGATAGTCAGGAAGAACGAGGCAGGTTGTGGATGGGCAGCCACTGGCAGATGGAGCGGCTCTCTCACAAGATCAGACAAGCCGATATCAAGATCGCCCTGATGCACCATCCGCCGAGCTGGTTGGTCGAAGCAGAGGATACTCGCTTTTCGCCTGACCTGGAGCGCGATTTTGACTTTATTCTCCATGGGCATGAGCATAAGAACTGGATACTTGAGAGCGTAGATGGATCGGTGCGAATTGCCGCTGGGGCATGTTACGAGCGTTCCGACAAGGAAAACGGGTACAACATCGTGCGCCTGGATTTTGAACGAGGTCAGGGCGAGGCTTGGTTGCGAGAGTACGATTCGGATGGTGGGGGCTGGAGAGAGAGGCTGATTTACAAGAAGACAAACAATGACGGGGTATGGTTCTTACGACATGGACGCTATACACGCCATGGTGAGATCGAACCATCTCTGGCCGCCTCAGCAAAACTGAAAGATGTAGAGCCTGATTGGGATCGGATCCGCCGACAATACTACCGCTATCTGGCCAAGGAGCTCAAAGAGCATCTCATTCGCGGATTTGCGCCTCAAGTGGGCGGCAAGCTGCTCAGTTTGCCCATTTCCCGTATCTTTATGCCACTTAGCGCCGTCGAAGGGCGCCCGGCACTTGCTCAGTATTCGGAAGAAGATACGAGGATTGAGCCACCCGGAAAAACGGCGGCGACACACGACTTGTTATTGCAACAAGAGGAGTTCGGAAGGCGCTATGCCCAACTTGCAGCGGAGCACGCCGTCCAGCATCGACTAACACTCGCGGATCTCCTCCGTGAGCCACGCGTTGTCCTGCTTGGCGACCCAGGTGCTGGAAAGACAACCACAACCCGCTACATTGCTTATGCGCTCGCTGTAGGTGATATGACTCACCTCGGCGGCGCAGTTCGTAACCGTGTTCCGGTACTCATCCGACTCGCGAACTATGCAAAAGCTTTCGACCAGGATCGTACCCTGCACCTGATCGACTATGCAGGGCGAGAGCCGACGCCGGACAGCGATTTTGGTCGCTTCATCCAGCGAGCGATCAAAGATGGGCGGTGCCTGATCATCCTTGATGGCCTAGACGAAGTAGCGAGCGCAGACCTGCGCAGTTCCATCACCGACCGTATCCATCAGATGGCAGCCGCCTACTCCGATAATCACTTTTTGATCACGAGTCGCATTGTCGGATACGATCGTTCACCCCTTACGCGAGAGTTCACACATGCAACCCTGGCCGAGCTTGGGAGTCAGGAGCGCGAGCGTTTCATCCAGTTGTGGTACGCTGCGCTTGAGACCCAATCGGATGGCATGCGGTTAAACACTGCCGAGGATTTGATCGAGGAACTCCGTGCCAAGCCCCAGTTTGCGCGCATGGCAGCGAACCCACTGTTGTTGACCGTTACGATTTTGATGTACTGCCGCGGTCACAAGCTGCCGACGCGACGCGTGCAGGTGTACCAAACAGCTACGGAAACCCTGGCTGAATATTGGATGGTGGGGCGTGGTAGAACAGATATAGATGCGGAAGAGATCAAGGCGATCTTGGCACCGATCGCGCGCCGCATCCTCGAAGGCAATGTAGCTGGCGTGATCGGTGAAGCGGACTTACTTCCCCTGCTCTCAGACGGAATCGCTGAGTGGCACGGCATTCCACGAAAACAAGCGGAGCAGAGCGCACGGGAACTGCTCCCGATTCTGAGCGAGCAGATTGGCCTATTCCTCGTACGCGGCATAGATGTGCGAGATCGGCCGGTATACGGCTTTCTCCACCAAACCTTCGGCGAGTATTTAGCAGCTCTCAGCCTTGCTACAGATCTGCAGAGTGGCGAGCTCGAGTTGGAGCGGTACATTCACCGAAGCGTTTGGCATGAACCTCTGCTGCTTATGGCTGGCCACCTCTCTCTGACTCTGAACACCCGGTCTCTTGCAAATGATCTGCTAAGCGCTATTCTAGATCACTGCGCTCCGTATGACGATGTACTCCAACAGAATACTTTGCTCGCAGCCGACATTCTCGCCGATGATTTGCACGTCGCCGCTGTCCTACGCGACGATATCCTCCTCCGGCTCAGCCGGTTGCTCGAACATGATGCTCCACAGGTCCGCGACGCGGCTCTGGAGCGTTTTGCACGATTGGGAAGGACCCACCACTGTGACGCAGCCATCACTGCGTTGCATAAACTATACCGGTCGAAGCTAAAGAGGGAAGCAGAAGGAACGGATGATCTCTGGTTTAACCTGGCGACTGCCCTCATCCATTTGAAAGATTGGGACACTGCACGTCCCGTCCTGGGGCGGCTGTTGGGGGAAGGTGCCATTCTTTCCGGGTATTGGTTCAAAGCCCAGCGGTTGCGCTTCAAGAGTTGGCAGAGCGGAGCAATTGATCACTTGCAGAGTCTGTGGCACAACATGGACTTTCCCCTCACCATCGTGCCAGCAGACAACCTGGAAGAATCATTGCTGGGCCCGGTGGACGCGGCACAGGTAAAACAACTGGTTGGTCAGGAAGGCCTGGTGACTGCCATCCAGACACTGCTCAACTTGGTAACCCCATCAGAGCGTGTTGCGCTGCATTGGATCGCGGCGATTGCCCAAGAACCTGTGTCGAGATTGGAACTGGACACGTTCCTGTCTTCCGATGTACCAGCGCGCATTAGACGGTTGGCTGCCAGCCGGCTACTAGCTGGGGGAGAACGAGAAAAAGCACCGGAGACTCTGCGCAGGCTAGTTGAGACCGAGCCCGCTGAAGCACTCGATTCAGTGCGACTCTTGCTGGAGCGCGGAGAAACGGATCGATTGAACTGCCGCCTGCTCTATGACATTTCGATGATCGCGGATGCCGCGGATGCACCAACAGCAATTGCGACATTGTTCACTTTGGGCGAGGATGAAATCGCCCTGCCGGCAGCTTTGCACCTGCTGACCTTCCGTCTGCCGGATTCGTACACCAGACCGGAGCCATTGTGGAGTGTGGCGTCGAGCCTTATCGAGCACCCGCGCTTTCGGCACCTGGGGCTAGCCGCAGCACGCTGGCTCGCACTCCGGCCAGGCTACAGCCAGCGGCTCGATACTTGCGAGGCCCTTCTCGATCATCGAAAAGTTGACGAAGCGATCCCGCTCTTTGAGTATCTTTCCCGCGAGTGCCATAATCAAGCAGGCACAACGGCATGTGAGCACCTTCTTCGTCTAAAGCAATACGACCTCGCTGCCCCAGTGTTGAGCATCATGGTGGATCACGGCCCTCCACATCTTCGATATCAAGCGTGTTTAGCGCTCTCACAGACCCGATGGCGTCTGCCCGACATAGACGGTGACACGCCTTCACGCATCGAACTAAAGACATCAATCTGCGACCGCCGGACAAGAGCTTACCAGGATGCCCAGAATTTCTTCTGCGATGCAGGGCTGGAGGCGCTGGATACAATCCAGCCGGATGAATCATTGGCATGTGCGGCCCACTCACTGGGGAACCTCAGCTTACACTGGCTGCGAGGGCTGTCAAAACCTGTGCTCCAAGGCGCTGACTGGAGCAGAGTTTCCAACAGTGATTGGCCTGTCATGTGCTTGAACGCAGCGCTGTTCGAGATGCGTGTAGGCAACTTTTCTTTGGCTCACGAACGTCTGGCAGCTCTGCTCCGCGATCGGGCCCATCGCCTCCCGTTCCCTGCTCTCAAGCAGGCCAAAGTACTGCTTGGGCGTACGGTGGGCACACAAACGAGCGTGATACTCGTCGACGCAATCTGCGATCAAGATCTTGCCTTGCGAGACTTTGCAATCAATGCGCTCGAAAGCTTGTCTGATGCACGCGTGGTGCCGCACCTTACCAACATTCTCGCAACAGGTGATGCCCTGACCCGGCAGCATGCAGTCCAGGTGCTGGGCAGTATGGATCCTCACAATACGATAGATGTACTCATCTCTGCCCTTCGTGATGAAGATGATGCGGTTCGCGATGAAGCGATCTCCTCATTGTGCAAGGTCGTAACGCCCGAGATTGTCGATCGGCTGGCACCACTGCTTCAGTGTCCACCTAGCCAAAGTGGTCAGTATGCCATCGAGGTTGTGGCGTGTGTGAACGATGCGCGTATCGTGTCACTGCTTGCGTCTATGCTCGAGCATCGTGGAGATATGGCGTGGCGCGCGACCGAGATATTAGCGAGGCTTAACTATCCCGAGGTTGTCCCATTTCTCCTCGCCGCACTCGATCACGAGGATCGCCGAGTGCGTAGGACGGCCGCCCAGGCTCTCGGGCAGTTAAGAGCAAGTGAGGCGCTTGCCCTTCTGATTTCGGCACTCGACGATCCAGAATATACGGTGAGTGAGGCTGCTGCCGAAGCCCTGGGTAAACTTGGGGATCGAGCAGCGGAAGATGCGCTTGCATCTCTCCTGAATAACGGCGGGCGGCGTCAGCGCGTTGCGGCTGCGACAGCCCTTGGCCGGCTCGGGGAGAAAAGCTCGATCCCGGTTCTCACCAGTGCGCTAGCCGATCCAGAGGAAGATGTGCAATGCGCCGCAGCAGAGGCACTTGGCGCATTGGGTGACGTCTCGACTCGCGAGCCTCTTGTCCGTGCTCTCCAGAGATCATCCAGCGCTGTTCAGGCGGCAGCGCTCAGATCGCTTGCCCACCTTGGCGCAATGGCACCGGTAGAAGCAATTGTCGCAAAACTGACAGATGATATCCCCGAAGTTCGCGAGTCTGCCGTCGATGCACTCGGCGAATTGGGAACCCCAAGCGTCTTGCCGAATCTCTTCGACCGGTTGAGCGATGTCGATGTGGGAGTGCGTGCGTCTGTCGTTCAAGTGCTGGCTCATTTTGACGGCCCGGCCACGACGGAGCAGCTGATCCGGATGCTGGAAAATCAACCAGGTCGCGTGAGCTCTTGTGCTGCCGAGGCACTCGCCGAACTGCAGGATGCTACTGCGATCACCCATCTCGTCGCCGCACTGCGCCACCAGGAAAGCGCAGTGCGTGAGAGCGCGATGAACGCGCTGGTCAAGTTTGACAGCCGCTCCGTGATTGCTTGCCTGACATCTGCGTTTGAAGTAGAAAGTGAAGCGGTTCGAGAATATGCCGTCCGGATCATACGGGTTCTGGGGGATGTATACGCAGTGCCGCTCCTCATTCGAGCACTGCAAGATAAAGACAAGCGTGTACGCCAGGCGGCCGCGCAGTCGCTGGGACGATTGGGTGATGCTGGAGCAATTGATGCCCTCGTCACAGCATTAGGCGACGAGGACAGTGAGGTGCGACAATCGGCTGCAAAGGCACTTGGAGATCTTGGATCTTTGTCGGCATTCGCACCTCTTGCCTCTTTGCTAGCGGATGGACACAGAGGAGTACGGGCTGCGGCAGCCAGCGCACTTGGCGAAATGGGAAAGAGTCCCGTCGCCGCGGCGCTCTTGTTGCCATTGACTCGCGACCCGGACGCGGCAGTGCGCGTATCCGCTATTCTGGCCCTGGGCAAGATCGACAATGGCAGCACTGTGTTGCCGCTGTTGACCGCTCTCAGTGATCCAGAAGGTGATGTGCGCGCGATGGCAGCGCGTGCATTGGGCAAGCTCCGTGTGAAAGCGGCTGCGCCGAGCATTGCGTCAAGTTCTGTAGCCTTTTCCGAATATCAGGCGCAAGCCTACCTCGAAGCATTGGCTCAGTTGCAGCCCGAGCTCACACCCCCGTTGAGACAACGATACGCTAGGCAGTTCGGTCATCCTGGATGGGTAGGGATGAAACCGTTGGAAAGTAGCATCGGTTGATGGAAGAAGAATAGATTGACAGGAGGAAGGTTTGTGAGCAGATCAGATTCTCCTCCCGGGCCGTTTGAGGATCGCCACAAAGAGTTAAAGGCAATTTCCGATTCCCTGGAGCGCCTGGATAAGGGGAAAAGTGTCTACCATTCGGTGCTGAACTTTTACGGCATCCCCAGAATCGGCAAGACGGCGCTTCTCGAAGAGATCCAGCGACGAAAAACATCTGCGCACCCCGTTGCCTTGACTGATTTACGAAAACTCGCGCCCGCTCTCTCATTCGCCGGTACACCGGCATCTTCTGAAAGATCACCAGAGAACTTGTTGCCTCACCGGCGTGCTGCAACCATTCTGGAAGACCAAGTTAAGCAGCTAAAGACAGAATGGGCTCGTACACGCGAGTTCGACCGGGCACTAGACCGCTTCCGCAGGGTGCCCTATCCGCAGGACACCGAGCCCGATAGCTGGCACATATTCACGGAAAACGCTTCCGATGTGGCCAGGGCATTCGTGGCTTATGTCCACGATCTAGCGGAACAGCGCCAAAGACCGGCTGTCCTTTTGTTCGATAGTGTTGACGATGCCCAATTGGCTGTAAGACGCTGGTTGGAGAAGGAAGTGTTTTTTCACCTGGCTTCGCGTGGTCGCACCCTTGTCGTCGTTGCCGGGCGCAAGCCTGCGGCATGGGAAGAGATTCAAGTGCTTCGCCGAACACGGCGCATCAAACTGTTAGAACCGGCTGAGGAAGATACGATGATCGGGATCCCGCCAGGTCCGTGGCGCTCCATTGAACGCCTCATTGTCAAGCTCACGTCCAACTATCCTCCCTCCAACGAGGCAGTTGTCAAAGAGCTGGAGACAATTGTGTGCGATAATCACATCGGCCCCGAGACATGGAAGCACTATGAGTCAAGTCTGGCGAGTTGCATTGTGAAAGACGTTCTCGATGACTTTCTGCTTGCGCATATGCCTCGGGAAATGCAGAGAGCTTTGGAGTTGTGTTCTCCTCTGCGTCGGTTCGATGCAGACATTCTGCGTGAGATTCTACCGCCGCTTGATCTGATCTTCAATGGATGGGGAAGCCAGGGCTTTATTGATCTGGTACAACAAATGAAGGACACTGCCTTGGTGGATCAGATCCCTGGCGAAGAGATCTATGAGATGGACCCTACAGTGCGACGGTTAATGATGCACAAGCTAAGCACTCCTTCGGGCGGGACACAAGCACAAATCCATCGTGAAGCCGCCCGGTCCTATCGCACAACGCTTTCCGCCATGAACAAAAAGACCAATACGATCGAATGGCTGTATCACATGCTCCACATCTTTCATGTTGGGACGCCACTAGAGGGCGACGTTCAAACTACGCTTGTATCAGAGTTCGAGCAGATACTCGACGAATTCTATCAGGATGCGCACGCGAGCGTACGATCTCTACTCAAGGATTTTGGCCGCGATCAAGAACTGATCAATCTGCTGATGGAAGATCATGATCGTTTCATCAACGCAATCAAGAACAAGTTTCCAGAGATTGGGGACTGGGGTGAGTAGTGCTAACGCCGCAGGGTATTCGCAAAGCGCACTTGTACTTGCCGGAGGTCACAGATGATCTATGAAGCAGGGGTGCCGTTGATCCCACGCAAGCAAGCAGTAGAGGACTTTGAAATGATTCGACCGATGGATGCGAGTGAGAGGGTTTTAAGCATCCTCGGTCCGGATGGTGGTGAAGGAAAGACCTGGGCCCTCTTGGGTCTGCAGAAGCACTGTCAAAACCAGGGAATTGAGTGCAATCGCCAGTTGATCGATTTTTATGACACAGCGAACCAGCGTGTAAGCGGTGTCATGGCGAGCATCGTTTCATCTCTCGATCCCGTTGGCAAATACTTTGAGCCCTATCTCGCAAAACGCCGGCAATTTGATGACCAGCGTAGTCGCGGATACGGCGGCGAGATCCTTGCTTCTCTCCTGAGCGAGATGAAACAGATCTTTGGGGAGTGCCTCATCAATCTCGCCCGAGATCGTAGGACAAATGGAAAGCGGGGAGTCGCACTCTTCTTCGACACGTGGGAGATCATTGAACTCGGTCGCGTGAGTGAGTGGCTGCTTAACGAGTTTTTACCCATCGCCAAGGATGTCGCGGTGGTGATTGGTGGACGTAGTCGCATTGCTACGGCACCAGGTGCACCGGGCATCCGTGAATATCAACCGAGCACATTTTCTCTCGACGAGGTTGCCGAATACGTGGGCGCTGTATTAGGGCCATACGATGTTCTCGACCAAGAGGCAATTGATCACTTGGCAAGGCACCTACTCGGCAAGACAGGCGGAGTTCCCGTTCTGGTCTCTCTTGCCCTCGACATCATTACCCTGCGGCTCTTGCCTTACCTCGACCCAGATAACCTGGATATTGACTCAATCGTCGACGTGCTGGAGGAAATCCCAGGTGACCGGGTGGAGGAAACTTTACTCGAGGACTTGATCCATCTACTCGGTGCCGAAGGGCCCGAACGTCAGTGGGCAATTCTTTACATGGCTCTCTTCCGGCGCCGTTTCAACGCCGACATCTATGCTTTTCTACACAGTCTATCAAGCTGGCAGCCTGTTATCCTGGAGACCTTCAAGCACCTGTACATCGTCAAATACCGAGAACTGGGCGAGCGCTCGTCCGCTGGCGGGCCTCCCGAGATCAATACGCTGCTGCACGATCGGATTCGTGATGATGTGAACAAACGGTATTGGGAAGGCAGCATCCCAATCTCCATGGTGCTGGCAGGGAGGCGTGCAAATCTATTTCCCCCCGATCTGGATCGTCTGTGGGAATCATTTTGTGATGAGGGTTCGAACCGAACGGAGATCCCGGCTTCCGATCTTGGGCCTATCATCGCGTGGCTAAATGAACGCATTCTTGAGTATTACAAATCGCAACAAGACGCCTTGCGGCGCGGGCATCAAACAGCCAAGTCGCCAGCGCAGGCCGTCGAGATGGAGCGTCGCAGGCATGCTCTGTCGGCAGAGGAGCTGCTCTACGAGCTCGATGGTAACGTGGCGAAGGGCTGGGAGCGCTGGCGCCGAGTCTACTATGAGGCGTTTGAAGCATACCAGGAGGGGTTCTGCGAACAGCTCGAGTTGACCGTTCTGAGTGCCTGGACTCCGGACGAGCTTGCCACTGACCGCGCCAAATGCGAAATTCACGACATGGTGCGAGTCCGTCAGCAATGGTGGAAAATCCCGGGCGCTGCCACGTCCCGTCAGCATGTGATCAAATCGCTCGAGGAGTTGCTGTTGCAGCAGCGACCTTCAGAGAACACTCCTGCGCGGGAGCTCCATGCAGATATCTATGGCGCACTGGGATGGGCCTATTCTCTCGAGGGAAACAACCAGCTTGCTCTTTCGCGACGGAGGCGCGCCGTCGATATGTCGGAAGAGCTTGGACTAGAATGGAATCTCGCCCTCCAGCTCGACTTTTTAGGCCACTCCTATGACATGCAGGGAGACTTTAAAGCCGCAGACGACGCCTGGACACGCGCTTTTAACATTGCTCGGAACCTCAAGCCGATAGATCGATATCGGCTAGCTTCCGTCGCCATGAAAAGGGCTCACTCGCTGAACTTGCGGGGACAAACAAGTCCTGCCCTCGGTTATACACAGCTCGCAGCCACGCTGTTCACAGGACTTGGTGATCTACGTAGTCTGGGACTTGCACGTAGCTATCAAGGGCGGATCTATCAGGCAATGGGCAAGTTCGGGCATGCTGAAAGGATGCTCAAAGAGGCTGAAAGTCATTGTACGCACTTTGGAGGTCCCGATGACAGAGTACGGCTCCTGATCAGTCAAGGTGAATTATATCGACGGCGCATCGGCTCGAAAGACAGAAAGAGAGGGGATTACGATCGGGCAAAAAAGACGCTCGAGCAGGCAAGCGAAATCGCGCGTGAGAACGATTTTCGTTTCTGGCAGGCAGAAGCCGAAGGAGAACTGGGCGCACTCTTCCGGGACGAGGCAAACAGAAAGGCAAAGCAGCGCAAGTTGGAGGAAGCAGAGCAACTGTGGCAAGACGCCGAAAAGAAACTGACAAGTGCGATGGAGATGGTGAAAGAGGAAAGCCTTTACTTCCGAGTAGCGGATCTTTTGGATGATCTGTGTGATTTGTACTCCATGGAATGGCGGAAGGATCCGAACCAGCGCAGGGCACTCGAAGAAAAACTCTTGGATCTGGAGAAAGTAGCAGAAAAGCAACAATACCAGCGTTACATCTCGTCGGCAGCCGATCGTCGTGCTACCCTCCTCTGGAATGATGGAGAGTATGATCAGGCTATGAAACTGTATGTCCAAGCCTGTGCCGCCGTGAGCATCAGAACTCGTTCAGGATCGAGTTTCCGCAGCGCCTATGACAGGCTCGTGGGTATCATCGAGGAAAAACTGCGTGCCCTCGACGATCCGGCTCTCCAAGTCCGGCTTGCCGAAGAAGGAATTCATCTCTGGTCGAAAACAGGGCACCTCCGTGAGCACCAGCAGTTCACGCTGGCCTGTCAACGCATCCTCTATCCCGCACAATCCACCGAGTATGAAGGCCAGGGTGATGCAGCCTTCGATGAAAAGAAATATCCAGAAGCATTCGACTTCTATCTGGAAGCTTGCGAAGCGATCGGCCGCGTCACTTCGGCTTCGTTTCAAAACTATGAACATTACATGGATGTGGTCAACAAGATAGAGCGTCGATTATACGATCTCGGCTCGCTTAACGAAGCTCTGCACTGGAGCGAGTATATCGAAGAGATGTGGCACAGGAGAAACCAAACCGTCGATCATCCGGCGCTGCTCGAGGTATGCCACCGGATACAGGAGATGGCTCACTTAAGCACACTAGATTTTTCCCAGTCGGGAGGCGCGAGTTTGACATGATCGGGCTCAGCACCAAGGAGGATCAAATGGATTTGCCACGCATCCTCGTCAGTGGGCAACCTGCTGACTTTGTAGAATGCCAATGCCAGGCGTGCTCGCACGCCATCAGCAGTCTGACCTGGCCTTCAGACTGCAACAACCCCGGATCATCCTTGTTGAAACCTCACAGCAACCTTCACGTAATCCCCCTGAACGCAAGCTGGCACACCGTTTCCGATTCCGCCATGCCCACCGGTGTGACGGCCCTGAACCCAGCAGCCCGCCATCTCCTCAATACCTTCACCGGCGGCCGCCGAATCCCGGATGTCCTCGCCGGCCTGCCGTCCAACTGGCCTGCCAACGACTGCCATGCCACCATCGACGATATGCTCCACGCTGGCCTGTTGCACCCCGTGGGTCAGTCGTGGACCGTCCCACCCGAGGTACCCGATACGCTCGTGGCCTGGCTGCACGTGACCAATGCCTGCAACATGGATTGCGCCTACTGCTACGTGTCACGCACTGACGAGTCAATGAACGCGCGCACTGGTTATGCCGCAATCGATGCACTGATGCGATCTGCAGCCAGGGAGGGCTTCCGCCGCGTCAAGATCAAGTATGCTGGCGGCGAGCCGACCCTGTGCCTCGATCTGGTGCTCCGGCTGCACGGTTATGCGGAGGAGCAAGCTGCCCGCTCGGGGTTGGAGATACAGCCGATTCTCCTGAGTAATGGCCTCGAGATCGATGACAGCATGCTGCGCGCGATTGCCCGTGCGGGGATCAAACTCGCCATTTCCCTCGACGGACTCAACGGCACGCACGATGCGCAAAGGCCGCGTGTCGGTGGAGCCGGATCGGTGCGAAGCGTGCGAGCCACCATCGACCGCGCCCTCGCCCTGGGAATCCGCCCTGATGCGAACGTGACCGTGACGGCGCGAAACCTGGAAGGACTGCCGGCGACGGTGGTCTGGCTCATCGAGCGCAGTGTGCGCTTTTGCCTGAACTTCTATCGTGAGAACGACGTCGATGCGGGACAGTTCACTTTGCAGCCGGAGGACCGCGCTCTAATTGCAGCGATCAAGGATGCCTTTCAGGCTATCGAGTCATGCTTGCCTGACTATCCCCTGGTTGGCTCGTTACTCGATCGCATCCAGATGCTGGTGCCGCATCACTATGCTTGTGCAGTGGATCACAACCACCTCGCGATTGACCATTATGGGCGTGTGTCGGCATGCCAGATGGCGATGGACCGGCCTGTGAGCACGGTGTGGGCGGGTGAGCCCTGGCGCGATGTGCGGGATGCACCCGATAGAATCCGTGGATTGTCTGTCGAAGACAAGGAGGGGTGCACGACGTGCCGGTGGCGCTATTGGTGTGCGGGTGGTTGCCCACTGCAAACGTACCGGGCGACAGGTCGATACGACGTTCGCTCCCCGCAGTGCGCTGTCTACCAGGCCTTGCTGCCTGATATGGTACGCCTCGAAGGGCTACGCCTGGTGAAGGAGGCTGGGCGCAACCAGATCAGCTGACGTGTATTCGGGCTGGCGGCCTCTGCGATCGCCAGCCCGAGTTTTTGCTGGAACACCCTTCTGCCCTGAGCTGCCTTTGTGTCAACTCGTGGGCGCCCACAGGCCCTTGTTTTTGTCGTCACTCTTTTCTTGCAGAGAATGGATATAGCCCCACTCATTCGTCTCGACTTCGTAGCGGGTGTCCTCGGTCACGAACGTAACTTCCCTTGTCTTTTCCTCCTTCTTCTCCATCTCGATCTTTCTCGTCACCACCATTTTGAGTCCACCTGAATCAGTGCGATCAACCGAAACAATGCTCAGGCTCTCAACTCGTGGCCTGCCGTCGATCCCCGACACGTTCCCGTCGAGATCCGTCTCGACCCAGTAATAGCGCCGGTCGTTGATCTGTTCGAACAGAAAGCCGAGTCCACCGTCCCGCCGCCCAACCACGCTGTTCAGCACCAACGGCTGTTTCTTGTTGGTCGAGATGTGGAAGGTCTTCTCGACCGAGTCCGACACCCTGGTGGTGACGTCAGCCAGGTGTTGAGCATCCATCCCGACCGGGAGCCGCGATGGGCCTACTGCTTGTCCATCCGCATCTTCTCTTAACCGAAGGTGCTCATGTACCGACTTGAGTGCCAGCTTGGTCAAACTGTCAATATCAAAAAAGACGGGGCGTGCAAATTCAGTATCCAGAGTTTCGGTGAACATTTTCACGCCTGCGAGCATCAGCGCGAGTACCAACACAGGGCCGGCGGTGACAGAGAAGATGTTTACTGCCAGGGCGATCTTCCTCTTTAGCCCCTCTCGATGCTCCAGAGCGTCAAAAAAGCCTCGATCGGCGACGGAAAAGGCTGTGCGTGTCAGATCAGGTGATGCTGCTGCGGTCACTGTTGCCATCTCCCGAGGCGAAAGCAGGTGGGGATCGGTGCCATCGGCACGCATGGTCCAGAGCTGCCATCGCTTGCCTCGGTCCGAAGCAAAAATCACCATCGACCCATCTTCGCTCCACATCGGGCCTGCGTCCTGTGCGTCGCTGTGCGTCAGGTTGATGGCCTTGCTCCCCGGCAGGTGCACGGCGTAAATCTCCCAGTTCCCTTCGCTGTCCGAAGCAAAGAGCAGAGTTTTTCCATCGGGAGAAAGAGCAGGATCGACAAAGCGTGTCTTTGAATCGTACACAGGGCTGGCGACTCCCTGCTGATCGAACCTGTTAACCACCCACGTACTCCTGTCTCCAGTAACCACGACTCGCCACAGCCACACGATCTGCACCAAAAAGAGGATCAGCCCAATGCCGAGGGTCGCCAGGGAGAGTGCCCATAGGCCCGGCCATTTTCGCTTTTTTACCTGGCGAAGAAACTCGTATTCACGCAGGCGGAAGCGAACGGCATATACAATGATGACAACGGCTGCTGACAAGACGAGCGAAGCGCCAGTCGACAAACACGTAATGTTCACAATTTTGGCCTCGATGCCTGCTAGGGCTGCCACGAGCGGAAGTGCCCCGGTGATGAATACAGCGAGCACAACAATAGCCCAAAATGGTGGAGCAAATCTCTGGAGGTTGTCGAGCCAATGCCACGACCAGTTCCTGTTGTCCGTGCCACACACCGGGCAAGACTTGGTCTTGTCCGCCACCAGCCGCTTGCATGACAGGCAAAGCTGCGTGCTGCGACCCGTGAATCGGACATCCACTGTGTCTGTGTGATGATTGACCTCTGCTTCCACGGTGCCCGACCCTTCAGTCTCTTCCGACAAGATCACTGCTTCGGCTCTACCGTTCATCGTCGGGGCAAGGTTGGGGTAAGGGTGCAGGTTGCCAGCAGTCGACCGGAAGATGACCTTGGTGTTATCGTCTACTTTGTTTCCGTATTCATCCGTAACAGATGCCGTGACAGCCCATCGTGCGCCGTTGACCGGAATTGCACTAGTATAGGCGTTGAGCTCTACTCTGTGCGCTGGCCCAGGGGCCAGGGTGATTTGTTTTGACATGCGAACAGGACCCACCGTAGCCGAAACCTCCACACTACTCGCTGTTGTCCGGGATATGAGAGTAGTGTCTGCCTTACCATCTTTTGTCTTCGCAGTCGTATGCGTAAGGGTGGCTGCTGCATTGGGAGAAACGCTAAAGGTAACATCTCTATCATCGGCCGCCGGATTGCCGTGCTCGTCCTTAACCTCCGCGGTGACACGTGATTGATTGCCGCCAACAGCGACCGTGTCATGCTCCAGGACAAGGTTGATGCCGTGCGGTGCTTCAGGTTTGAGCGTCACTGCTGCTGACGCCGAGATGCCGCCAGTGCTGGCCGTAGCCTCGATAACCCCTGCCTTGGGGCCGGCAGTGAGCTGTGTGCTGGCTTTGCCATCAACCGTAGAGACCGAGGTGGATTGTAGGGTTGCGCCCTGCGTGCGAAAATCAACGTTGGTGCCATCCGCCACCATGTTGTCGTGCTCGTCGGTGACCGTCGCCGTGATCTGAGTCGTGCCCTTTCCAACTGAAACCTCTGTCGAACTGGATTCGATCTGGATACGGTGGGGCGGACCTGCTGTAAACTCAACTTCGATCCTGCCCGAGAGAGCACCTTGCTGCGCCATAACGATAGCTTTGCCGGATTTATTGGCCGACATCAGTAGGCACTGAGCGATTCCACCTTTGGTTACCGGTGTGCTCAGGTTAATCTCACCCTTGTCTGTCTGGAATGAAACGGGGCTGTCATCGGCGATGGGACCGCCGGCTGCATCGCGGAAAAAAGCAGTGATCAGCGTTGTGGCGCCGTCTAGCGGGATCATGGGGTGTGTGGGATAACCCTGCACGCGGCTAGTGGCTGCGGGTAATGAGGTCCACATCTGAGCGGCGAGTGTTGCGTGTTCGTTGGCAAATTTAGCCAATTTCGGCCTGAAACGACACTGGTAGTAACGACAGAAAAGCCTCACTTCATCCGAGTCTGCTATGCGAAATAGCCAATGCCAGCCCTCGAAATCTCGCGGGTTGGTTTGCAGAATTTGCCATAGCACCTTCCGCGCTTCGTCATAGTAGCCCTGCCAGTAGAGCTGTTTAGCCCGTTCCATCGATGGACTTGGCATTCCTCGACACCTCCATGGATCTCAGAAGGGAATCTGCAAGTGCGTCAACTCTGATTTGACGAGTTTGTAGTAGGGGTGCATTTCAGGATTTTTGGTAAGTTTGGTCGAACCGCTTCCCCAGAGGGTTGCGTGGCCGTCTCCTTAGCCTTGATGACGACCTACCAAACCCTGGATCGGCACCCGATTGACGCAACATTATGTTATCAAAGAATCTGAAACGCCCCCTGTAGTAGCGGCTTCAGCCGTGTTTTCGTCCACGACACTCCCTTAAGTCACGTCTAGTACTCGGCCACAAAAGTTTTGATATGTTGGAGTCATGGTATCTCTGGATAAAGTCGCGCAAGTTTCTCGCGCGCATCAGCTAC
>JAFGIA010000250.1 GCA_016929795.1 Anaerolineae bacterium
GGCTTTCGCTGGGGCGAGTCTGACTCGCTGCGCGCCCTGGCCGATGCTTGCCGCCACCTGGGAGAATTCGCCGAGGCAGAGCGCCTGTATGAGGAGAGCCTGCTTTTGAAGCGCGAGATCGGCCATCAGCGGGGCGTGGCGCTGACCCTCATCAGTCTGGGCGACCTGGCGCAGCGCAAGGGGGACCATGTCCGGGCGCGCGCGCACTATCGCGAGGCGTTGCAGGTAGCGATCGAGATCCAGTCGCCGCCAGTCATTCTGACCAGCCTGCTGGGGTGGGGCGAGGTGCTGGCTCAGGTGGGGCAGCAGGAAAAGGCGGCGGCACTGTTGACTTTTATCCTCGGTCACCCTGCCGCCGAGCAGCAGCTCCAGGATCAGGTGTGCGGTACCCTGGCCGAGCTCAAGGCGGCGCTTTCGCCCGAGCTGGCGGACGCGGCCGAGGCCCGGGGGCGAGCCTGGACGTTGGACGAGGCCATGGCCTCTCTTCAGGAGTAAACGATGAACCCATTGGAGCAAGTGGTCCAAGAAAAGCAAGATGTCAACCTATCGGCTCTCGTGCACGGGAATACCGACTTTGCCCTGGCACTCTACCAGAAGCTGAGGGGGGTGGAGGGGAATCTCTTTTTCTCCCCCTATAGCATCTCTACCGCGCTGGCAATGACCTATGCCGGCGCGCGCGGCAGCACAGGGGCCCAGATGGCACAGGTTCTACACTTTGGGCTGGATCAGGAGCCGCTTCACGCGGCCTTTGCCACCCTGGAAGCCAGGCTGGCAGAGGTCGGGCGCCAGGGACAGGTCCAGCTCAAGGTGGCCAACGCGCTGTGGCCGTACACGGGGTATACCCTGCTGGCACCGTTCGTCGGGCTGGTGCTGCGCTACTATGGCGTGGAGATTACGGCCGTGGATTATTATGATCCGGAGGCGGCGCGGCTCAAGATCAACGCCTGGGCCGAGGAAAAGACTGAGCGCAAGATCCGGGAGCTGATCCCACCCGGCATCATCGACGAGCTAACGCGCCTGGTGTTGACCAACGCGATCTATTTCAAGGGGAGCTGGGCCAGCCAATTTGACCCGGCCCTGACGCGCGATGCCCCCTTTTCGGTGACGTCCGAGCGCCAGGTCCAGGTGTCGATGATGACCAAGAAAGCCGAGTTCGGGTATCGAGAGGTTGATGGCTTGCAGGTGCTCGAGCTGCCCTATGCCGGGGATGATCTGTCGATGGTCGTGCTCTTGCCGGGTGAGATCGACGGGCTGGCGGATGTCGAGGCGCGCCTGACGCAAGAGAACCTGGAACGGTGGACAAGGGATCTATGGGCTGTTGAGGTCCAGGCGTGGCTGCCCAGGTTCGAGATCACCTGTCCTATCGAGTTGAGCGAGGCGCTGCATTCGATGGGCATGGTCGATGCGTTTGACGCAGATGATTTTGCCGGGATGGTGGGCGCAGACTCGCTGCACATTCAGGCGGTGCTGCACAAGGCATTCGTGGCTGTGAACGAGGAGGGCACCGAAGCGGCCGCGGCTACCGCGGTGGTGATGGGGTTGAGGTGTGTGCCGCCGCCGCCCCCTCTCTTTCGCGCCGATCATCCTTTTCTCTTCCTGATCCGTGAGAAGCGCACGGGCAGTATTCTGTTTCTGGGGCGGGTGATCAAGCCGGTGTAGGGCGCGGCATAACCCAGGTGCGTTGCACCTCCTCGAACCTGATCCTGGCCCTGGGTTTGATCGCCGGGGTGATCGTCGCCGGCGGCGCGTTCTGCGGCTGGGTGTGCCCCTTTGGCGCGCTGCAAGACCTGCTCAACTGGGTGCGAACAAGGCTGCGGCGGCCGGAAGTCGTGCTGCCTGCCCGGCTGGACCGCGTGCTGACGTATGGGCGGTACGTGGTGCTTGCCGGCATCCTGTATGCGACGATCGCGACGGTCAAGCTTTGGTTCGCCGACTATGACCCCTACCGCACCATCTTTGGTCTCGGCTGGCTGTTCGAGTTCAACCTGGCCGAGCAGTGGCCGGCGTACGCCGTCGCGCTGGGCATCGTCGCCGGGTCACTGTTCGCCAACCGCTTCTGGTGCCGCTACCTCTGCCCGCTGGGCGGCATCATTAGCATCCTGGGTAACTTGAGCTTGTTGCGTATCCGACGTACAGAGACGGATTGCCAGGGGTGCGCGGTGTGCAATGCGCCGTGCCCGGTGCGGATCGATGTGGCCCACGCCAGCCCGGCCGTTTCAGCCGACTGTATCGGCTGCCTGGCGTGCCTCGACGCCTGCCCGCGTTCCGGCGCACTCGACGTGACCCTCGGCCTCAGCCTGCCCACTTTCCACAAACCCAAGAAAGGCAAAGAGGTGATCGCATGAAACCGATCCGCGTGAACAAGTTCTTGATGCCTGCGCTGGTCGTCGTCGCCTTGTTGGGCAGTGTGTGGATGGCCAAGGCTGCCGGGTTGTGGCAGACAAGCGGGCGCGGCGACGTCCTGCTGGACGCGGAGGGCAACCCCGATCCCGCTGGCATCAAGGGGTGGATGACGCTGAGGGAGGTGTCGGAGAATTACCAGGTGCCGCTCGACGCGCTCTATGTGATGCTCGGTGCAGGCGAGAGTGTGGCCCCCGAGACGGCGCTGAAGGACCTGGAGAAGGTGGTCGAGGACATGGAAGTGTCCATCGTGCGCCAGGGGGTCACGGTTTACCTGGACGGCAGTTGGACGCCGGAGATGGGGCGGTTTGGCGCCGCGGCGAGCGGAGCGACGGAAGGGGATCTGGTCGCGCCAGTAGAGCCAACGCCCGTGGCCGAGCCGCTGCCGGCGGAGGAGCACGCGCCCGTGGGGCAAGGCCAGGGTGACGGCACAGGAGAGGGTTTTGTGCTGCCGCAGGATGGGAGCCGCGTGCCAGGGGCCGATATCAAGGGGCGGATGACGCTGCAAGAGGTGGTGGCGTATTGCCAGGTGCCCCTTGACTATCTGGTTGCCGAGCTGGGGCTGCCGGAGGATGTGGACGTGCGCCTGGCGATGCGCGACCTGGCGAGCCAGATGGGGGTCGAGGTGCAGGCCGTCAGGGATGCGGTGACGCGTTACCAGGAGGAGCATTAGGGGCCCGGGCCCCCTGCGCCATCCAATCTCCCCTGGCCCTGAATGCCAGAAGCCGAATTGCTTTTTGGGGCATGATCAGGTCTGCGCCCGCCTGACTACCTCGGTCGCGCCCGTCCTGTCCGGCTCCGTCCAGCTCAGCCCGCCCCCCGATTGCGCCTCGAACACCCTCTACAGCCTGGGTTCGAGCGTTATGCTCACCGCGGTGCCCGCTACCGCCCGCCTTTTTTCCCACTGGAGCGGCGCCCTCGTCGGCTCGGCCAACCCCGTCACCCTGACCGTGAACGCCGACCAGGCCGTCACCGCCAACTTTATCCTCTGCTACCGGCTCACCGTGTTGGCTAGCCCTGCCTACGGCGGCTCGGTGGGCGTCTCGCCCGCTTCCAACTGCGGCGACTACTATATCGCCGGCACCGAGGTCCAGTTCTCCGCCGCTCCGGCCTACAATTACGTCTTTACCGGCTGGAGCGACGGCCTCACCGGCACGGCCAACCCGACGACGGTTGTCATGAACCAAAACACGATCGTCAGGGGCAACCTTGCCGTAACGCCCGCCTGCTACCACGTCAACCCCACGATCTATCCAAGCTATGGCGGCCGGGTCACCAGGACCCCGGCCAACTGCGATGGCAGCTACACCCCCGGCACTGTGGTGCAGCTCACGGCCACCCCTGCCTATGGCTACGCCTTTGACTCCTGGAGCGAATACTTCAATGGCACTGTCGATCACGTCCCTGTCCCACATCTACCTGCCGCTGGTCCTCCATCACTAGACTTCCCCCCTTCGCGCCATCCGCTGAACTTGACAAAAGGGGTGGACCGTAATATCTTCTGGGTAGATACGGCTGGTTGGACAGCCATTGCCAGGCAGGCCTGCTATGACCAAAGCCGATGACTATCGCACCCAACTGCGCGCCCTCGACGATTGGGACGCGTACCTGCTTCAGGAATCGGGGCTGCCGGGGCCGCGGGGCAACATCGAGCTGGCCCAGGTAGTCGCCGACGAGGGCGATCGCCCGCTCTTCGATCGCTACCTGGCCTTCACCGCCGACTGGGCGCCGGTGAACTCACCCTACGAGTTCCTGGCCTTCTGCGGCGTCGTCGGCCTGGGGCGCCTCGTCGCCGAGGGCGATCTCAGCCTCTTCCCCCTCTTGCGCCGCGCTGCCTCTGATCCCCGCTGGCGCCTGCGCGAGGCGGTCGCCATGGCCCTCCAGCGGCTGGGGGACGCCGACATGGAGGCCTTGCTGGCCGAGATGCGCGACTGGAGCCAGGGCATGCCGCTGGAGCAACGAGCGGCCGCGGCCGCACTGTGCGAGCCCCGCCTGCTGCGCCAGGCCGCGCACGCCCGGGAGGTGCTGCACATCCTGGACCGGATCACGGCCTCGCTGGCGCAGAGTGCCGACCGCCGCAGCCCGGCGTTCTTGACCCTGCGCCAGGGGTTGGGCTACTGCTGGAGTGTGGCCGTCGTCGCCCTGCCCGCCGAGGGCCAGGCGCTGATGGAAAAGTGGCTGGTCGTGCCCGACCGGGACGTGCAGTGGATCATGAGGCAGAATCTGAAAAAGGCGCGCCTGGCGCGGCTGGACGCCGGCTGGGTGCAAGACTGGCTGGGCAGATAGGAAAGGAGATTCGATGCTGCACGAACTGACCCCCACCGAGTTTGGCCGGGCCCGGTCCCTGTTTGAGGGATTCGACTACAGCCTGTCCATCCGCGCTGCCATGGAAGGCAACAGCCCGGGCCGGATCTTTGTCGACGACGTGGACCGGCCCCGCACCGCCCTGGCGCTGACCGTGGAAGGCTATCTCCTCGCCGGGGAGGACGGCAACCCGGAGACGAACGACGCCCTCCGCCGCCTGCTCAAAGAGCGGATCTTTGCGGGCGAGGTGTTTGTCAACGGCGCCGAATCGATGTCCCTGGCGGTCCACCCCGCGACGTGGGAAGCCAGGCTGCCGGACCTGATCCCCACCCACGCAGCGGTAAAGCTCGAGCGCTATCACTATTTATGTCGCGCGCTCACGCTCGATTGGCGCCCGAATCTCCCCGAAGGGTACACCGTCCGCCGCATCGATCGCGCCCTGCTGCACGATCCGCACGTCGTCTTTCCTGAAGAGGTGCGCGAATGGATGGACATCGAGCAGATGTGGTGGACGGAGGACAACTTCCTGGCCAGGGGTGTCAGCTTTGTGGTCCTGCACGGGCAGGAGGTCGTGACCTGGTGCGTGCCCGACTGCGTGGTCGGCGCCCGGATCGACGTGGGCATCGTCACCCATCCTGCCCACCAGCGCCGAGGGCTGGCGGCGGTCGCCGTGGCCGCGACCGTGGAGCATTGCCTGGCCCACGGCTTCCGCGCCGTCGGCTGGCACTGCAATGCCTTCAACGTCGGCTCGTGGAAGACGGCCGAGAAGGTCGGTTTCGAGCGAAACTGCGAGTACGCCTATTACTACTACATGTACGACCCGATCGATCACCTGGCCGAGCTGGGCTGGGATTACTACCAGCGGGGAGAGTACGCCCGGACGGCACACTATTACGACCAGGTCTTTGCCCTGCGCGAGGAGAACCCGGACTATTACTACCACATCGCGGCCTTGGCCTGGGCTCGCTTGCAGGACCGGGGGAAGGCGCTCGGGTACTTGCAGGCCGCGGCCGACCACGGCTGGCGGCACGCGGCCTGGACCAGAGGGCAAGAGGAGTTACGCATCCTGCACGGGACGCCCGAGTGGGAGGCGATTCTGGCACGGATGGAGGCCGCTTCGGGGAGTGAGCCATGACGCTGCCCGTGGAGATCCGGGCCGCGCCGACAGGCAGAATCTCGTTGCTCTGTTTCAAGACTGCGCCCGCGATCGGGTGCTGATCGACAGCGTCCTCGAAGGGCACTTTGGTCGAGCCCACGCCGACTCGGCCACCAGCCCGACGGTGGCGCGTAGCGAGTATTTCTTCGAGAGCTTTGCCTCTATCGACGATTTCCTGAAGCGTGGGATCGGCTATTGCATCGTTCGCCAGAACAGGATCGTGAGTGCGGCCACGTCGATGGCCGCCAGCCGCCAGGCGCTCGACATCGAGATCGAGACGGCGGCCGGCTATCGCCGAGAGGGCCTGGCGACCGTGGTCGGGGCGCAACTGGTCGCCCACTGTCTGGAGCGGGGCATCGAGCCGCGCTGGCTGGCGGCCAATGCCGCCTCGGAGCGACTGGCGCTCCGATTGGGATACATCCAGGGTGACAGCTACGAGACCCTGTCCATCGAAGGCGGAGGGTGACATGAAGAGCGCGATGATGGCTGCCTGCGGGCTGGACTGCGGGACGTGCGAGATCCGGCTGGCGCCGACGGACCCGGCCGCGGCCCGGGTCGTGGTCGACTGGTTCAGGCGCCAGGGCTGGCTGGCGGAGGGCGAGGGCATGGCCCAGGTCATCGAGCGCAAGATGTTCTGCACCGGCTGCCTGGGCGATCGCGCCACCCATTGGTCGGCCGACTGCTGGATCCTGGCCTGCTGTGTCGACCGGCGGGGCCACCGCAACTGCACCCAGTGCGAGGAGTTTGCCTGCGATCGCCTGGTGGAGTGGGCCGCGCAGAACGAGAGCTACACGGCCGCCCTGGCACGGCTGCGGCAGCTGCAGGGCTGAGGGGAGCGGCACAGAAGCCGATTGCGTTTCTTGCCCACTGGTCCAGTCCGTGATAAAATGGGATCGGTGGGAAAAGTCGGAGTCAAGATCTATGCCCGGCGTTTCAGGTAGCGCTCGTACGCTTCGTCCCAGGCGAGGGTGTGGCGCGGCTCGTAGGTGTCGAGGGCGAAGGAGCGGCGCACGAGGGCCCGGCCCGCAGCCAGGTCGGGGAGATGGCCGAGGGCGATGGCCTGCACCAACACGTTGCCGATGGCGGTGGCTTCGACTGGCCCGGCAACGACGGTGCGGCCTGTGGCATCGGCGGTGAGCTGGTTGAGCAGCGTGTTCTGCGAGCCGCCGCCTACGATGTGCAGTGTCGCCAGCGGTCGGCCGGCAAGCTCTTGCAGGCACGCGGCCACCCGGCGATATTCCAACGCCAGGCTCTCCAGCGCGCAGCGCACGATCTGCCCCCTGGTTTCGGGCACCGGCTGGCCTGTCTCGTGACAATAGGCCTGCAAACGCGTCGGCATGTCGCCCGGTGCCAGGAAGCGGGGGTCCGACGGCGAGATGAGGGGGCCAAAGGGGGGGGCGGCAGCGGCCATGGCGGTCAGGTCGTCATAACGATAGGTATGACCCGCGCGAGCCCAGGCGCGCCGGCACTCTTGCACCAGCCACAGCCCGGCGATGTTTTTCAACACACGAAAGGTGCCGCCCACGCCGCCCTCGTTGGTGAAATCGTAGGCCAGGCTCTGGTCGGTGATGAGCGGCTCTGGCTGCTCGATGCCCATCAGCGACCAGGTGCCGGAGCTGAGGTAGATATAGTCAGCGCCGGCGGCGGGCACGGCGGCGCCAGCCGCAGGCACGGCGGCGCTGGCGGCAGGCACGGCGGCGCTGGCGGCAGGCACGGCGGCCACGGCGCTCGCAGTGTCGTGGCTTGCCGAGGCAATCACAGGGATGGGGGGGCTGCCGACTTGGTCGCACACGGAGGCGGAGAGGTCGCCCAGCAGGGTGCCGGGGGGCACGATAGGGGTACCGGAGCCACCAAAGATGTGCGCGGGGATGCCCAGCCGGTCCAGCAGGTCGCGCGCCCAGTCGCCAGCACGGGGATCGTAGCACTGGGTGGTGGTGGCGACGGTGAACTCGTTGGCCTTGCGCCCGCAGAGCCAGAAATTGAACAGGTCAGGGATGTTTAAAAAGGTAGTGGCGGCAGCCAGCGCCGGGGCGCCCGCTCGCGCCATGGCGAACAACTGGTAGAGGGTGTTGAGCGGCATGAACTGGATGCCGGTGCGGCGATAGATCTCGGCGCGGGGCACGATCTGGAAGGCCGCCTCCATCAACCCCTCGGTGCGGGGGTCGCGATAGTGAATGGGGTTGCCAAGCAGGGTGTCGTCGGCGGCAAGCAGGGCAAAGTCGACGCCCCAGGTATCGAGGCCGATGGCAGCCAGGCCGGTGCCAACCTTTTGCGCCGCGAGGCCGAGCCCCTGCTTGATCTCGTGCCAGAGGCGGAGCACGTCCCAATGGAGGCTGCCGCGGATGCGCACGGGCTCGTTGGGAAAGCGGTGGATCTCTGCCAGGTGCAGCCGGTCGTCCTCGATGTGTCCGACGACGGCGCGGCCGCTCTCGGCACCGAGGTCAAACGCGAGGACGGTTGTGGTCATAGATGAAACCTGGCTTTCAGGTCGGCGATGCCCTGCTCGTCAATGGGCACCAACTCGCCGAGGGCCGTGGCGTTGATGAGCGATTCGGCGGTGAACTCGGCGACTTCGAGGCGGTCGAGGGCGGCGAGGATGGTGTGCCCGGCGGTTAACACGGCGTCGTTCTGCAGGAGCAGCACCGGCGTGTTGAGCGAGAGGGCGCGGGCCACTTTTTCTGGCAGGCTGAAGCGGATGCCGTAAGGCACCAGGGGGACGTCGCGCAGCAGGATATAACTCTCCGGGATGGTGCGCGTGTCGAATAGCGCGCCGCTGACGGCGTAGGCCATGGCGTTCGGCGGGCAGGCCTCGATCACGCATGCGATCTGGGGATGGGCTTCATAGATGGCAGCGTGCAGGGGCATGGACTGGCTCGGGACCTTGCCCGCTGCCCGCTGTCCATTGCGGATGAGCACCAGGTCGTCGACCTCCAGGGTGCGCCGGTCGAGGCCAGCAGGGGTGATCAGAAAGCTGTGTGCGTCAAAGCGGGCGGACAGGACCCCCTGGGTGCCGGTCATCAGAAAACGGTCACAGGCGCGGTGGATGGCGTGCACGGCCTGGCGGCGCAGCTCGATCTCGTGGATCGTGGGCTCTGCTGGCATGAATGCGGGGAGCGGAGCGGCGCCTGCGCCGGCGAGGGAGAGCTGCTCGGCGGTCAGTGGGGCCGGGCTCCCCACTCGCCGGGCGTTGAGCAGGGTGCGCGCGTGAAACTCCAAGGTCTCCAGGCGATGGTAGGCTGTCAAGAGATCGGGGCCGGCGGCAGCAGCCCCATGGTTCTCCAACAGCACGACATGGTGACCGGCGGCAAAGGTGGCGGCGATGGCGTCGCCCAACTGCTGGCTGCCGGTGAGGGCGTAGGGAGCATAGCCGGCACGCCCACATATCTGCCAGGCATGGGGTACGATGCACGTGTCGGGGATCTGGTGGGCGATGCTGAAGGTGACCAGAGCCGGGGGATGGGCGTGGACGATGGCGCCCAGGTCGGGGCGCCGGGCATAGATGGCCCGGTGGAACGGGAGCTCGGACGAAGGCGGGTGCCGGCCCTCGACGGAGCCACCGGCACGCACGCAGACAATGTCCTCGGGCACCATCTGTCCCTTGTCGGTCGCCGCGGGCGTGATCCAGATGTGCCCGTCGGCGTCCTTGATCGACAGGTTGCCGCCAGACAGGGTGGTGAGCCGGTTGTGGTAGATGCGGCCCATGATCGCGACCAGTTGATCGCATGGGTGGAGCTGGTCAAGCTTCATCGGGAACTCTTTTCCTCCCCTTTGCCGGTGTGCGCTCAACTGCGCTGCGAAAGAACGCGATGCTCGTACGAGCGGACGTCGTCCAGGAAGCCGATGCCGACGGGCACGCCCTGCTGCAGGCAGTAAAAGTCCCACAGGGCGCCAGAGGGCAGCCCTTTTAGCTCTTCGAGCAAGGCCAGCCGCGCCGTATAGTCGCCCGCCACCTCCAGCGCGCGCAGGTGGTCGACGGGCTCGAGCAGGGCGAGCAGCAGGGCGCGGAGGGCGGCGCGGGTGCCGATGACCCAGGCCGCGATGCGGTTGATGCTGGCGTCGAAAAAGTCGAGGCCGATGTGCGCCCGGTCGAGCAGGTCGCCACGGATGAGCTCTTGCATGATGGCCTGGAGCTCGTCGGTGAGGGTGACGACGTGGTCGCTGTCCCAGCGCACGCCGCGGCTGACGTGGAGCAGGACTCGGTCGACATAAAGCAAGATCGCCGACAGTTTGTCAGAGATGACCTCGGTGGGGTGAAAGTGGCCGCTGTCGAGGCAGAGGAGCACGCCGTTTTCGCCGGATGCATTGCGAGCGACGGCGTAGCCGAGGTAGAACTCGTGGGAGCCGACGACATAGCTCTCGGACGCAAGGCCAAAGAGCTTGCTCTCGACGGCGTCGAGGTTGTGGTGCGGATCGAGTGGCTCGGCCAGGATGGCGTCCAGCGACGCTCTCAGCAGCTCACGCGGCGTCTTGCGGTCGACAGGGGTGTCCTTGAAGCCGTCGGGCACCCAGATGTTGGTGACGCACGGGGTGTCCATCTCGCGCCCGAAAACCGCGCCGATCTGGCGGCAGGCGATGCAGTGCTCGATCCAGAACTGGCGGACGGCGGGGTCGTAGCTGGCGAGGGTGAACCCATCGTCGGCGAGGGGGTGGGAGAAGCAGGTGGGGTTAAAGTCGATGCCGCGCAAGGGGGCTCGGCCCTGGCTGCCCGTTTTGGCCCATTCGATCCAGGCGCGAAAGTGGTCGGGCAAGAGCTCGTTGCGCGGCACGGGGCGGCCGCCGGTCTCGGCATAGATGGCGTGGAGGTTGAGGCGGTGGGTGCCGGGGATGAGGCGGTAGGCGGCGTCGAGGTCGGCGCGCAGCTCGGCGGCGGTGCGCGCCTGGCCGGGATAGTGGCCGGTGGCGGCGATGCCGCCGCCCAGCGCCTGGCTGCTGCCGGCCTCAAAGCCGGCGACGTCGTCGCCCTGCCAGCAGTGGAGGCTGATGGGGATGGTTGCCAGCCGGGCAAGGGCGGCGTCCGCATCCACGCCCAGGCCGGCATAACGCTCGCGCGCCAGGTCGTACGCAGCTTGAATTTGTCTGTCGGTTGGCCGTTGGTTCATCGTGTTTTTTTCTCCGGCAGTTGTATGCAGAGTGCCCACCTTCACGCAGGGCAGTGTACCATGCGGGGGCAGAAAAGTCCAGGTCGGACGCAGCAAGGATGCAGGCGGCGCAAGCACTGTTCATGTCCGGTGGCTGCCGACCAGGCTCGCCAATTTGACAGGAGCGGGCGAGTTGTAGTATATTCTGCGCCGGAGTCGCAGTTTAATCGCATACCGATACCGCCTAGTGCGCAAGCAACGGGGGAACCAGGATCAGGGGCGAGTCGCCGGCAACGGCGAAGGGCCAGCTTCTTCGGCCCAAGCCCGGCAGCTAACTCCGGAGGCGTGGAAGAAGGCACCCAGGATGTACACAGGTGCCCTTCTTTTTTGTGCGATTCTGAGGGCGCCTCAACCGTCGGGAACGATCGTTCCCACAGAAAGGAGGCAGACGATGTCGGAATATGGGCTTTGGGGTTATCTGGCAAAAGCACACCACGCGCACTTGATGCGCGAGGCGGCGCTGGCTCGTGGTGCGCAGACCTCTGGTCAGGCGCGGCGCCTGCCCTCGGCTCTGCAAAAGCTGCTGATGCTGGCACTCCCTCTCAACTGAGCATGATTGAGCCGGGATAAGGCGACCTCGGGGTTGCGAGGGTGATGCAGCCCCGAGGTCGCTCTGTCTGACGAGGAGCTATTGCGTAGAGGAAGTGTCGTCAAAGTTGATTGACGATAAAGAGTATCGCGCCGGCCCACTCCCAGCGCCATGTGATCAGGAGGGCAACCAACGAGGGGTTACGGTAGCTCTTCCAGCAGGGTTCTGGCTTCCACCAGGTCGGTTGTGTCAAACCCCTCGGTGAACCAGCCATAGATGTCGGCAAGGGCCTGGCGCGCGTCGTCGACACGGCCCTGCGCCTGCCAGAGACGGGCCAGGCCGGTGGTGGCGCGCAGCTCCCACGACCTGGCACGTTGACGACGGGCGATCTCGATCGCGGTGTGCAGGCTTGCTTCCGCTTCCACCTCGCTGCCCTGCATGAGGAGCAGCTCGGCACGGAGCCGGTGGAGCTCGGGTTCCCAATGGCGCTCATCGGTCTCTTTGACGAGAGACAGTGCTTCGGCCAACGTGCGCAACCCCACATCGGGCCGGCCGGCAGCACCCTGCGCCTCGGCGATACAGGCGAGGACGACGGGCAGGTAGCAGCGCTTGCCCACGATTTTATGCTCGGCCATGCCCTCGCCCATCTGCGCCAGTCCCTCGTCCACCTGGCCCATCATGGCGAGTGCTGCCCCGCGGTGCCAGATCGCAGGTGCCAACCACGTGCGCGCCTTGTCTGCCAGTTGCAGTAGCGCCTCTGCATGCTCCTTCACCGCTTGCCCATCGCGGAGCATGGTGTGAAGCGTGCAGCCAGCATAGCAGAGGACGTCGCCCAGGGAAAAGAGGTGGCCCGCTTTCCGGGCAAGGACGACGGCCTGCCGGCTCATCTGCGTCGCCTGGTCGGGATAGCCAAGGGACCAGAGACAGCAGGCGGCATAGGCCATGGCGCTCAGGCTGGCGTCTGCACCGGGAAGCTGCGCGAAGGACTGATGTCCCGCAGGGCGGTAAAACCCGATCACGCGCTGGAGGTGATCCAGCGCGGGCGTGTATTGTGCGAGGCAGAAGAGGACAAACCCGAGGTGCCAGTGGTGCCAGGCGACCAGAACCGGGTCACCGGCCCGCTCCGCCTCGCCCAGCGCCTCCTGTGCCAGGGCACGCGCCTGGTGATGCTCGGCGCGGACATAGTGAAAAATCGCCATCTCGCCGAGTGCCTGGCAGAGGAGGGCCGTCTCGCCGGTGCGGTGGCCCAACTCGCGCGCGCGGGCGTAGGCGGTTTCTACCTCTTGCGAAAAGGTGCCATGGCTGATGCGGGCAATGCCGAGGAGCAGTTGCAGGCCAAGCTCCTGCCTGTCGCGCTCGGCAGAGGCGGGCAGTGACATCAGCTCAGACAGTGCTGCCGTGAGATGACCGATTCCCTCCTGATAGGCAGATACCTGCACGGCCCGCTCCCCGGCCTGGCGCAGATAGTGGACGGCTTTCTCGGCGATCCCCGCCTCCTGAAAGTGCCAGGCCAACTGGGGCGCGATGGCCGCGGTGTCGTTCGCCTCGCCCGCGTAGATCTCCTCGAGCATGTTCCCCACATCTTCGTGCAGGCAGGAGCGCTCCACGGGGTCGAGGCTGTCGTACAGGTAGTGCTGGAACAGGTAGTTTCTGAACCGGTAGCGGGAGAGCCGCCGCGGGCCAAGACGCTCGATCGTCTGCGCGCGCACCAGGCGGTGTCTGCGGTCGAGCTCGCCGCTCAGGCGCTCGCGCATCTCGCGCTCGTCGATTCCGCGCACGCGTGCCACGACCTCGGCGGTAAACACTTCGCCTTCGACACTGGCAGCGCGCAGGGCGTCGCGCAGCGGTGCGGCCAGGCGGTCGATACGCTCCCGGATCGCCGCTTCCACGCGTGCTGGCAGGGTCTGCCAATCGAGAGCCGGGCCTTCCAGCCAGCGGCCGGCTTGGTCGTGGACGAGATCGCCCCGCTCTTGCAGGCCGCGGAGCAGCTCTATCGTGAACAGGGGATGGCCGCGGGTCTGGCGGTAGAGCATCTCGCGGAATGACGGGCCGAGGGTGTTCGGCTCGCTGTCGAGCAGGGCGCGGACAAACGTGCGGCCCTCGGTACGGGCCAGATCGACGATGATGGCGCCCAGGTCGCGCTGGAACTCGTTGACGACGGGCTCGAGGGGGTGGCGGACCCCATCTCTACCGAATGCGACCTCTTCCGGCCGGTACGCGCCCACCACCAGAATGCGGCAGCCAGCCAGGTGCTTGCCGAGGTGGAAGAGCAGGCTGATCGAGCCGAGGTCTGCCCACTGCAGGTCATCAACCACCAGCAGCAGGGGCACTTGCTGCGCCATAGCCTGGAGCACGCGCGTGTATTGGTTGAATAGATCGCTCTGTTGCGGGCTGGGAGAGGGGGGCGGCTTGCATTCAACGAGCTCTTTAAGGTGTGGCAGCCAGCCTAGCCCGCCTGACGCCTGGCTGAATGCCAGGGCACGATCGAGCAGAGCGGGACGGAGTAGAAAGGTATCGAGCAGGTCGGGTCCGGCGTCGACGAGCGCCTGCGCCGTATAGGGGAGTGTGTTCCACAGCCGGCGGGCGTGCTCGCCGGTCATGGCGCCTGCGGCCCAGCGGGCCTCGACGTCGCCGGTCAGCAGTGCCAGGATCTCTCGAAAGGGCAGGTACGGGTCGCCGATGCCGGTGTACGCGTTGCAGTTGCCGGTGGCGACGACAAGCGCGTGCTCTCCCCCTGCCGCGCCAGGCACCGGGTGCCCCTCGGCGGGGCTGGGGTGCGCTTCCAGGGCACGGTGGGTGAATTCCTGGATCAGGGCCGTCTTGCCGCTGCCAGCTTCACCTGTGACGAACACAACGCTGCCCTGCCCGGCAAGCACCAGATCGAGGTAGCGATCGAGCTGTGCCAGCTCGCACTCGCGCGCAACAAAGATCGGCCTCTCCACGCGGTGGGGCTGCGCCTCGAGAAAGAGGGGAAGGGCGCCGGGGAGATCAGGTGGAGACGAGAGGCGTCTCGTCAGCTCGCCGCCCCGGATCCGCTCGTACAGCGTCGTGGTTTCTGCGGCGGGCTCGACCCCCAGCTCATCCGCCAGCAGCCGGCAACAGGTTTCATACTGCGCCAACGCAGCGCTGCGCCGGCCGCTCAAGGCCAGGGCGCGCATCAACTGCTGGTGGGCTTTTTCATCCCACGGCTCCAGCTCGATCTGGCGGCGCGCAAAGGATTCGGCTTTGGTGTACTCGCCTCGCTGTTCATAACCCGCTGCCAGGTGATGGAGGGCAGAGGAGATCTGGCGAGCGAGGCGCTCGCGGGTGAGCAGGGCCCACTCTTCGAAAGGAGCGCTGTCGCCCACGGAAAAGCCCTCGAGGAAGCTGCCCCTGTAGAGGGAAACCCCCTCTTCCATCTCTGGCAGATCCTGTGCGGCGGTCAGCTCCAGGAACGCGGTCACGTCAAGCCAGCAGTCGCTAGCGACGTTGAATTGCAGGGTGTCGCGGGTGATGAGCAGGAAGGGAGGGGCTGTATCGCGGTCACCGATGGCGCGGCGCAGGTCGGACAGGGTGTAGCGCAGATTGCCGAGGGCGTCGCGATCGGGCCAGTCGGGCCAGAGCAGGCCAGCGAGGACCTCGCGTGGGTGCGGTCGATCGGCTTCGACGGCGAGGTAGGCCAGCAGCGCACGGACCTTGACTGACTTGAAGGTCGTGACGGGTTGCCCATCCAGGGTGACCTGGAAGGGGCCCAGGCAGGAAAGTGACAAGCGGCGCATCTTCCCTCCAGCAGCGTGCACACCGTACCCACTACCTGACCCAGTTCCTGGGGATTATTATACCGCAAAAGGCCAATTTTTACAACCGCCACCTTTGGGAGCGTTACGCATGTGGGACAAGCTCCTTGACGGTTGTTAGCGGCCAACCGAGGATCTGAGCACGCAGGATATGAGCGATGGGTA
>JAFGIA010000032.1 GCA_016929795.1 Anaerolineae bacterium
CAGTCCCTGTTGCGGTAGAGGCGGGTCACGTAACCGCTGCTGCTGTAGCCCGTCAGAGCCAGGTCAAGGTCGAGGTCGCCGTCATAGTCGCCCCAGGCGACGGCGCCGTCCTGGACGTCCACAAAGCCATCGGCGATCTCGGTAAAGGTCCAGCCGGTGTCGCCAGCGGGCCCGTCGTTGCGATAGAGGCGCGAGGTGCGCTGGTCCCAGGAGCCGGTGATGGCGACGTCGAGATCCCCGTCGTTGTCATAGTCCCCCCAGGCAGGGACGCCGGTCACCATCTCGAGCCACACGCGCGTAAATGCCCACCCATCCTCCCCTTGCGGTCCATCGTTGCGTGCCAGCGCGACGGTGCCCAGCAGTACGTCGAGGTCACCGTCGCCATCATAGTCTCCCCACTCGCCTGTCGGATTGTGCGGAACAAAGTCACGGACCACCTGGTGAAAGGCACGGCCGCCGGGAACCACGTCGTTTCGGTAGACCAGCCACACGGGATACCAGAGCGGATCGGTGCCCACGACGAGCACGTCGAGGTCGCCGTCACCGTCAAAGTCACCCCAATCGGCGCCGCCGTCCCACACACCCGTGAGCCCCGCCTCGACGTCGGTAAAGGTCCATCCGCCACCCGCTGCCGGGCCGTCGTTGCGGTAGATGCGCGACACAGGGGCAAAAGCGCCCACGTCGCCGGCGAGCAGGATGTCGAGGTCGCCGTCGACGTCATAGTCCCCCCACTCGGCATCCCCAAACACATTCACCAGCCCGGCATCGACAGGTGTGAAGGTCCAGGCTGCACTGCCGGCGGCACCGTCGTTCCGATAGAGCGTCGTCTCGGGCACCCCCCCCGAGTAGGCGGTGGTGAGGAGAAGATCGACGTCGCCGTCCCCGTCATAATCGCCCCAGTCCGCCGAGGGGTAATAGCCGGCCGGGATGCCTGTCGAGATCCCGGTCCAGGTCCAGCCGGTGCCGGCAGCAGGGGCGTCGTTCCTGTAGAGCACACTGCCGGCACCGACGAACAGGTCCACGTCGCCGTCCAGGTCGTAATCGGCCCAGGCGAGGGAGGCATAGCGCAGAGCCGGCAGCGCCGCCGTCTCCTGAACAAAGCCGTTGGTGCAGCGCGGCGCGACGCGCCCGGCCGTGAACTGCCACTGCACCGGAAGCAGGCGCTCGCCGTCTGTATTCAGGAGCTCCCCCGTCGCCGTCGCGCGCACGGTCTCGCCAGCGTGGAGCGTGCGACCCGGCGTGAGCACCAACCGGCGTGCAGGGCCGTCGTAGTGCAGCGCACCCGAGAGCCGCCCGGACATCGAGCCATAGACGGCGAACGTGTCGGGGCTCGCCGAGGCGGGATCGAGGTCGCCGTCAAAGGTCACGGCCGGGTGCACGTCGACAGGCGCGATCGAGTTTGGCGCGGGGTCAGTCGCGACGACCTGCCAGGCGTAGAGCTGGAGCAGGGCGCTGTCGCAGTTGTCGGCGGGATCGCCGTCGTCGGCCGTGGTCGTGATCGCGGCCGTGTTCGCCAGGACATAGCCGGCAGGCAGCGCCGGATCGACGACGCCGGCGATCTCGATCGTACCCCCTTCGCCGTGCGCCAGATCCTCCACCTGCCACGCGAACGCAGGGCTTGCCCCCGTCTGCGTGATGCGCACGCCTGTGCTCGTCACGCCCGTCACGGTCACCGTCACGGGCACGGCGTCCGTCAGGACGACGCCGATTGCGGGCAGCGAGCCGGCGTTGGAGAAGGAGAGGGTGTAGGTGATCGGGTCGCCGGGCGCCGCGTGCGCCGGCTCGACGCGCTTGACCACCTGAACGTTGGCGGCGCAGTCGTCGTTGCGCAGGATGAAGGAGAATTCGGGCCCATTCTCCGGGTCCGACCCCATCTGAAACAGATCGAGGTCGCCGTCCCCGTCATAGTCGCCCGGGACGATTGCGCCCCCTATCAGGCCTTTGACGCCGAGGTCCTCGACGGTAAACGTCCATCCCGCCGCCGCGCCGCCATTGCGCAGCAAGAGGGGCAGCGGTACGTACAGTGGCAGGTGTGCAACCACGAGGGCGTCGAGGTCCCCGTCGTTGTCATAGTCTGCCCACGTCGCGCCACCGGCGCCGGGCAGAGAAAGGCCAAGATCGGTGAATGCCCACCCGCCGCCCGCCAGCGCCCCGTCGTTGCGGTACACCCACGCAAGGGCCTCTCCGCCCCATCCACTTTCAAATCCCGACATAAGGATGTCGAGGTCACCATCCTCGTCATAGTCACCCCAATCGAGTGTCACCATGTCCCGCAATCCCGGCAGTGGCACCGGCACCTCGGTGAAGGTCCACCCTGATCCCGCCGCCAGTCCATCGTTGCGGTAGAGGTACGTGCCCCCCTCGTAGCCGTCCAGATGGCCGGACAGCAACAGATCGAGATCGCCGTCGCCGTCGTAGTCGCCCCACACCGCGTCGCCACTGCTCACACCCGCCAGCCCGGCGCCCACGTCGTGGAACGCACCAGCGTCGTTGCGGTAGATGCGCGTCGCAGGCATCCCGCTGCTCGTGCGGCCCGAGACGAGCGCGTCCAGGTCGCCGTCCCCGTCATAATCGGCCCACGCCACCGCGCTTTGGCTTACGCCGGTCAGACTCGCGCCGACATCGGTAAACACCCACGATCCCCCTGCGCCCGGGCCGTCGTTGCGGTAGATCAACGACACCGGTGGATATCCCTGGCGCGCGCCTGCCAGCAGCAGGTCGAGGTCCCCATCGCCGTCGTAATCGCCCCAGTCGGCATCACTGTAGCCCACATCCTGCAAGCCGTCGTCCCAGGGACCGGTCTCCACCCGCTCAAAGCGCCACGAACTGTCCGGTCCCGGGCCGTCGTTGCGATAGAGCAGCGTCCACGCTCCTGCCAACTGCTCTCCTGTCACGAGGAGATCGAGATCGCCGTCGCCGTCGTAATCGCCCCACTCACCCGTGCCAAACCAGGCACCCACCAACCCGGCGCCGATGTCGACCAACCCCTCGACACAGCGGGTGGCGACGGTGCCGGCGTGGAACTGCCACACCGTGGGCGTCAGCGGCGCGCTGCCATCGAGGCCGAGCGTGCCGGTGGTGGCGGTGGCGTAGACCAGCTCGCCCTGGTGGAAGGGACGCGTGGGGGTGAGGACGACCGTGCCGCCCTGCACGCCGTAGCTGCCCTGCACCAGGCCGCTCTGCATGGCGTGCACGGCAAAGGTGTGCTGGTCGACGGTGGCGGGGTCGATCGCCTCGTCGTATGCGATCGACACCGTGGTGGTGAGCGGTGCGGTGTGGGTGTTCGGCGCGGGGGAGACGGCCGGGTTGCCGGGTGCCGCGAGGGCGGCCGCGGACAGGGCGAAAGCCAATGCCAGGGCCAGGCCATAGGCCGGCAGGAGAGCCACGTGATTCCTATTCATCTGTCACTCCTCGACGGGGTTGCCCGGCGCCGTGCCGGGCAGAGGCGCCCCTGGACGGCCACGCCAGGGTGCTACGGACGATTCATAGAAGCTCGCTCCTTGCTGGTCTTGTGCTAGTTTCGCAGCAGGCTCGGTGTCTGATCGCCAGTTGGATTGGAAACGCCGCTTCATGACGATTGTAACACGCTTCTCGTGCAGCGTCAAACCTACCCAGCGTGGCGCGTGTACTAACGATTGTCAGAGGCGGTGCAAAGCGAAGTCCCGGGCTTGCAGGGCGAACGGATATGAGCTTCCGGACAAGATGGAGGCCCGAGCTTGCTCGGGGTGGCTTCACGCACCCAAGCGCCCCCGACCAAGCTCGGGCCTCCTCCGGACCTGGCATGTGCAACGGCCGCCCAGATGCGTTTGCCCGGGCTTGCGACACTGGCCCGCCTGCTTCGAGCTGGCGCACCTGCTTCCAGCTTGCCCGCCTCGACGCCCTCAAACCCGACCCGGTCGAAGTGATGCACTGATTTTAACCCAATAACGCAAGTCAAGTTGTCGGCAGCCGCCAGATCTATGGTATCATGGAGGCAATGAACGCGTGTTCTTTATGCGCACGCGTGCTACGCACGCACCTGTGCTTGCACCTTGCATATTCGCACATGCTGGTACCTTTCAAACTGAATAGCGCTGGACAACACATTCCCACACTAGGTGACTCGCGATGCATCATCGGGTTCATCAGGTTCCTTCTCCCGCAGACACTTCTACTTCTACCTTCAATTTCTATCTCTTTTCGTGCAGTTTCAACGGCGCCACTTCCGATGCCTGATAATTGTTTCTCGGATTTTCAAAATCCACCGGTATCGGGAGGTCCAGGTCTCGCCTCGCCGGCCCTTGAGCCCAGGGGATCGGGCGGAAACGGCTCCGCTGCTTACGGTGTGGGCTGCAAGCGAGCCAGGAGCGCCCGCAGCCAGTCACGCGTGGCGGCGGGGGAAGGCAGGCGATAGTCGGCCCGGGTGCGGCGGTCATCGGGGGCGACGACGATGGCGACGCCGCCATGCTCCTGGATCACCTCGAACGCCTCTTCGTCCTTGTCATCGTCGCCGACAAAGATCAGGTGGTCGGCGGGCCACGGGAAGCGCGACAGGAGATAGGTGACGGTGCGGCCCTTGTGCGCCAGGAGTGGGCCGATCTCGAGGAATTTATGTCCACCTAGCAGGCGAAAGACGCCGGGGGCGTGCTGTGCCGCGATTTCGTCCGCGGCCTGGCGTGCCTCGTCGAGCACCTGGTGTGCCTCGGCATCGTCTGCAAACCGGGCGTGGATGGCGAGTGCCCACTCTTTGTCTTCGAGGTAAAAACCATCTCGACTGCCGAGCAGGTCCGACCAGGCCGGCTTGACCTGGTCGAGCGCCGGCCGGACGTCGTCCGGCTCGAGGCGATGGACAAGGTCACGTTCAGGTGTGAGGATCTCGATGCCGTAGGTGCCGGCGAGCAGGATACCCCGCACCGGCACCAGGCGCTGCACGTGGCGCAGCCGCCTGCCACTGACGACGGAGAGGTGAATGTCAGGGTGGTGAGCGATCTCGCGCAGCAGCTCCGCCAGCGCCTCGTCGGGATAGACCTCGTCGGGCGTCGGGGCAAAGTCGGCGAGTGTGCCGTCGTAGTCGAGAAAAAGGCGGACGCGGCTGCCGGGTTGGACGTGGTCGAGGAGCTCGTGGGCCGGCCTGGGCGTCACGATCCTGCCCGCCTGTGAAGGAGCGGCTCGATGTCGCGGTCAAAGAGGGTCTGCCACGTGTAGCGGCGGCGGACGCG
>JAFGIA010000251.1 GCA_016929795.1 Anaerolineae bacterium
CCTTCCAGCCTTCCAACCTTCCAACCTTCCAACCGTTCAGGCAGGAACCTGTGGCAGATCCTCGAGAGCCACGTCGATCGCTTCCTCCTCGAGCGCAAAGTCGGGCAGGTTCTGGCGCAAGTAGGCGTCGTAAGCCCCCAGGTCAAAGTGGCCGTGGCCGCTGGCATTGAACAGGATCACCTTCGACTCGCCAGACTCTTTGCACGCCATCGCTTCATCGTAGGCGGCACGCACAGCGTGCGCCGTTTCGGGCGCCACCACGTACCCTTCACTGCGCGAAAAACTCAGCGCCGCGTCAAAGCAGGCGTTCTGGGGATAGGCGCGTGCCTCGGCATAGCCCTGATCGAGCAGCGCCGAGATGCTGGGCGCCATACCATGATAGCGCAAGCCGCCTGCGTGTACCGGTGCCGGAACAAAGCCGTGGCCGACGGTGAGCATTTTCGCCACGGGCCCAGTCTTGGCTGTGTCGCCCCAGTCGTAAGCGTAACGCCCTTTGGTCATGCTCGGGCAGGCCTTCGATTCCACAAAGATGGCGCGCATATCGGGCCGGCTGCCGTCGAGCTTGGCGCGCATGAAGGGAAAGATAAGGCCGGCAGCATTGCTCCCACCCCCTGCACAGCCGATCAAGATGTCAGGAGAATCACCCGCCATCTCCATCTGCTTCATTGCTTCCAGCCCGATCACCGTCTGGTGGAGGAGCACAAAGTTGACGACACTTCCGAGCGAGTATCTGTACCCCTCGTGTGTCACCGCGTACTCGATCGCCTCGCTGATGGCCATGCCCAGGCTGCCGGTCGTGTCCGGGTCCTGGGCCAGGAGCGCCCGGCCGACGTTCGTCTCGGTACTAGGGCTGGGCACCACGCGCGCATCCCACGTCTCCATGATCACACGCCGGTACGGCTTCTGTTGAAAGCTGACGGCCACCATGAACACCATGATGTCGAGGCCAAACACGCTACCGGCAAAAGAGAGCGCGGTACCCCATTGTCCGGCACCTGTCTCGGTGGCCAATCCCTGGAGGCCCTCCTGCTTGGCATAGTAGGCCTGGGCCACGGCCGTGTTCGACTTGTGGCTGCCCACAGGGCTCACTCCCTCCCACTTGTAATAGATCTTGGCCGGCGTGTCGAGCGCCTTTTCCCAGCGGTGTGCACGAAAGAGGGGGACCGGGCGCCACAACTTGAGGACGTCCTGCACCTGCTCCGGAATGTCGATCCACCGCTCACGGCTTGCTTCTTGCTCGATCAGCGCCATCGGAAAGACGGGCGCCAGGTCGGCTGGCCCCATCAGCTCCAGCGTGGCTGGGTGCAGGTAGGGCGGTGGTGGATTCTCCATGTCGGCGATGATGTTATACCACTGCGTCGGCATATCCTTCTCTTCCAGGTGATACTTGTACTGTGCCATTGTCGTGTCCTCCTTTGAGTTTAGAATCTTCAATCTGCAGCCGAGCAACTGCGCACATGCGCAGCCACGGGCTCACTGTTCCCCGCATAGGCCGCCGGATGGGAGGCGAGAAAGCTGGATGGGTCGGCCAGGAATTGGGCATAGAGCTTGTAGTGCCGCGTCTCGCGGTAGTTGACCTGCCGGATGCGCGGCGGTTCGAACGCGAAAATCTGCGCGCCGGGATAGGCCAGCAGGATGGGTGAGTGGGTGGCGATGATGAATTGCGCCTGGCCCGCTGCTTCGGCAGCGCGCAGGATGTGGAGAAACTCGATCTGGCTGACAGGCGACAGCGCCGCTTCGGGCTCGTCGAGAAAGTAGAGGCCGCGCAGGCGAAAGCGGTGCGCCAGGTAGGAGAGGATGCCCTCGCCGTGCGACAGCGTGTTCAGGATGCGCCCGCCGTGATACTCCAGGCGACCCGGATCGCACAGGGCGACGTCGTCCACGAAATCGGCCAGCTCACGAAAGGTCTCAGCGCGGAAGAGAGAGCCCTTCACCCCCCCGTTCATCCACGTCGCCGTCACGTACTCTGACAGGCGCGTTTCGAACGGATTGTTGTGCGCCAGGTGCCGGCGCGGCGTGTCCCACACGTGGATGCCGCAGCGGCGGGCGATGGCATCGAGCAGCGTCGACTTGCCCGAGCCATTCTCGCCCACAAAGAGCGTCACCGGCTGTTGGAAGCACAGTTCCTGCACCCCCGCCAGGGTTGGCACATTGAACGGGTAGCAGCGGCGCGTTGGAAACTCGTCACCGCGGATACGTACACTCGATAGGTGCATGGCTCCCCCCTCTCGCCCTAGCAGTAGGGCAGCGATGGCATATCGCTGCTCGCCGTATGCTGGTGCTCGCCATACTTGGCCAGGAGTTGTGGGCCAAAAAGGCCCATCGCCTCGTACACCATAGCCATCGTCTCGCGCGCCACGGCGCGCGCACGCCGAGTCCCCTGGATCAGCACGTCGTCCACCAGCCCAGGCCGCGCCTCATACTCGGCCCGTCGCGCGCGCAGCGGATCGAGAAAGTTGTTGATGGCGCGCGCCAGTTTCTTCTTGACCTCGACGTCGCCTACCTTGCCGGCCTGGTAGCGCGCCTTCAGGTCGTTTACCTCGTCCGCGTCGGGGTTGAAGGCATCGTGGTAGATGAACACAGGGTTGCCCTCGACGCGACCCGGGATGTCAGCGCGGATGCGGTTCGGGTCAGTGTACATGGTCATCACCTTTTGGCGCACCGCCTCGACATCGTCGGATAAAAAAATGGCATTCCCGCGGCTCTTACTCATTTTGGCCTGCCCATCCGTGCCGACGAGCGTCGGCACCTCGCCCAGCATGACGTCGGGGATGGGGAACACCTCGCCATAGAGGCGGTTGAAGCGACGGGCAAGCTCGCGCGTTACCTCAACGTGCGCCTCGTTGTCCTTGCCGACGGGCACCAGGTGAGCACGAGGAAGCAGAATGTCGGCCGCCTGCAGCACCGGGTAACCGAGCAGACCGAAGGGCATCACCTCCAGGTTCGCGTCGCTGGCCATATCCTTCAGGCTCGGCAGCCGCTCCAGGCGCGGCACGGTCACCAGCATCTCCAGCAGCAGATTGAGCTCCGCCGTCTCGGGCACACCAGACTGGATAAAGATCGTGCTCCGTTCCGGGTCGATGCCGGCGGCCAGATAGTCGAGGACGATGTCATGCACATTCTCGACCACGTTCTCCAGGTATTCTTTTTCGGGGCGGGTGGTGAGCATATGCAGGTCGGCGATGATGAACATGCAGTCGTACTCGTCCTGTAGCAGTACCCGGTTGGCCAGGGTGCCAACATAATGGCCCAGGTGCAGCTTGCCAGTTGGCCTGTCGCCTGTCAGAATCCGTTTCTTTTCGCTTCTTGGTCTGTCGTCTGTCATATCGAAACCTCCTCCGTAATGAGACCTCGTTTGCAACAAAAAACGCCCGTCCTCTGTTGAGAGGACGAGCGCTCCTGAGCCGAATCTCAGGAGGCACCCGCGGTGCCACCTCTGTTAGGCTGGGCGGTGGGACAAAAAAATCCGCCGGTGACGGCGGAAGAAAAACAGGCAAGCCAGCCTCACTCGTTGCGAGTACAGCCGTCACACTAGCCTGATGGCGATACCCTCAGCCATGATAACGGTGGCGCTCCGGCCCGGACTACTAGAAGCTTTTGTCAGAAAGCCGCGTTCGGCGGGCGACTCCCAGGGCCATTCACTTCCTGCGCTGGTATCGGGTTTCCACCACCCCCCGACTCTCTGGACCCCGCTCTGGAAGCTACTATTCCTGATCCCAGTCGTTCCTTTTTCTAATGTACGAGCGGCAGTATATCACATTCCGCCAGGTTTGTCAAGAAGCAACCCGTGGAGTGCGGTTCAAGATTTTGCGTCCCCCTGATTGGTGGTCGGTGCATAGCGTGCTCGACCGACAGGCATTCGACGCCAAGGATGA
>JAFGIA010000033.1 GCA_016929795.1 Anaerolineae bacterium
CTATGCCGTCACCGCGGTCGACGGCGCCGGCCGCGAGAGCGGCTTTGGCAACTTTGTGTGGGCACCGCGCCTGGTCAACCCCACCGCTGTCGCCGAGACCGCGGATGGGGTGCGGGTGGTGCTCGATCATCAAAACGGCCACGCGCTGCTGCGGCAGGCAGCCGACGGCCGCTATCTCCAGAATTTCGGCAGCGTCCACTACCACCTGGAAGCGACCCGTTTCCTGGCCATCGATGCCGATGGCCACCTGCTGTTCAGCCATCCCGGCGACTGGTACGACAGCCGCCACTCCATCCGCATCGCCGATGAGGACGCCACCCCAATTCTCGAGTTCGGCGAGCGCGGCGCCGGTCCGGGCCAGTTCGAGACCCCTGCCGGCGTCGCCGTCGTCGGCCAGCCGGGCGAGATTGAGGGTCCATACCCGGTGGACGAGCACACCCTGCTGCTCCTCCACCTCGACGGCAGCTACGACGGCGCGCAGGGTGAGGTGGGAAACCCCTTCTACACCAGCTTTGCCGCCGGGCGTTACGATCAGGGCGTGCTCGTCGACAATGGCGACACACTCTGGTACAGCGCCACGGGCAACATCGAGCGCACCCAGGGGGCGATCGAGTTCTGGCTGCAGCCGAACTGGGACGGCGACGATGGAGAGAGCCACACCTTCTTTGAGGTTGGGGACGAGTGGTTCAATCGCATGCGCATTACCAAGGATGGCGCCAACAACCTGCGCTTCATGGTGTGGGACAGCGTCGCCGAGTATGGCGTCGCCTACAACGTGGCCCACTGGCAGGCAGGTGAGTGGCACCACGTCGCCGTGACCTGGCACGATACGGACATTGCCCTCTACGTCGATGGCTTGCAGCGAAACAGCAGCCACTCGGCGCACGTCCCAGACACACTGGCCGAGACGATGAACGTGGGCTCCACCCACTGGACCGGCGAACAGGCCCACGCCGTGATCGACGAATTCCGCATCAGCGACGTGCCGCGCATCGGCTCCAGCACCGGCTTTCCCTATCGCATCCTGGTCGCCGACAGCGGCAACCATCGCATCCAGGTCTTTGACGGCGCGGGCAACTTTCTGAGTGCCTTTGGCGGTTTTGGCAGCGGGCCAGGCCAATTCCACAATCCCGAGGGGATCGCCGCGAGCGAGGATGGGCGCGTCGTCGTCGCCGACACCATCAACCACCGCCTCCAGGTGTTGAGCTTTGATGGCTCTGATCTGGCCTTCCAGCGTGTCATCGTGGCCGGGCTGAACAGCCCTGTGGGCGTGGCACTCTATGGCCCCGACCGCATCCTGGTCGGCGACACCGGCAACAGCCGTGTGCTGGTGCTGGACGGCAGCGGCGGCCTGGTGGCCGAGTTCACCCAATCCAACGATGGCTACCCCGGTCCCTTTCTGGCCCCGCGTGGCGTGCTGGGCACGGCCGGCGGTGACATCGTGGTGGCGGATACAGGCAACCGGCGGGTGGTGACGATCTTTGGTGGGCTGCTGGAGCCGGATCACGTCGTATATCTTCCCCTTCTCCTGAAAAACTATGTCCAGCCTCCTCCGGGCTGCTACGAGCTGATCGAGAATGGCGGCTTTGAGGACGAGTCGGCATGGCTCCTGGGTCAGACACCGCGCCCGGCTCGCTACACGGGCGAGCAGGTGCACGGCGGGAGCCAGGCGGTGCTGCTGGGCCTCAAAGCGGGTGAGGGCGACCTGCGCAGCTATTCGTCTGTGCAGCAGACCATCGTCCTGCCGGTGCACGCGGACCGTCTCACCCTCACCTTCTGGATGGCCCCTCTTTCTGACCTCGACGGCGGCGACCGCCAGGAGTGCCTCTTGTTGGATGAGCAGGGTGAGCGGCTGGCCATCGTGATGCAGGGTAACCTGGACGGCGGCGGGTGGACCCGCCTGGCCTACGATCTGGCCGGCTATGCAGGGCAGATGGTGTGCCTTTATTTCAACGCCTACAACGACGGCGACGGCGCAGGCGTGACCGGCTTTTATCTGGACGACGTGTCGGTCGAGGTGTGCCGGTAAGCCGCCATAGGTGCGTTGCACCTCGAGGTGCAACGCACCTGGCCGCCGCAAGGAGCCAGGGAGGAGTCGCGCCCCGTCGCCCTGCTCACCAGCCCTCCGGCGTGGGAGGCGGTGAAGGACCGCCTGCACCTGCCCATCGCGTGGCACGCCTGCGTGACCGAGGCGACCGAGGCCCACTGGCAGGCGCTGTCCGAATCTACGAGTCTCGGTAGATCCAAAACTGCTGGGGCCGGTCTCCGACCGAGCCCCGCTGGCACGGTCAGAGACCGGCCAGAGCACCCAAAGAGGCGGCAGCCGGGGTGACGTCGACGATGTCGAACGCCCTCACCTGGGGAGGACCGACTTTCCGCTTTTTCCTTCGTTAAGGTATTGACAAACAGCCCGGAGTGTGATATACTGATCTTGGGAGCGCTCCCATCAGAAATGTGCCAGCCTGTGCCCATCGACAAGGACGTTTGGAGCCCGCTTGTGAGAGCGCTCTCGAACGACAGACGGGAGGCAGAGCCATTCGTGATGGCGCTCACACTGGAACAAGTCGCTCAACAAGCCGGCGTCTCGCGCTCGACCGTGTCACGCGTCATCAACGACCACCCAAGTGTGAGCGGCCAGGTTCGCACGCGGGTGTGGCAGGTCATTCGCGACACGGGATACCAACCCCACGCCGCCGCCCGCAG
>JAFGIA010000252.1 GCA_016929795.1 Anaerolineae bacterium
AAAGCCGCTCATCACCTCGTCAGACACGAGCAGAATGCCGTACCGGTCGCACATCTCGCGCACCCGCGGCCAATAGTCGTCCGGCGGAAACTAATATGTAATATTAATGTCATTTGAATTGACTTTTTGTCTACTTTCCTGTATAGTAGAAGTCACGCAGGAGATCGCCCTACCGCGCTGCCGCGCACTACAGTTGCCAGAGTCAGCCTGGCTCACACAGAATATCTCCACTCAGAAAAAGCGTAAACGACTTCCCTTTCAGCTCCGAAGCCTGGCTGCGGCCAGGTGCTTCGAAACGGAGGATTGACCCCGAAGAGAGGCTTGGTCAGCCCTGTTCACACGTTTTTATGGAGTTGCAACAAGTGGAAAAGAAAGTTACTTACATGTTGAAACGAGGATAATATGCCTGCACTGACCAAAGAACACGACCAAAAGGACACAACGCTCAGAAAAGACATGGACAATGGTTGCAGAACAGCATCCGACCTGGGAGCTGGGAACTGCAGCATTACGATTCGCATCGAACACGTAGATGCGATCAACATTCACAACTGCTCGACCCCTGAGCAGGTACGGCAGCCCGACGCACAGACACCCGCCATCGGCACTTCGGATTGCATTCCTCTGATAGAAGGTCACAAGCCAAAGCAAGATTTCGAGGCGCGCACAAGCTCGCTCCTCGCCAACAACAGAGTCCCGAGTGCGCTCGCCGCAACCTTTTTCCATCAAGCGCGCCGCTTTCTCCAGGGCTTTGAGCCGGCGAATGATCTCGAGAGACAGAACTTTGCCATCCTGGCGGATCTACCTGGGTCGATGCGTGGGACCTTGCAATGTGCCCTCGACAGGTACGCCACCACACCTCAGAAACACCGCCTGTTCTCTCCAGAAATCGATCAACTAGGCACCGACCCTCTCACGATCGACCTCCTCGCGTCGGCTCTCGCACGAGAGCTCATCCAGCGGGCGAGTATCGCAGCCTTTGACGACCCTTCTTGCTTCGAGACCGAACGTCCGGGTCTCTTGCGACGCCCACCTAGCAGCGGTAACGATGACGTGGGAAGCCCACTCGTCATCAACATCTCCAGCGTCAACGACTTGCGAACCAACAACTATGTGCCACAGCTGTCACTGGGCGAGTATCGAGTCGAGGAAGTCCAGCAGATCTGCAACCCCGAGATTCACAATGATTCGGTTGTCCAGAACTGCGCACCACAGCAAGCCTCTTGCCCAGGGAATATGGCGGGCGATATCTGTCTCCGCGTGCCCGAAGTCATGCCCGGAGACGCCGTGATATTGCAGGGCTTTAACTACTTCAGTGTGGATGGTCGGGTCCGCCTGGAAGCCAGCGCGCCGGGCACCGTTGTGCGTGAGGTGGATGCTCTCGTTTGCGGTGACATCACCACCGGGCTCACGGAAACGGTCAATGGTACCGAGCGTCTCATACGCGATAGCCGCGTTCACGACCGGCTCCTTTTCACTGTTCCAGAAGATCTGCCCGAAGGTGTGTACGGCATAAGGGTGATCATGCCACTTGAGGGAAACGACATCATTTCTCCATCTCAGCAGTTCATTCGCGTGCTGGCACCGGTCACCACCACTTATCAAATCGCGAGCGAAGAGCTAAAGGCCATCGCGGAAACCTCACCAGGTTGGCTTGGGTCCGACGAGGTTGGGATCAAGGTCCTCGCCACCGCCATCACGGCGGATGCGGAGCTGGGCCCGCTATCGTCCCACGATTTCAGGTTTGGCGGCCTCGATTCAGGCGACGTTCGAGACATGAGCCGCGTTCTGTTCCAACAGAGTAACGTGGCGGGCGCAGTCATTGCGATGGTAGGGCATGAAATCGACAATGACGAGCTATACGAAGATGAAGTGCAAGACTGGTCAGACGCCTTTGTTGCGCTGATCGGAAGCAGCTGGGATGCCGTAGCCGGCGCCCTCGGTGCCAGTGGTGTAACTATTGCCGCGCTACTCGGAGCCGCTGCCACAGCTGCCGCAGCGATTGGCTCGTTGGTGACCACCGCACTGCACATTCTCGGCGCCACGGTCCTCCGCGCCGACTTGATCATCGAGGACACCATCTCCCTGGGCGCACTTGATCTCGCCGCCCGAACGAACATCAACTTCCCTGCACCCGATGCCGTCAGCTATACTCCATCGGAGGGAATTCATGTCACGGCCGAGGCGCTCAGCAAAGACGTCCAATACAGAGAAAAACGAGGATATGATGCCCCCGACGAAGGCAGCAGGTACAGCATCACTCTACGCTACAACCGTGTCCAGGCATCGTAGAATAACGCCATGACGACGCGCGGGATGGGCGAGTTCGGCTCGCCCATCCCGCGTGCCGCACAGAAATCGAGCACCACTCTTTGTGCATCCGGCATACCCCTTCTCTTGACATTCCGGTCATTCACGGTACAATCTCCCCTACGCACCACGGCAAGAAAGGAGCTGGACAATGGCATCAATCCTTGATGGTCCCTGCTCTCCTCACTTCTGGCCGCTGCCATTCCGCGGCAGCGCCACACTCCCCACCCTGCCCGTCACCGCACCAGGCGACATCCCGCCCGGCATCTCCGCCGGCATGCTTGCCGCGCTCGAGCACGCGCCGCGCGGCTCCACCGTCTCGTGGGGCATCCCCTTCGAGATCGGCGACGTCCTCGTCCTGTCCGATGCCCCCCTCTCCGTCCAGGTTGAGCCCACGCGCGCGCGCTGGCTCGTCTTTTTGCACACCCTCGACGCCTGCGCCCCCATGCTGGTCGCGGGCGGCGTCCCCTCGCCGTCGCCGCGCAGCGGCAGGCTCGGCGCCCATGCAGCGAGTTATGTCATCTCCTACGCCGGCGGCACCGAGGCCCGCGCCGCGATCCGCCGCCGCCACCAGGTCGGCGCCTTTACCCGCCCCTGGGGCGAGCACTGCTTCGAAGCCGTGGCCCACCACAAGCCGCACCGACTCGGCACAGCCGCCGGCCGGCCGCCCATTCCGTGGGGCTGGGCACAGATGCGCGTCTCGGCTGCCGACGAGGGCCCCTGGGTGAATTGGCTCTGGGCGTGGCAGAACCCCTTTCCCGACAGGACGATCGCCGGCTTTCGCTTCGAGCCGGCCGCCGGGGCGGAGCACGCCACCGTCGTCATCTCGGCCATCTCGGCGGGCGACGTCGACTCGCTGCCGCTGCGCTGGCAGCCGCGCCGCAAGGCGCGCCTGACCCTGCCTGCGGGAGAGTCGTTTCAGCCCGAGCTGGACGGCGATGGCCTGCTGCGCCAGGTCCAGCTCGACCTGGGCCAGGTGATCTCGGCGACACGGCGCCTGGTCTATCCCAACGAGGCGTGGCCCGAGACGTACAACGACCTGCCACCGGAGCTGAGCCCGAACGAGCTGCTGGTCGAATACACGTCCCACCCAGGGGCCCACTTTCACCTCTTTGGCGCCGCTGGCAGCCACGCAGTCCCCGTGTCGGTGCTGGAGGCGGCGCCCGCGCCAGGTCCGATCCACCCTGTCGCCCCCGCCGAGCAGAGGGTGACGCTGCGGATCGTCGAGCGGGGCTCCACCCGGCCGGTGCCCGTCAAGCTGCACGTCCACGGCGAATCGGGCGAGTACCTGGCGCCCGTCGACCGCCACCGCATCCTGAACCCGAGCTTTTTCGAGGATTACAGCGTCGACGCCCTCCACATGCCCGACTGGTCGGCCCAGGACCGTGCCCACGCCTGCACCTATATCCCCGGCGAGACCACGCTCAAGCTGCCGTTGGGCAGGGTGTACGTCGAAGTGTCGAAAGGCTTCGAGATCCGGCCGGTGCGCACCGTCGTCGACGTAACGGCCGGCACGAGCGAAATCACGATCGAGATCGAAAAGGTACTGCCCTGGCGCGAGCGCGGCTGGGTGACCGCCGACACGCACGTCCACTTTTTGTCGCCCATGTCGGCCATGCTCGAGGGGTCGGCGGAAGGCGTCAACGTCGTCAACCTGCTCAGCAGCCAGTGGGGAGAGATGATGAGCAACGTCGGCGACTTTGACGGCAAGAGCACCTGGGGCTCGAAGGAGGCCGGCGGCGACGGCGAGTACCTGGTCCGCGTCGGCACCGAGAACCGCCAGCACGTGCTCGGCCACATCTCGCTCCTCGGCTACAGCGGCCCGATCATCGCGCCGCTGACCACGGGCGGCCCCGACGAATCGGCCCTCGGCGACCCGGTCGAGGTACTCCTCCTCGAATGGGCCCGGCAGTGCCGCGCCCAGGGCGGCCTCGTCGTCGTGCCCCACTTTCCCCGCCCCTGCGCCGAGCACGCCGCCGCCATTATCAGCGGCGACGTCGACGCGGTCGAAATGACCTCGTGGGACAACAGGTACCGCGGCATCGACCCCTACTCGATCGCCGACTGGTATCGCTACCTCAATTGCGGCTACCTGGTGCCCGCCGTCGGCGGCACCGACAAGATGGCCGCCGTCACCGCCGTCGGCACCGTGCGCACCTACGCGCGCATCCCACCCGGTGTCGAGTTCACCTATGACGCGTGGAAAGACGCCATCCGCCGCGGCGAGACGTTCGTCACCTACGGCCCGCTGCTCGAGTTCCTCGTCGACGGCAGGCCGGCCGGCAGCCGCATCGCCATGTCGCGCGCCGGCGGCACCGTCGACGTCACCTGGCAGGTCGCCAGCGTCACCATCCCCATGACCCGCGTCGAGCTGGTGGTAAACGGCGAGATACGCGAGAGCGCCGCCGTGTCACCCGGCGAGGCCGCCGGACAGTGGTCCGTTCGCGTCGAGACCAGTGCCTGGCTCGCCCTACTCGTGCGCGGGGGCCACCCGGGCCGGCCCGAGATGGTCGCCGCGCACTCGACACCGGTGATAGTCGACGTCGAGGGCTCACCCCTGCTGGCGGCGGCCGACGCCGTCACCATCCTCGAGCAGATCGAGGGCGCCATCGCCTACCTCGACACCGTCGGCACCCGCGCCGACGACCGCGCCTACAAGCGCATGCGTCTCGCCCTGAGCTCGGCGCACCGCGACGTGCACAATCGCCTCCACCAAGAGGGGATGTATCACGAGCACACGCCGACCAGCCCGCACGATGGGCATTAGCGCCCTGACCACAGGGCCATTCGAGTCTAGATACGGGATGGACCGTTTCCCCGATCGAGCCGGCTGCGATGCCGTTCGTACTGATCAGGATTCAGCTTTTCTATCTCCTGGAGCAGCACACCCAACAGGAGCCTGATCTCACAATACTGGATCAGGGCATCGGCCATGACACCAACGCCGGCGTTCTCTGCCACGTCGGACAGCACCGGGCGAAAAAGCGGGCGATCGTGGCAAAAACGCCACAGGTCGCGAGCCGTGAAAGCATCGGTGATCAGTGCCCGCAGCGCAGCCAGATGGATGGTGACGGGAGCAGTATCCCACGCCCTACCGTCGCTCGAACCGTCCTCCTGTCTGCCCAGGCGCCTCTGCAACGTCTCGCGATACAGGTTGTTGCGAATCGTGCACACGCCGGATTCATTCCTTACCACCCCGATGAGCTCGAGCTCGGCAGCGGTTGCATCGCTCCTGCTGAACGGCACCGGAGCACCCTCCAGGATACGCGCCACCGCTTGCCACAGGTTGGACCCTCCACTATCGAGCGCTTTCAGCATGTGGGGCAGGTTTCGCTCCTCGACCTGCAGCAGCTCCTCGGTCAGCGCTCCCACGCTGCCCTCGGCCACCGCCGGTCCGGAATCCACCACGCGGGCTGCCAGCAACTGTGTCCAATAGGGATGCCCCCCTGTCCAGCCGTAGATCTGCGCGCCGACAAGCGGCGGCACTTCCAGTCCGAGGGCAGAAAAACCTGACCGCAGCATCTGTTCACTTTCGGCGAGGCTGAGATCGCCCAGGTAGACACTCTCTGTCACATTTCTCAGTGGCGAGTTTCTCCCTGTCGCCAGCTTGAGCATTTCAGTGGCGCCCGCCAGAATAAAAACGTACCGCGCATACTCCCGGCGCACCAGCCGGCTGGTGAACACGGCGCGGATGAGGTGCGAGAGCTTGATCGCCACGTCTCGTTCCAGAGCCCCCACCTCGTCGAGAATCACTCCGATGCGGATCGCATTGGCATTCCTCGACAGCTGCTGGAGGAAAGCCAGGAACTCTCTGCTGTTGGTCGGCAGGGGGCGCACGGCGCCACCCAAGACCCCGCCGAGCTGAGCGAGGATCTCGTCGGCGATGTAGCCAAAGCATTCCTCCTCATTCGCGCCCTGGACGGCTTCGAGGTCCACGTAGGTAAAGGCATATCGCTCTTGAAGCAGGTGGCAGAGCCGGAGGAGAAGGCTCGTCTTGCCTGTCTGGCGCGCGCCGAGGATGCTTCCGACGCAGGTTACATTGGCTAGCCAGCCCGCCATCCGCGCCAGCTCGGCCTCTCGCCCGACGAATAGAGCGCTCGACGGATCGACCGGGCCGTGTGTGACAAACATCTAGCCACTCGCTTCCAGGAGCAAAGCCTCAACCATCGATGGTACCTCGAAAACCTTGCGCACGATCCGCGGGAACTCGGCAAACACGAAATGGTACGATCGGTTCCTTCGCTCCAGAAATGCCTGCACCTGTAACGTGCGCAGCGCATCCTCTATCCGGGCGCGATCCTCGAACCCATGGCTGCGGAGGGCACCGAGGAGATCGTCCAGGCTGAATGTGGGCTCAGGCATCAGCAGGCCGATGGCCCGCTCGAGGGGGTTCGCCGCGCCCCATGCGATCTCAACCAGGTATTCCTGAAACTCGGGTGCCGAGGCGCACGATTCGAGATCCTCCAGCGTGATCCGGCGCGTAACCGCCCCGCGTACGAGGCGATCACATAACCACTGCACCAGGTTGGGGTGGCAGGAGCTCACTTCGATGAGCCGCTCGACAAAGAGATCCTCATCAGGCAATTCAATGCCCAACTGGTGCATCGGCTTGCTGACAATCTCGGCGACGCTCTTGGCCAGCAGCGGCCCGAGCGCCAGCTCCTGGCAAAAGTTGAAAAAGGGAGATTGCGAGTCGTGGAGGTGTTGGTAGAGCGTACGCCCGCCAGAGAAAACAAAGCGACACGCGCCTTCGTGTGACAGGGAGCGAAAAGATTTGAACAACTGCATCCGGTTCTCGGGCTGCACATCGAACGCCAGGAGCTCGTCGACTTCATCCAACAAAAAGACCAGCCGCGCAGGCGCCAAGTCACGCTGCAGGTGGTGAGCGAGCTGGCGAAAGGCCAACGGCTCGCGGCTGCCGGCCGGCAGTTGCGCATCTTCGGGCAGGGATTGAAACAGATCGTCGTAGTCGAACTTGTCCTCGCAGTTGATGTACAACGCCCGGTAGCGAGGATCTCGGTCGAGCAGCTTGGTTAGCTTGAGCAGAATCGAGCTTTTGCCGATCTGCCGTCCGCCGACGAGGGCATAGTTGCTGTGCTCGATTGTCTGCGTGATGGCCTTGATCTCTTTTTCGCGGCCAAAAAACATGTTCTCGGGCACCGGCCCTTTTGTGACGTAGGGCGAGAGGCTGGACAGCTCGATCCCTTGATCGAGGACAATCTCGATCAAGCGCTGCGCGCTGCTCTGCGCGATGATGCTCGCCAGATGCTGGCGATCCAGCACGACAAAGTCGTGCCGGTACACAGAATCGGCCACTATGTGTCGCAACTCCTCGGCCTCGTTCCCAGTTCCCGCCCGCGTCGGCACAACCACCAGCAGCGCAAAGTACTCTGTTGCCTGCCCCATCTCGAGCTGCTTGACCACATCTTCCAGTATCTCCGGTCGGCGTTGGTCGTACGCAATGAACAGGATTGGAAAACGAGAGTGGCGGATCCAGAGCATCGGAGCTTCGACCAAGTAGCCGACGATGCCATGATAGTAAGGGATCGCCTGCTGAACGGTGTAGCCAATCGCCTCGCGAAGAAGGCCGTGGACCAACATCCCGCTGAGTGAGAGAAACTGCTCGACGTCAATCATGGTGTACCGATCGCGTCAAGTCTCGCCACATACTATCGAATTGGTCAATCCGTCGCTTGGCTTCCGCCGTTAGATCCTCCGGGCTCGCCGCCTGGATAAAGAGCATCGTCGTGTTGCCCATTCGAATCTCGTCTCGATCTCGGAGCTGGACCGGTTGCACCATCGGGATGCCAAGCCCGTTGACGAATGTCCCGTTGCTCGATCCGAGGTCATCAATGTAAAAGCGCTCACCCGCCAACCTCACCTGCGCGTGCCGGCGTGACGCCGCTGCGTCGGGCAACACGATGTCGCTCGTCTCGGCGCGCCCCACGGTAACCGCGTCGGCCAGCCTGAGCTGGCGTCCACGCTGTGGGCCGTTCAGCACCAGCAGCCACGCCATGGCGCTCGGCTCCTCGCGGATCATCTGGGTTGCCGCGAAGGGCTGGGGAGCGAACGGGACGGTTTCACCTGTGATCATTTCGATCGAGCTCGTCGCCGAGCCCCCCACCGTGACCGGCTGCGCTGTCCTGAACGACGGGGGCGGTGCCATGGGGCGATCCGGCGGCCCTGCCGCCCGGCGTTTCTCGTGCCGCCCCTGGCGCTGTCGCACCCAGGTGTGCACCACCCGCGCCCCCGCCCACGTGACTACCGGGACGGCGACCGCCGCCGCTGCCAGCAGGCCCAGGAGAAGTGGGCGCTCCTCGATCAATGTCGTGCCACTTGACGCGATAAACAGGATTGGCAGGTTGCACAGCACCAGGCAGACCACCGCCACCAGGATGGTGATCCCGATCGACCGCAAACCCTGGCGGGCCGCGGGCGCGGCAGAAGCAGAGGGAGCCAACCGCGCCGGTGAAACCGCCACGGCAGGCCTTGCCGCCAGCTCAGGAAAAGGGGTAGAGGCCCCCGCGCCGGTCATAGCCGCGATCAGCTCATCCGCCGTCTGGTACCTTTTCCCCGGGTCCTTGGCGAGCGCCTTCAGCACCACTTGCTCCATAGCGCTGCTGACGTAGGGATTGAGCACGCGCGGCGAAGGGGGTGACTCGTAGATTATCTTGTGCAGCACCTCGGCTATCTGTTCCCCGCTAAACGGCAAGCGGCCGGTCAGCAACTGGTAGAGCACGACGCCAAGTGAGTAGATATCACTCCGCTCATCCACCTGCTCCCCCATGGCCTGCTCGGGAGCCATGTGCGTCGGAGTGCCAAGGATCGTGCCCGCCGAGGTGAGGGAAGAGCGGCCCGGTCTGATCACCGACGCCAGCCCCAGATCGAGAAGCACCACCCGGCCGTCGCTCGCAATGAAAATGTTCCCCGGCTTGACGTCGCGATGGAGGATCCCGCGCCTGTGGGCATACGCCAGCGCCTCTGCGACCTGGCGGACGATCTGCGCTGTATACTCCTCGCCGAGCGGCCGGCCTTCTGCGAGTATGTCGGCTAATGAGCGTCCGTGAATATACTCCAAGGCGATAAAAACAGTGCCGTCTGCCCGCCCATACGCGTACACTCGCACCAGATTCGGGTGATTGAGCAGCATGCCGGCCGTGGCTTCGCGGCGAAAGCGTGCCTCAAACTCAGGATCCGTCACCAGGTGGGCGCCAAGCACCTTCAAGGCGACAAGCCGGTTGAGGTTGACGTCGACGGCTTTGTAGACGGCGCTGTGCCCACTCGCTCCAAGCTTCTCGACGATGCGATAACGACCGGCTATCGTCTTTCCGATTTGCTCAGAGGTCATCTCCCACCACCCAATGGATAACCTGCTCCGGAGGCAGGTCGCCTGCCAGACCCATCCACCTGCAACACTTGTCCGATTGCGACGCGATCGAAGCGACGATGATCAACACAGCCACATCGTGGATGATATCACACATCGTGGGCGTTGTCAATGGCGTGTGGACCAGCCAAGTCGCCGGGCGTGGTCGTCTGGCGCATCTCGAGCCGGACCTTGCGCGCGATCAGGCGTATCGAATGATCGCACGGCGATTTCTCGTACTTGTGTGCCTCCACGCCGTGGCGTTGGATCCTCCATTCACGGTTGTGTCCTTGTCCGAAATCGTTTCCTCACGCGAGCCGTGGCGGGCCAGGAACGGCCCGCAGCGATTCCGCCGTGTGCAGAGCAGGGTGTCAAATCGCCAGGCGATAACCGGTATACGTCACCTCTTCGTTCTATCAGCAGGACGGGTTCCCCATGCCCACCACACTTTTCTTCAAGAGCCGGCGTGTGGGGTGACGAAAAGCGGGCTGCCCCGCGCGCTCTTTGGCGCACACGGGGCAGCCCGCGCATCAGAAGCAGAAACCATGACCGCTGCTATCGAGTCCGCCCCCTGCCGCAGGCGTTCATGGTCGATACCCTCGATCCCCCTATCGCCCGCCGACCATCGCCCACACCAGGCCATTCTCGTCGGCCTCGGCCTCCATCGCCC
>JAFGIA010000253.1 GCA_016929795.1 Anaerolineae bacterium
CCGGCCACGCTCAAGAACGCGCCGTGAGCAGGGGGACGTAAAACCACAAACTCCCTCATAGCAGATCTCAAGTCCGACGTCGTCGGGCTTGCCGTAGACACAGGGAAGCATCGGTCATTCATATTGATCTCACCTCTCCTGGGAAATAGGGAAAGGCCCTGACCATGGAGCCAGGGCTTTTCGTGTTAGAACATGGAATACTGATAGGCTGTGGCGCCGCTGTGTGCCTGAATGGGCGTGACGAGGTCTGGAGTGGGCGGCTCGGGCGCCAGGTCGCCGGGGGACGGATTTGTTTCGGGGACGATGGGGTAGTAGTCCCATCCGCCGGTCTCTCGGGGCACGATTTCGGCGCGACTGATTTCGATGCGAGGCGGCGGGTTGCCGCGTGTGCGGATGTCGCGCGTGAGCGTTTCGAGGATGGTCAGCGGATCCTGCTCGCCCGCCAGCTCTGCGTGGTCTTCGTCGGTGAAGCAGCGCGTGGTCGACAGGTCGCCTGGCTTCATCCAGCGCGCTTTCCAATCGCCGGGCCGGCCGATGAGGGTGTAGCGGTACCAGGGATCGCGCTCTGCGGTGTAGCGCACCCGGTCGCCGGCGGTCGTCGCGTCACATTCCCACACCAGGTCGTCGATGACAAGGTCCTTCGGGTAGCCGAGCTTGAGCAGCTCGGTGGCGGCCGCGAGCAGCCTGGCCGGCGGGTTACGGTCTCCATCGTCGATGCACGCCAGGATGCGGCCCTGCCCGTTCCAGCTCGACGGTTCAGGGTGTTCCCCCGACGTGTCGACGTAGAGCACGTGCCAGAAGGGGGCGCTTGCCCCATTGAACCCGGAGTAGTCGCCCCGGATCGTGCAGGCGTAGCGTCCCTCAGCCTCGACCTTCCAGGCAACGTCCTGGCAGCCGTCGTAGTGATGTCGCGTCCAGGTCAGGCCATCTACGTCGATGACCCCCGGCTCGACCTCGCCCTGCACGGCATCGTACACGCCGCTCACGTGGTCGCCGATGTCGAGGTACCAGAGCGTGACCCAGCCCTCGTCGGGATCGTGGTGCTGCCAGATCTGCAGCTTGCCGTTCCACCACCAGCCGCGGGCGGCCAGCCGTTGGTTGGTGCTGCCCGGGGCTGTCGCCCGCAGCGCCATCAGCACCGCCGGCTTGCGGCGGCTCCTGTCGCGCTCTGCCGCCTGGCGCTGCTCGTGCTCGTCCTGCAGCCCGGGCGATCGGATGACATCGACCCGTGTGACCGGTTCGCGCTCGTGCACCCTGGCCAACATCTCGTCGAGGCGGTTGGCGCCGCGCGTCAGGGCGGCGCCGTCGTCTGGGGCAGGGTCGTCGACGATGCAGGCCGCCATGACCCGCTCCATGGCGTCGAGCATGCCGACCGTGAGGGTTTGGGCGGGGTTGTTGGCCGGTGACATGGTTTCGTTTAGGGTGGCCTGCGCCTGCGATCTGGAGAGGACTTCGGGTTCCGGTTTGTCGAGCAAGATGCGCGCCAGATCAGGCTCTACCTGAATTGCTGTCGGGATCGGTTCTCCCCGATCCCTTGCCCGGCGCACGACTAGGCGTAGCGTGTTCAGGGTTTGATCGCGGCTCTGCGCCAGCTTGCCCAGGTGGGCGTTCTTGGTTGTGGCCGCGGCGCGGGTGTTGCTTCGCATCCCGTGCCCGCGCTCGAGCCTGCGTGTGAGGTCGCGCCACTGCCGCACCAGCTTCGGCACGTCGTAGGCGCGCCGCTGGCGGATCTCTTCTTCCAGGTCGAGGGCGGGATCGAGGCGAAAGGCCAGACCGCGCAGCTCGTTCAGCCGATCGGCGATCTCTGCCGGGACGCCGCTGTCGGACGCCTGGATGACGGCGTCCAGCGCGACGGCCTCGGCGATGACCTGCTCGATAGCCTCTGGCTCCGATGTCTCGGCGGTTGTGGCTTCGCCGGTTGTCGATTCGGTGGCAACCAAAGGAACAGGCTCTGGAGCTTGCCAGATGCTGGCGTCGTCGAGTTTCAGGAATTGGTGCACCCGGTCCCACAGGGCGGCGCTGTACCGCGCGTACCAGAGCCCCTGCCGGCCGCTCCAGCGGAAGCCGAGGCGCTTCAGCCCAGCCCGGACTGACTCGTCCGGCTTGGCCGGGAAGACGATCTCGACCCCGGCACGCTCCAGGTTCCGGCGCACGGTCACCGCCTCAATGTTTGCGGTCGTGGATGCCGGTGCACTGCTTCCAGTCGGGCGCTGCGTCGCGGCCTCCATGCGGTCGACGATGCGCTTCACTGCTGCGGCCGCCTCGTCCCTGTCGTACGACGCGCATGGTCCCAGCCCGATCCCGCTCACCACGACTTGGCCGTCGTGTTCGACGTGCCAAAGTTTCCTCTCGGGATTGGCGCGAAAGGTCGGCCAGTCGACGTGGACGGTCCTGGTCGCCGCGGTCTGCCCGCGGCCGTGGCAGCGGATGCACTTTTCGTGGCCGTTGAGGCCAAAGTAGACCGGGCTGACGACGTCGGGCATCAAGGGCACCGCGTCGTTGCCTTCGCGCCTGGCGCGGTCACGGTGGAAGGCGCGTGGGTCCGCCTTCGCGTCGGCCAGCGTCCAGCCTTCGGGCTCTCCGCCGCTGCCGGCACAGCGTGGGCAGTCGTCGCCCGGGGCGCCGACCGATGGGTCGAACCCACCGCTGTGGTCGAGTACCCAGCGGTTGCCGGGGCCGACGTCCACGACGGCGACGTAGCCGTCACGTTCAGCAATCCCCTGCCAACTGGCGGGCGCATAGTAATCGGTCATCGCATCTGACCTGTCCTCCGAGTAGCCGTACAGGGTCCAGCCACGGGCCTGCAATTCGAGCCCGATCGCGACCTTCGCCCGGCGGCGGTCCGTGTAGTGCATGGTCGTATTCTCCTTCGATTTCATTCTGGTTGTGGGACGTCCACACCTGCTCTTCGATCGGTGTATCGTACCAGGGGTAGACGGATTTTGGTGGGTACCTGCGTTGCAGCCGGCGCAGCCGTTCCACGCGCACTTGCCAGTGGTGCCAGGCCCCGGCCAGGCTGCACTGCCACCCCGGTCCGGCGCGGCTGTCGAGGTAGGGGTCGGGGAGGGTCGGGCAGTCACATACGGGGCAGAGCGGGGGGATCTCCGTCCAGCTCTCGGGCCAGGTATCGGGGTGGTGCCCGAGGGGCCTGCTGCCGCCGGCAGCCAGAAAGTCCCGGACGGCGAGGATGGCAGGGCAGGGGGACTTGAACGTGGCGCCGCAGCTGCAGACGCCGTCGCGGCGCACCTGGTGGATGACGTGATCCAGGTGGACAAGGTAGCGGGTCCGGCCCAGCATGACCTGGGGCGGGGCAGGGGGCGCCAGCGTCTCACGAAGAAAGCGTTGAATGTGGGAGAGGGTGTAATGGATCATCGCTGCTCCCGCTAGCCGGACGGAGATGCCGCAGCTTCGGCCAGGTTGCGCAATAGATTCGTAATGTACCGTCGCTGCGTTTCCTTGCGGTAGCCGTCCACTTCGGGTTGGGGGTCGTAGAGCTGGTCGGCCAGCAGGTTGTAGTAGCGTTCCGCCAGTTGCTGCAGCCGGGCATCCGGATCGACCACGGCTACCGCCTCTTCGGTGGCCTCTTCCATCCGTTCCAGGAAGCGGTCGACGATCAGGTGGATCAGAGCATCATCGTCGTTGATGGCCACCGTCAGCGCCGTGGCCAGGATGGCGGCCGTCGACACCGGCTCGTCGTTTCCCCCTTCATGGCGAACGACCAGCTCCGTGTTCAGTTCGCGGTCGATGACCACGGCTGCTTCGCCGGGTTTGAGACGGATCGACTTCGAGTCGTCCTTGGACATGGTTCGATTCCTCCTTGTTTGGGGTGGGGGTGAATACGCGCGTATTCACCCCGAGTCGTGTGGGGCTACCTTGCCTGGCGCCAATCGGCGTGTTCGTCGGCCAGTGCCAGGGGGCTGCCGGGCTTGCTGCACGTGCAGCCGGGATCTGGGGGGTTGGGGGGCGTGGGCAGGGTGTTGCGCGGCAGGGTGAAGAGCAGGGCCCAGACCTTCTTGCGCCAGTCGGTGAGGTAGAGGTCATCGGCGAGGATCTCCCACGGCCGCCGGCGGACGGAGAGGGTGTCGGCTGCGGCGCCGACGGTGGCCAGCGCCTCGGCGAAGGCCGTGGCAGCGTAGGCAGTGGGGTTGCCTTGCGCCTGGTAGGCCAGGAAGGCCGCGGCGTCGGGCTGGGCCAGGGCTTCACGCAGGACGGAGATGGTGTGCGTCTGCTCCCACTTCTCGCGCTCGCGTTCGGCGCAGACCCGGTCGTAGGCACCATCCAGAGCCTCGCGCGTGCGGCGCACGAGGGCGAGGCTACCGTTGCCCAGGGCGCCGATCTCGAGCAGCAGGCTCAGGGTGTCGCCGGGATCGACCGCCAGAGCGAAAGCGCGCACGAAGCGGGGTTCATTGGGGATCTTGAGCGTCTTGTTCATTGGAGAACCTCCTGTTGATTTGAGTGAC
>JAFGIA010000254.1 GCA_016929795.1 Anaerolineae bacterium
AGGCGATGGTCGTGGCCGAAGGGTATGGTGAGGTTGGAGAAAAGATGAAGGCCGCCGGGCATAGCCTGCCTTACGGCCGAGGGATCGTAGGCACAGTGGCAGCTACCGGGAAGCCGGTGCTGGCCTCTGACGTGAGCAAGGACCCACATTGGCTGACATCTCCTTACTTGCCTGGCACCGAAGGGGAGCTGGTGGTGCCGATCAAGCTGCGCGATCAAGTGCTCGGCGTGCTCGACGTACAAAGCGACCGAGCCGGCGCTCTGACGCAAGAGGACCAGGTCTTGCTGTTGGGGCTGGCGGGCCAGATCGCCGTCGCCATCCAAAACACGAATCTGCTCGAGCAGAGCCAAGCACTGCTGGCCAAGGCGCGCGAATCTGAGCAAATGCTGCGCACCGTGATCGATGCGACGCCCGATTGGATCTTTATCAAGGACGAGGAGCATCGGTACCGGCTGGTAAACCAGGGCTATGCCAACTCGCTCGGCCTTGAACCTGACGACTTTGTCGGCAAGGATGACCTCGAGCTTGGGTTCTCTGAGGAGCAGGTCAAGGGTAACCCGGAGAAAGGCATTCGCGGCTTCTGGGCGCATGACCGGAGTGTCATAGAAAGTGGCGAGATGCACGTGTATCGCGGCGATCCGGTCCTGGTCGACGGAGAGGTTCATTACTTCCACTCGATCAAAGCGCCCATGCGTAATACGTCGGGCAAGATCTGGGGAGTGCTCGGCTTTAGCCGCGACATCACCGATCGTGAGCAGTTGCTGACCGATGTACGACAGTCCGAAGAGCTGTTGCGCGCCATCATGGACGCCACGCCGGACTGGATCTTTATCAAAGACCAGGAACATCGCTACCGCGTGGTCAATCAGGGCTACGCCGATGCACTGCACATCAAGCCCGAAGACTTTATCGGCAAGAATGATCTGGAACTCGGCTTCCCCGAGGAGCTGGTCAAGGGGAACCCGGAAAAGGGGATTCGCGGCTTCTGGGCAGACGACCGGTTGGTGATGGATGGTGGCGAGAGAAAGATCTACCCCAACGATCCAGCGACCATCGATGGCCAGGTTCACGTCTTTCACACCATCAAGACCCCGCTACGTGACGCACAGGGCCAGGTCTGGGGCGTGCTTGCCTTTTCGCGTGATGTGACAGAGCGCGAGGAGTTGATGGCCGAGTTGGAGTACCGCGCGGTGCAGCTCGAGGCTGCCGCCGAGGTCTCGCGTGCTGCGAGAGAGGAAGCTGAGAAAGCGAAGGAGAAAGCCGAAGCGGCGAGCCAAGCACTGGCCGCCCAAATGTGGCAGACTGCCGGGCAGGCCCAACTGAGTAACAGGATGCGTGGGGAGCAGAACCTATCTGCCATGGCCAACAACGTGATACAGCAACTGTGCCGGTATCTCCCGGCCCAGGTCGGCACGCTCTATATTGTGCAGGATCGATCCGGCTCCAATCGTCTCACCGGCCGCGAGTACCCCTCGGACAGTCCTGACGGCAGCCCGGGCCAGGTCTTGACTCTGATGGGCACCTACGCGTACACACCAAACGGAGACCGGTTCACCCGTTTTATGCTGGGAGAGGGGTTGGTGGGGCAGGCGGCACTCGAGCGGGAGCCCATTCTCCTCAGCGACGTCCCCGATGGCTATCTGCCCGTCACCTCTGGCCTGGGCCAGGCAGCCCCGCGCCACATCGTCGTGCTGCCCTTCTTTTTCGAAGATCAGGTAGTGGGTGTAATCGAACTTGGAACACTGGCTGAATTCAGCCCGGCCCAGATCGAATTCCTGCAGGCGGCCGTGATCAACATCGGCATCGCCGTCAACACTGCCCGGAGTCGAGCCCAGCTCGACCAGCTCCTTATCAAAACCCAGCAGCAAGCCGAGGAGCTGCAGGCGCAGAGTGCGGAGCTGCAGGCACAGAGTGAAGAGCTGAGGGCTGCCAACGAGGAGCTGCAGAGCCAAACCGACAACTTACGGCGGTCGGAAGCTGCACTGCGAGAGAAGCAGTTTGAACTCGAGAACGTCAATGCAGAACTGGAGGAGCACGCAACCGCCTTGCAAGAGAAGCAGGTCGCGCTGGATCTGCAGAATCGTGACCTCACCGCGGCCCAAGCCGAGCTGAGGCAAAAGGCTGAGGAGCTGGCACTGGCCAGCAAGTACAAGTCCGAGTTTTTGGCCAACATGTCGCACGAACTGCGCACGCCACTGAACAGCTTGCTCATCCTCGCGGGAATGTTGATGAACAACGAGGATGGCAACCTCACCCCCGACCAGGTCGAGTCACTGGCCGTGATCCACACGAGCGGACGGGACCTGCTGGAGCTGATCAACGACATCCTCGACCTGTCCAAGATCGAAGCCGGACGAATGACGTTTCACTTTCAGACGACGCCGCTGCCCGGGATTGTCGAGGCCATGAAAGCCCAATTCGCGCACGTAGCCGAAGAGAAGGGGTTGGTCTTTGAGACGAGCCTTGGTGGCGACCTGCCCGAGACGATCGAGACCGACAGGCAGCGAGTGCAACAGATCCTGAAAAACCTGCTGGCGAACGCCCTAAAGTTCACAGAGAGCGGCCGCGTCGCACTCCAAGTCTACCGGCCGGCTTCCCTGCCTGAACGTTTTGCCACCGAATCGCAACTGGGGTCGGATCAGGTGGTGGCCGTCAGCGTGATCGATACAGGCATCGGCATTGCCCCCGAAGCGCAACAGATCGTCTTTGAAGCGTTCCAACAAGTCGAGGGAGGCACAAGCCGCAAGTACGGCGGAACCGGGCTGGGTTTGTCCATCTCACGAGAGTTGAGTGTCAGGCTGGGTGGGTACCTTGGCCTCGAAAGCGAGCAGGGCAAAGGCTCGGCCTTTACGTTGTACCTGCCTGAAAAACAGCAGGTGGCAGAGCCACAGCCAGAGGAGCGCCCAACCCCGATCTCTGCAATGACCAAGCCACCGAGCGCGCCAACCCCGCCTACACAGGTGGAACCACCCGCCGCGATCCTGATCCCTGACGACAGGGACAACTTGGCCGCGGGGGACAAGGTGTTGCTCGTCATCGAGGACGACGCCGAGTTTGCCCAGATCGTGCGCAATTTTGCGCACAAACAAGGCTTCAAGTGCGTGGTCGCCGGTGATGGGGAAACGGGCCTCACCCTCGCCAATGCCTACCGGCCCGATGCCATCATCCTCGACCTATACCTGCCTCGCATGAGCGGATGGGATGTGCTCGCGACGTTAAAAGATAGCCCCGACACGCGCCATATCCCGGTGCACATCGTTTCCGCCGACACAGAAACGATGGACGCCTACAAGCGTGGGGCGATGGGCTTTCTGACCAAGCCGCTGAGCACACAGGAGATGGAGGCGGCCTTTCAACGGATCGAGGCGTTTACCGAGCGCGCGATCAAGACCCTACTGCTGGTCGAAGACGACGAGAATCTGCGGAGGACCATCGTCAAGCTCTTGAGTGGGAGCGACGTCAGGATCAGCGAGGCGGGTACAGGCCAGGCAGCCCTCGACCTGCTGTGCGCGCACCACTTTGACTGCATGATCTTGGACCTGAGTCTGCCCGATGTCAGCGGCTTTGAGGTACTGAACAGGATGGACAAGGAGGAGACGGTCACCAAGTGCCCGGTGATCGTCTACACTGGGCGCGACCTGACGGCAGAAGAGAACCTGGAATTGATGCAATACGCCGACAGCGTGATCGTCAAGGGAGTCAAGTCGCCGGAGCGGCTGCTGGACGAGACGGCCCTATTCCTGCACCGTGTCGTGGCCGATCTGCCGGCGGACAAGCAGCAAACCATTCGCCGCCTGCACGACAACGAGACGCAGCTGAAGGGTAAGAAGATTCTGATCGTAGACGATGATGCCCGAAACGCATTTGCCCTCTCCAAGCTTCTGTCAGACAAGGGTATGGAAGTATCGATTGCCAGGGATGGCCAACAGGCACTCGACTTTTTAGTCGGACCCCACGAGGTGGATCTGGTCCTGATGGACGTGATGATGCCGGTGATGGATGGCTATGAGACAACCCGTCGCATCCGCCAGCAGCGGCGGTTCGAAGCGCTCCCCATCCTCGCGCTCACGGCCAAGGCGATGGTGGAAGACAGAGAGAAGTGTCTGGCGGCGGGCGCCAACGATTATTTGCACAAGCCGATCGACCCGGATCGCTTGTTCTCCGTTCTACGGGTGTGGCTGTATCGGTGAGGGGGGTCATGACGCAAAAGAACTCGAGTCCCAAAATCCTGATTGTAGACGACTTGACGCAGAATCTATACACCCTGAGACAACTGCTCAGCAAACTCGACGTAGAGATCGTCCAGGCAACGTCCGGGTCGCAGGCATTGGACCTCGTCTTGCAGCACGATTTCTGCCTTGCCATCGTCGACGTACAGATGCCCGAGATGGATGGCTACGAGCTGGTTGGTTTGCTGCGCAGTAACCAGATCACCGCGGCCATGCCAGTCATTTTCGTTAGCGCCATCTTTTCCGATGAGTACCATCACCAACTTGGGTACGAAGCCGGCGCGGTCGATTTCCTGAGCAAGCCTTTTAGCCCTGATATCCTGCTCAGCAAGGTCAAGATCTTTCTCCAGCTCTATCACCAACGGACTGCCCTAGAGGAAGCAAACAGAGCCCTTTCCAAGCGGGCGGTTGAGCTGGAAACCAGCAGCCGGCTGGGCCGACATGCAAACTCGATCCTGGAGCTGGACGTTTTGCTGCCCGAGGTGACATTCCTCATGCAGAAGATGTTCAAGCACTACTTTGTCGGCATCTGGCTCGTGGAGGAGAAAAATGACACGTTGGTGCTCCGGGCCGGCTACAGTGTTGATGATCACCCATCCTTGAAGCCGGGCTTTGGACTGCCGCTCGACACAACGACGAGCGCCGTCGTGTCGGCCTATCGGAACAATGACAGTTGCCTGACCTGTGACGTGACCATCGATCCTCGCTACCAGTCTCCAAAGAGGCCGCTGAAAGCACAGTCGGAGCTCGCCTTGCCACTGCAGATCGGCACCAATGTGCTGGGAGTTCTGAGCGTGCAAAGCGAGCAGGCGGATGCCTTTGACCGCGATTCGAGGGTGTCGATGCAAATGTTGGCCAATCAGATCGCGATTGCCATTCACAATGCGCGATTGTACGACCTGGAAAAAGGTCTGCGCGAGCTGGAAGCGCAAAAGGCACAGGAGCTTGCTCACTTGAACGCCAGCAAGGACCGATTCTTTTCCATCGTGGCCCACGACCTGCGCGGGCCGTTCAACCCGCTGCTCGGAATGGCCAAGTTAATGACCCGAATGCCCGACGACACGCCGGCTTTCGAGTTCAAGACGATGGCCGAGTCGGTTTACGGGGCGGCCCGTACCGTGTACGAATTGTTGGAGAACCTCTTGGCCTGGTCGCGCCTGGAGCGGGGACGGATGGACTGTGCGCCAGAGCAGGTGGATCTGCAAAGACTCGTGGACAGGAATACCCATCTGTTTGCCGAGGTGGCTGCCGAAAAAGACATCAGCCTGAGAAACAGAGTGCCGGCCGGTGTTGTCGTCTGTGCCGATCCCAACATGATGAACACCGTCGTGCGCAACTTGATCTCGAATGCCCTCAAGTTCACGCCAAACGGAGGAAACGTGACCGTTGCCGCCCTCCCTGATACGGCGGCAGCGCGTCTACTGACCGTGACCGTGCTCGATACGGGCGTGGGCATTCGCCGCGAGGACCAGGACAAGCTGTTCAGGCTGGATGTGACCGTCTCTACCGTCGGCACTGCGGACGAAAAGGGAACCGGACTGGGGCTGATCATCTGCAAGGAGATGGTGAAAAAGAACGGCGGCCGGATCTGGATCGAGAGCGACGGGACACCAGGGAAGGGGACGGCGGTCAAATTCACGGTACCCTTGATCGAGCGCCCGCCAGGCGGCTGGGAGGTCGGGCCGGATGAGCTCACAATCGAGCGTGCTAGAGTGGAGCCGTCGATGGAGGCGCTGGCGCACCTGCCGACGGCAGAGAAAGCGGCGCTGCGAGAACTGGTCCGGAAGGGAGACATGGACGGGATCGAAGAGTGGACGACGCGCATTGAAACGCTGAGGCAGGAATATGCTCCCCTGGCCGATCAGGTACGCAGGTTGGCCAGGATGTTTGAAGAAGGATCGCTCCTGGTCATGGTGCAGCAGTACATAGAGAAAGAATGAAAGAGCAAGAGATCGACAGGATCGAGATCGACCTCTTTCTTGAAGCCATCTTCCGGCGCTATGGCTACGACTTCAGGCACTATGCCCGGGCGTCGGTTCGACGGCGGATACACCATCTGTTGGCCAAGACAGAGTATTCCCGGGTGAGTGAACTGATCCCGAGATTGCTTTACGATCAAGACTTTTCGAGGTCACTGATCTACGAGTTCTCTATCACAGTGACCGACATGTTCCGCGATCCCGGTTTCTACCGCGCCGTCCGGGAAAAGGTTGTGCCGTACTTGAAAACCTATCCTTTTATCAAGATCTGGCACGCCGGGTGCGCGACAGGGGAAGAGGTCTATTCGATGGCGATCGTGCTCCAAGAGGAAGGGCTGTACGAACGGGCCACGATCTTTGCCACCGATTTCAACGATGGAGCGCTGAATCGCGCCCGAGAAGGGATCTACAGTCTGCAGGAGATGCGCCAGTACGCCGAGAACTACCGCCAAGCAGGGGGCACGCAATCCTTTGCGGACTACTATCACGCTCAGTACGGATCGGCGATCATGAGCCAGTCCTTGAAGAGAAACATCACCTTTGCCAACCACAACCTGGTAACGGATGGCGTGTTCAGCGAGATGCACTTGATCGTGTGCCGGAACGTGCTCATCTACTTTGACAAAACCCTCCAGAATCGAGTCCTCAAGCTCTTTGCCGATAGCCTGAGTTATGGTGGTTTTCTCTGCCTGGGGAACAAGGAAACTGTGCAGTTCTCAGAGGCACAGGATCTGTTCCAGGACGTTGACGATCGAGAAAAGATCTATCAGAAGAGAGCCGTGTGATGGAGAATAGAATCGCAGGGCATCAAGTCGTCGTAATCGGAGTCTCTGCGGGAGGCATGGCGGTCTTGTCCGAGCTGTTGCCCGCTTTTCCGGCGACCTATTCCCTGCCCATTGTCGTCGTTCAGCATTTGCATCCTCTACAAGACAGATCTTTCATTCAACACTTTGACCATCAAAGCGCGCTCACGGTCAAAGAGGCGGATGAAAAGGAGTCGATTGAAGCAGGGCACGTCTACATTGCCCCGCCGAACTATCACTTGCTGATTGAGAATGACCGGACCTTTTCATTGTCTGTCGATGAAAAAGTCAACTATGCACGGCCGGCTATCGACGTTCTGTTCGAGAGCGCGGCAGACGTCTATGGGGATGGAGTGATCGGCGTGATTCTGACGGGGGCCAACGACGATGGGGCACGAGGGTTGCGCTCGATCAAAGCAAGGGGTGGGTTGGCGATCGTGCAGGATCCAGAGACGGCTGAAGCGCCTGCCATGCCGCAAGCGGCCATCGCCGCGACACACGTCGACCATGTCCTGGCATTGCCGGAGATTGCCAGGCTGTTGTCGCAGAAAGGTTGACGGTTGTGCCAATGCCGATGCAATACGAAAAAGTGCTCGCCCGGCTCGACACGCATCTGCGCCTGAGGGATGTCACCAGTCAGCTACGCACCCTGATTAACGCCATGCCCGACATCGTCATCTTCAAGGACGGTCAGGGCCGCTACCTGGAAGCCAATGAATTTGGGCTGCAGTTTTTCGGATTGGAGGGAGTCGACTACCGAGGCAAGACGGACGGTGATCTGGCTGCATTCACCCCCTTCTATTACGATGCGCTCCAGGTTTGTGAAGAGACAGACGAGGCTGCCTGGCAGGCACAGACAGTAAGCCGGAGTGATGAGGTCATTCCTCGTCCCGATGGCTCGAACCGGACTTTTGATGTCATCAAAGTGCCTACGTTCCACCCCGATGGCAGCCGCAAGGGGTTGCTGGTGGTCGGGCGCGACGTGACCGAGCGCAAACAGGCAGAAGAGGCTTTGCGCAAGGCACATGCCGAGCTGGAACAGCGCGTCGAGGAACGGACCGCCGAGCTAAGACAAGCAAACGAGCAGCTCGCGCAGAAAGTCCAGGAACACAAGCGGGCAGAAGAGGCCCTGCGGCAAAGCGAAGAGCGTTATCGTGGCCTGATCGAGATGTCACCCGACGCGGTGCTCGTCCACGATGGCGAGAAATTGCTGTTCGTCAACCCTGCAGCCGCCAAGATCATCGGCGTGTATGAGCCGGGTGAGGCAGTGGGCATGGCCGTGCTGGATATCGTTCATCCAGACTGGCAGTCGATAGTGGCGACGCGCGTGAACGAGACACTGCAGGAGCAGAGGCTGGCACCACTGATCGAGGAAAAGTACCGGCGCCTGGATGGTATCGACATCGATGTTGAGGTCGCCGCAATGCCCGTGATGTGGCAGGGCGCGCCGGCCATCCAGGTGGCCGCCAGGGACATAACCGAACGCAAACGGGCCGAGGAAGAGGTAAAAAACGCCCACCGCCGTCTCGATAGCACACTAAAGTTCATCACGACAGTCATTTCGGCCATTCCTATCCCTCTGTTTTACAAAGACAGGGAAGGTCGCTACCTCGGAGTGAACGAGGCGTTTGCCGACCTGTTAGGTTTTACTCCTGACTATTATGCAGGGAAAACGGTGATGGAACTCTGGCCGAGCGAATTTGCGCAAGTATACCACAAACAAGATCTGGAGCTGATGCGTAATCCTCAGAAGCAGGTTTATGAATTTAGCGTGCTGGACAAAAACAGGGTCGTCCGTCCCGCCATTTGGTGCAAGTACGTATTTCGCGACGAAGATGGCCAGATAGCAGGGATCGTGGGCGCCTTTCAGGACATCACCGAGCGCAAGCGAGCGGAGGAGGAGAAGGAAAAACTGCAAGCCCAAATGGTTCAGGCCCAAAAGATGGAGGCGCTTGGCCAACTGGCCGGTGGCATCGCGCACGATTTCAACAACCTGTTGACTGTCATTCGACTCAATACGCAGCTCATGACATGCCAGTTGCTCGATCAAGACCCCTTGTGGGAACACGTGCGAGAGATCGCCGAGACGAGTGAGCGGGCAACCAAGCTGACTCGACAACTGCTCAGCTTTGGCCGCCGAGAGGTCATCGAACCACAGCTTTTGTGCCTGAACGACACCATCCGCGACTTGATACCAATGTTGCATCGCATCATGGGGGAGGGCATTGAACTGAGAACAGCGCTCGCCCCGGACTTGTGGACGATGAAGGCGGATCCCTCGCAAATGGAGCGGGTGATGGTGAATCTGGTGGTGAACGCTCGCGATGCGATGCTCGGGGGAGGCACCCTCACCGTGGCGACGGACAATGTGGTCCTCGACGAGAAGTACACGGCAAGCCATCTAGAAGCTCAGCCAGGGGAGCACGTGCGGTTAACGGTCTGCGACACGGGTGTGGGAATGAGTGCGGCGGTCAAGACGCGGATCTTTGAGCCTTTTTTTACGACGAAAGGGCATGGATACGGCACCGGCCTGGGATTGGCCATTGTGTTTGGCATCGTCAAGCAGAATGATGGACACATCCAAGTCCGTAGCCAAGTGGGACACGGGACGACTTTTGAGATTTATTTACCAATGAAACGGAGAGACGGATGAACCGAGACAACAACATGCTCGAGCGTGTCGTGCTGGGCGATCAGGTCAAAGAGCACATCATGGAGGCCATCCTGAATGGCGACTTTAAGCCGGGAGATCGCCTGGTTGCCAGCTCACTTGCCCGGCGGCTGGGGGTCAGCCAGGCCCCTGTTCGAGAGGCCCTGCGCGACCTGGTACTTCTTGGTTTTATCGAGACCGAGCCCTTCAAGGGCACGTCAGTACGCTCGTTTACGGCCAAAGAGCTGTACGAGATCTATACCGTTCGCGCCGCGCTGGAGTCACTGGCCGCACGTCTGGCCGCCGAAAACCTCACCGATGAGCACATTGAGACGCTGCAGCACATACTCGATGAGATGATCGAATCCGCCCAACAACACGACGAAAAGGGCATGGTCCGCCTGGACAACCGCTTCCACGAGACGATCCTCGAGATTTCCGACAATCAGTTGCTCCATCAGCTATGGAAGACGCTCCAGTTCGGCTACTGGACGATCGTCACCACGCGCACCTCCAACTCGAACCTGGAGGAGCTGGCGCGCCGCCACGAGGACCTGCTCGACGCCCTCACCTCGCGCAACCCACAGAAGGCATCGGCGGCCATGCGGCGGCACATTGAAGACCTGGGAAAGCCACCCGAAGCATACTCTGGTGGACCAAAAGCTCAGGCCAAGTGAGCACAAGCATGCCTTTCGAAATCACCATGCCCCAATTGGGGCTCACTATGGAAAGAGGAACCGTCGTCGAGTGGCTGGTCGACGAGGGCGCAACGGTGTCCGTCGGCGAAGAGATCCTGACCGTCGAGACCGACAAATCGATCGTTGCCGTCGAGGCGCGCCAGGCAGGCACTCTCACCAGCATCGTAGTACCTGCAGGCGAGGAGGTAGCGGTTGGGACGACACTCGCCATCATTGTGGCACCGGGTGAGATCCTGCCTGCAGAGTGGTCGCCTTCTGCCGTCGGGCGTACAGCAGTGATTCCAGATGCGCTCTCTGCAGCAGCGATTCAGACAACGGCCACGTGCGAGCCAGAGACAGAGACTGTTGCCGGCGTCGAGGCTTCGTGGAAGGCGCGCACCATGGCACGCGAGGCAGGGCTTGCCCTGCGTGAAGTGGTGGGTAGCGGCCCGAGAGGGCGGATCGTAGCGGCCGACGTCGAGGCCGCGCTGGCGCAGCCGATTGCTGGCGCAGCGGTTCCCGCGCTGCTGACGCCGGTGGCGGCCCATCTCGCCACAGCCCTTGGGCTGGACCTGTCGAACGTGGCAGGGAGCGGGGTGGGTGGCCGGATCACCCAGGTAGACGTTCTGGCAGTGGCGGCGGCGAGACTTGGCACCACCACGCGTAGCGATCGGTTGCAGCCAGCGGAGCGTGTGCGGGCTGCGAGTGAATCAGCCTTGCCGCAGGTGGCGAGCAGCACGCCGTTGAAGGGAGTGCGCAAGATCGTCTCGGAAGGCATGGCGGCAAGCGTGCACACCACTGCCCGGGTGACGCTGCTGCGTGAGGTAGACGCCGGCGAGGTGATCCGCCTGCGCGAGCGGTTCATTGCCCGTGGGATTGCTGTGAGCTACAATGACCTTCTGGTCAGCATCTGCGCCGTCGCCCTCCACGAGCACCCCGCGGCGAACGCCCGGCTCGCGGCGGATCGGATCGAGCACCTCGACCGTGCCAACGTCGGGCTCGCCGTCCACACCGAGCGCGGCCTGCTCGTGCCCGTGGTGCACGACGCCGGCAGGCTGTCCATCCCGCAGATCGCTACCGAGACGGCACGCCTGATCGCGGCCGCCCGGGACGGCCGCCTCGCGCCGGAGGATCTGGAAGGCGGCACCTTTACGATCACCAACCTGGGCATGTTTGGCGTCGAGGCGTTTACGCCGGTCATCAACCTGCCCGAGTGCTGCATCCTGGGCGTGGGCAAGATCGTGCGCAAGCCTGTCGTGGTGGATCAGGAGGACACCATCGCCGTTCGCTCGATGATGATGCTCAGCCTCGTGTTCGACCACCGTGTCATCGACGGTGCACCGGCAGCGCACTTTCTGGACTGCATCGCGCAGATGATCGAGGACCCGTTGTTGTTGTTGGCAGGTGGAATGTGAGATGGTATTAGATATTGGATATTGGGTATTAGATATTCGGAATACGCCAGAATATCTAATATCTAATACTCTTTCTGGAGAGGAACCATGACCGAAGAGATTGACAACACATCACCGCAGGACTTGACAAAGGACCAGCTCCTGGGTATGTATCGGCGGATGCGGCTCATCCGCGAGTTTGAGAACACGGCGCAGAAACACTTTGAGGCGGGCGAGATTGCCGGATTTTTGCACCTGTCCCAAGGACAAGAGGCGGTCCCGGTCGGAACGTGCATGGCGCTGCGCGACGACGATTACATCACCAGCACGCATCGCGGACACGGCGACGTCCTGGCCAAGGGATGCGAGCCCAAGTACATGTTTGCCGAGTTGTACGGACGGACGACGGGCTACTGCCACGGCAAGGGTGGGTCGATGCACATTGCGGATTTCAGCCAGGGCATCATCGGGGCCAACGGCATCGTCAGCGGTGGCCTGCCGATCATCACGGGTGTCGGACTGTCGATCAAGCTGCGCGGCACCGACCAGGTCGCCGCCTGCTTTTTTGGAGACGGTGCGACGGCCGAGGGCGGATTTCACGAGGCGATGAACCTGGCGTCCCTGTGGCAGATTCCGGTCATTTTCGTCTGCCAGAACAACCTGTATGGGTTGTCGCACCCCTGGCCCAAGACCGCGTGCAACTGTGATCTGGTGCAGCGCGCGCACTCGTACCACATGCCCGGCGAATGCGTCGACGGCATGGACGCCATCGCCGTCTATCGCTGTGTCAATGACGCCGTAGCGCGGGCACGGGCCGGCGGTGGGCCGAGTTTCATCGAGGCCGAGACCTACCGCTTCCTGGGCCACTATGTCGGGGATCCCGCGCTTTACATGCCAAAAGAGGAGCGTGAAGCGTGGCGCAAACGCGACGCCATCGACAGGCTGGGACGGCAGCTCCGCGCCTGGGGCTACCTCACCGAGGAAGAAGACAAGGAGATGGGCGCGAGCGTCGAGGCCGAGCTGCAAACAGGTATCGAATACGCCCGCTCCAGCCCGATCCCCGCACCGGAAGAGGCGTTGACCGATCTGTACGTCCACTTTGACCATGCGGGCAATCCACTGTAGACGGAGGCGACCGTGCGCGAAATCAG
>JAFGIA010000255.1 GCA_016929795.1 Anaerolineae bacterium
CATACACCGTGCCGCGCCAGGTGTCGTTGCACAGCGGCCCCTCCACCACCCTGTCCACGACGATGCGTTTCCCCCCGATCTCCACCTGGCTGGGCCCCGTCGCCGGCCCGGGCGCCGGCAGCAGCTCAGGCGGCACCTCCAGGTAGTGGGGCGTGCCGCTCGGCCGCGGGCAGGCAGGCGAATCGACGGCGGGCGCGCCCTGGTCGCACGAAGCGCACAGCACAGCCACCAGCGCCAGCCAGAAGAGCGCGTATCTTTTCATCGTCGACCTCGTTCGAAACATGGCACGTCTCCCGCGCAGGAAACACCTGGCTCACTATGGTTTAGCATAGCACAACCGCCGCCAGAAGTCTTGAACTTTGGTCAAGTCCTGGCGGCCGCGCTTGGACATTCCAGACCCTGAGGCCCGCGGATCGCCTTTGCCAACTTGCCTGACCGATCGACATATGATACACTCTTTCATGCAGCACATATCAAAAAGGATCGGACCGATGAGGACCCTGGAACAGGCGTTGCAAGTCCATCCCGTCTTTGCCTCCCTGGGAGAGCGGGACCGAGAATTCCTTGTGGAGCACGCGCACGCGCGCGAGCTGCGCAAGGGCGAGGTCCTGGCGCTGCAGGGCGACGTGTGGCCTTACCTGTTCCTGGTCGTCAAGGGGCGGATCGATGCAAGCAAGGCGTCCAGCGAGGGGCGCAGCCTGCTCGTCACCACCTTTGGCGCAAACGATCTCTTCTGGGGTCCGGCCTTTTTCCAGGAGGGTGCGGCGCTGCCGGCAACACTCGAAGCGCCCGGCCTCGCACGCGTACATCTCTGGTCCCGCCACAGCGTCGAGCCACTCCTGCTCGCCAACGGCTGCATCCTCTGGGCGCTGTGCCGCCTGATGGTCGAGCGCATGCAGCGCGCCAGCACCGTCGTAGAGGAAATGGCCTTTCAGCCCGTAGCCGGCCGCCTGGCCCGCCTGCTCGTATCCTTCTCCGCTGGCCGCGAGTCCGAGCCCATCCGGCGTGCCATGACCCTCGACGAGATCGCGGCGCGCACCGGGACGACGCGTGAGGTCGCCTGCCGCTTCCTCCACCGTTTCGCCGACGAGGGCCTGATCGACATCACCCGCACCGAGTTCGTCATCCACGACCAGGCACGCCTGGCGGAGCTCGCGAGCCAGGTCAAAGGCTAGAACCAAACACGACAGTGGCCGTTCATCCGCTGGTCGACCGGAGGACTTGTGTCTGCAAAAGAACCTATACGCATATTGGGCATCATTGGCAGCCCACGCCGCGGTGGCAATACCGAGGTGTTGGTCGATGAGGTGCTTGCCGGTGCAGCGGAGGCAGGCGCCCTGACCGAGAAGGTCAGGCTCGACGAGCTGGACATTGCTCCATGCCAGGCCTGTGATAGCTGCGCAGGCGGCGGCGAGTGCATCTACCACGACGATATGGTCTACGTCCTGGAGCAGATGGCACGCAGCCAGGTGTGGATCCTCGGCACGCCGGTCTATTGGTGGGGACCGACGGCGCAGTTCAAAGTCTTCCTCGACCGTTGGTACGGCGCCGGTCGCGCCATGTTCCGGCACCGCCGCGTGATCCTTGCCGTCGCACTCGGAGGCAGCGCGCACGATGCGCGCCATACAGTCGGGATGCTCACTGACGCTGCACACTATCTCAATATGCAGGTCGTGGCCACGCTCCTCGCACCGGGCACAGATCGCCCCGGAGATGTCCGAGCGCAAACCCAGCTCCTGGCCGAGGCTCGCCGGGCTGGGCGCGAGGCGACGACACAGTAGAGGACGCCCCAAGACGGTCCTTTATCAAGGTCCATGCACTCAACTTGTGCGACCGCCAGGTTTCTGTTATACTTGGCTTGCTCACAGCAGCTGCCAGGCAATCCAGGGCTTCTGGCGCCTCGGCGTACCCGGCGCTTTGCACGTGCGCACCGGCGCACCCTCCCTCGACCTGGAGTGTGGACCGAGAAAGTACGAGGTGTGCGATGAACGTGAGCAAGCACGACGCGTGGCCGGCCGCGGCCTTTTTCGTCATCCTGCTGCTCCTGGGGGCGTGCGCACCTTCCTCCCGGCCCGCCACGGCAGCGGCCGTGCCTTCCGGCCCGCCGGCCTCGACCCCCTCGGCCACCCCGGCACCCGGCACCGCCGCCGTGGGCGCACCTGCCGTCACCCCCACTTTGACGCCGATGCCAAGCCCGACGCCCACTGTCGTGTGCCCGCGCGCCACCCCAGAATTGCTGGCCGTCGACCCCGTCACATCTTCCACGGGTGATCTCGCGCAGTGGGTCACGGTGTACATGGGCAACATGGAGATGGTCACCATCACCGCCGAGTCGGGCATCTTTACGGCCCCCGACGGGCACGTCGAGGTGCAGCTCCTGCCCAACACGGTCCACCACCTCGAGGTCGTGGCGCGGGTGCGCACCATCGTCAACCCCGACGGCTGCGTGTACGGTGGCTACACCCTGCGCACCACCACCGACCGCTACGGCGCGCCTCTGATCATCGTTCAGGGCGCGCCCGGTCCGCCGCGCCGTCCCGCGGGGCCGATCGCCGTGGACAATGTCGTCCGGATTGAGGAGCTGGCCCGCTTGAGCCCTGATGCGCGTCTCGTCACCGATTTCTCGTTCCGCGGTAGCGACCATCTGCTCACCGTCGGCTATGCCCCCGTCGGACGGATCTATGGCTGGAGCCTGGCGACCGGGGAAACGGATCTGGAGATCGTCGCCCCCGAAGCAGAGGTGCTCGTCGTCGTGTCCAGCCCGGATGGCACACTGATTGCCACCGGCGGCACAGTTGTCGATCCTGCCGTGCGCCTGTGGGAGGTCGACGGCGGGGCGATGCGAGAGCTCGGCACCCACGACAGCTATTTGCTCAACCTCGCCTTTAACCCATCGGGTACCCTGCTTGCCAGCGGCAGCAACGACAACCGGGTACACGTGTGGGACGTGGGCGATGGGCAACTGGTCGCCACCTTTGAGGGCGACGTGCCCGGCCGGGCCCAGGCCTTCACCGGCCTTTACTGGCCCGACGACCACACCCTGATCGCCGGTGGGTCCGATGCGATCTATACGTGGGGCCTTGCCACCGCGCAGATGGCGCGGCGCGTGCCCGCGCCCGATACCGTGCCGTTCCTGGTCGAGACGGCCTTTGCCGCGGGGGGTCAGCGCCTCGCCGCCGTTGCCCAGGACGATCACCTATACGTCTGGGATGGCGAGTGGACGTCATGGCCGGCGCCCGAGCCGGGCATCGTGCTCGGCTTTGTCGCCTTCAGCCCCGACGAGCGCCTGGTGGCGGCCGGGACGTACGACGGCGCCCTCTACATCTGGGACGCGGCAGGCGGCTCACCCCTCGCTGCCCGCCATCC
>JAFGIA010000256.1 GCA_016929795.1 Anaerolineae bacterium
CTAATATCCAGTATCCAATATCTAATACCTGTGAGTGGGTATTAGATATTGGATACTATTGCCTTTGCGTCGAGAAAATCCTCACATGCCGCCGTGGGTCCTTGCCATAGCTATGCGACACCAGGTTTGCCTCCCGAGCCATCTCGTGCTGCAGCCGCCGGATGTAGGAATTGCGTGGACTGAGATCCACCGACTTTTGTCCAGACAGTACCTGTTGGATCGCCTCCTGGGTCTCGCGCATGGCGATCGCCATCGGGTCGAGCTCGGCGACGTCGAGGCCAAAGATGTCCGCGAGAGAGCTCTCCATCTGGCTGACTGTGTTCGAGCGCAGCACATAGATCGGCACGCCCCGCCGCTCTGCCTCGCTGATCGGCTGTGGACGCCGGCGGTAATAGTTTTTCAGCGTGATAACTGCGTTCGCGTTGCGCAGATCTTCGGTCAGCTCTACAGGCAAATGCAGGTTCTCCGCAGCCTGGCGCAGCCGGTTCTTGCCCACGCCGTAGCCATACACATGCAGAGTCTGGGCTGCCACGGCCGGTGCCGCCTGGCGCTCGCCCGTACGCATCGGTGCCTCTTCCTGGCGCAATTGGAGCGTCGGTGCCGAATCCTCGATCTGCACCATGCCCGTCTCATCCCGGTAACGGATCTCTGGCGGGTGGCTCCGGCCGCGCAGCAAAGCATCGACCGACGCGCGCACGTCGTGGTGCACGATCAGGTGCTGCCAGTCCTTGATCTCGATCACTACGTCAAAGGTCGGCGGTGCCTTGCGCTCGAGCACTGTTTTTTGCGTGCCGCGCCTGCGTGCTTCCTCGTCGCTCAGGGTCACAGCCTGGATCCCGCCCACCAGATCACTCAACGTCGGGTTCTGGAGCAGGTTGTCCAGGTTGTTGCCGTGAGCTGTACCGATAAGCTGCACCCCTCGTTCGGCAATGGTGCGCGCGGCCGCCGCCTCCAGCTCCCGCCCGATCTCGTCGATGATGATCACCTGTGGCATGTGGTTCTCGACCGCCTCGATCATCACTTCGTGCTGCAACTCGGGCTGGGCAACCTGCATGCGCCGTGCCCGGCCGATTGCCGGGTGGGGAATGTCGCCATCTCCGCCGATCTCGTTCGACGTGTCGACGACGACGACACGCTTCTTATCTGCCAGCACGCGTGCTGCCTCGCGCAGAAGCGTCGTCTTGCCCACGCCCGGCCGCCCGAGGAGCAGGATGCTTTTGTCTGTCTCGAGCAGGTCGCCGATGATGTCGATATTGCCATACACCGCCCGGCCAACACGCAAAGTCAGGCCCACTATGTCGCCCTGCCTGTTGCGGATGGCCGAGATGCGGTGCAGGGTGCGCTCGATGCCCGACCGGTTGTCGGTCGTGAACTCGCTGATGCGATCCACGACATAGTCGATCTCTTCGCGTGTCACCTCGCGCTCGCTGAGCACCACCTCCCTGGTTACAAAGCGCGCTTCCGGTACACGGCCCAGGTCGAGGACGATCTCGATCAGATCCGCTTTTTGATTTTCCTTACGTATCGCTGCCATGATCTCCGGCGGCACCACCTGGAGTAGTGCATCCAGGTCATCCGTAATATTATTCTGCATCAGTTCCTCAAACGACATATATTCTGTCCTATCGATCCTATCCCGGCTGGCTCAGTCAGCGACCGATCACAGCCGGCGGCATCTCCTCTATCCTATCCATTCTCACCCGACTGGTTCCGCCACGAGCTCGCCAGGACCGGAACTTGCCGCTCAGGCTCGCCATTGATGTGATAACCAGGCGGCACAAGCTCGACCCCGCTCTTGAGTGCTGACGACAGCTCGGGCACGCCCGCCTTACTCCATGCCAGCGTGTGCTTTACGGTCAGCGTCCGCGTCGCAAACGGCTCAAAGCCTGCCGCCTCGAGCGCAACACGGACGCCGCCCTCATATTGCCGAACATTGCAATAGATCGGGCGACCTGGCCTGGCCGAGGCCAGCCATAGACCGTACCCCACCAGGGCTCCTGCGATGTCGCGGCTGTTTGGATGTACCAGCAAACGCAGCCAGCTCGCCCGGTTCCCCAGGCTCAGGCTGACTGCTGCCCACAGCTCGTCTCCATTGTCGCCCGGCCACACGTAACGCCGGCACTGGCGCTCATCGCCCGCCGCCACCAGGATGCCGCCCTCGGCCTGTCGCACACGCTGCGGTGTAATCGCGACGCACAGCTTCTGCAGCGCAGGCCAATCCTCAGGCCGTTGGTGGCGCAGCATCCCATGCTCCCCATTCACTTGCTGTCCAGGGGGCTGCATGAGCCGGTATACATCCTCCCGAGCATACAACACAAACCCTGCCTGGTGAAAAACCTCTGTCTCGATACTCGATTCAGGCAGGCTGGCAAAGATGCGTTGCACACCGCGGCTCGCCGCATCCATACTCGCCCCTTCCAGCAACTGCAACCACGATGCAGCCGCACCGCGGTTGCTATCCAGCGCTGGGGCGACAAAGGTCACATCAGCCGCCGCCTGGTGTGGTCGGTAGCGGATCTGGATGAACCCCTCTCCTTGACGTATGTCATACAAGACATACGTCGGGTGCCCCATCGCCTGCTGGCTCAAAAGGGCAAGCCAGGCCGCTCGCAGCGGCGAACAAGTCTGCGTCAAGTGCCGCTGCAGGTCAAGCGAGATGCCCCTCCGTTGTAGGCGATACACGCGCAGGCTGTCGCCTGCAGTAAACGATCCAAACACCTTGTTCCCTCTTCTGATTCAGATTCTATTATAGTCGGTTTCCTTCCCGGTGGCAAACCACCATGCTAATCGAGTGTTTGGGAGCACGAGCACCAGCAATCAGTGTATTGTGCCACCCGGCCGCGGGGAACTCGCTTGCATCGACATGCCTTGACGAGTGACTTGACAGCAAGTGCAGCAGTTTCAGGGGCTGAGCGGGCCCTTCACACCTATGTGAACAGCAACGGTGCCCAGTGTGAGGCGGCGAAAGGTGACGTCGCGCCATCCGACATCGTGCATAATGCCAGCGATCTCGTGGGGACCGGGAAAGGAAGTGAGTGAGTGAGGCAGGTAGGTGTAAGCCGAGCGTTTGCCCGAGACGATGCCGCCTATAATCGGCACCAGCCGGTAAAAGTACCAGCCAAAGAGATGCCGAAACACGGGGATCTGCGGCCGCGTGATCTCCAGGCAGGCCAATCGCCCGCCTGGCCGGGTCACGCGCGCCATTTCGGCAAAGGCCGCCGGGATATCTGTCACGTTGCGCAGGGCGAACCCGGTCACCACGCCGTCAAACACGGCATCAGGAAAGGGTAGAGCGAGCGCATCGCCCACGACCACGGGCACTGGCCTGCCGGCTTTGTCTCTCGCCCGAACGAGCATGTCGGGCACGACATCGAGGCCGACGACGCGGACATCTGGATACTGACGTCGCACCTCGATGGCCAAATCGCCTGTCCCGGTAGCCACATCGAGAATGGTTTTGGATTGACCACGTAGCCGATTTTGGCCAGGTGCGTGTGTAGTGGTCCCGAGGGGAGCATCGAGGCAAAGCTGGGAGACGGTGTAGCGGCGCCAGGACTGATCGCGGCCCAGGGTCATCAGCCGGTTCATAACATCATAGCGCCGGGCGATATCGGCAAACATCGCCCGCACATAGGCCGCTTTTTTGTCCGCCGGGGGGAGTGGCTCGCTCCTGGCCATCGTGCCTACGCCACAGGCCAGAGCCAAAGCCCCGTTTCGGGGTCTCTTTCACGCACCTGTGGCCTGCCTTTTAGCTCATGCAGGAACACCTCGGCGACGTACACCTCCCCAGCCAGTAGCTTTCCCGCAGCCACTTGCCCCTGCGCGTTGCTCACCACTGCATACGCGTGGATCGAAAAAGTGTCCCCCTGGGGGCTGACGTTGCCGCTGCAAGTAACCAGGTCCTGTCCATGTTCCAGCACCTGGCTCCGCAGGCTGCCGGTTTCAGCTTCGAGATGGCCTATGGTTGCGTTGCGCACGGAGCCCATCACCTGGAATGTGCCGAACTTGACGTTGTACTCACGGCACATGCGATACAGTCCCACGAGAAGATCTTCGCCAGGTGGCAGGCGGAACACAAAGCTCTGGCCGGGTTTGTAGCTGGTGGAATGCATCGCTGCTATCTCCTTTGCGCTTTGAATGTCACCCGTGTCTCTCACCGAGTCACGATGATCAATGGGATATAGATCCTGTAATCGAACTCGAATAGAGGCTCCCCTGTTGTAGGGGCCTCGTCGACTTGTACGTCTGCAATAGGGACGCGATCGTGCGCGAGTTGGTTCCCTGAACCATCATATACGGGCAGGCGGCTGCTCGTTGGCTCGTCATACATGCCAGCGACGAGGTGATACATGCCTCCTGCCAGGTCGGCCGGAAGCGAAAGAAGGTGCTCGTCGATCACCACCTCTCCCTCGACCCATGTGTGGGTTGGGCAGCAATCGCCACCTGGTGGCGCATCGTGTTGTGTCAGCACTCGCTTATCATCATCGATCAGGTGTGTGAACACTTTGAAGGGACGCGCAAGCGGGCCACGTGCCTGCCAATAAAGGATCAGGCGAATCTGACCCCCGGCCTGTGCAGCGCTCACGTCGAGATCATAGCCAACAAGTCTTGCGTTCCGCCCGACGGTTACCCCAAGAGGATGATCCATGGCAGGCAGGACGAAACTGCGCGGGCGGTCAAGGAGATCGATCGTTCCCATGGGCACAGGAGTATCACTCACCTGGCCGTCTCGAGACGCGAGCAACCGGCGCCCGTTCGGTGCCACGAGCGACACCTGCAGGTAGTAGCGCCCGGGGTCGAGATCGGCAGGCAGCGCCAGCAAGTGTCGGCCTCGCAGATACTGCCCGGGCTTCCAGTCAAGTGTGCTGCTCGTGCCAGTAAAAGGTGCCAGGCGCCACCGGCCCACCCCTTCATCTTCCTCATCTGTCATCTCTAGCAGCAAGGCATATTCTGCGGCTGGCTCTGCAATCGCACTCCAGTGCGTCTCCACGCGCAGCGTCTCGCCCGCCTTTGGCGATGTGGTCGACAGATCATAGCCCAGCAGGGCGACCTCTCCATCAAAAGTAACCTGCAGAGGATTTGTGACATCCAAGGACAGAGACTCGGTGCCGCCAATTGTCGTGACTACCTCGACGCCGGCAAGCGGCACCTGCTTCAGGCTAATTCCATCTATCTCCCCCGGCAATAGAGAACCACCATCCAGAGGACGCCACCCCATCCGAATCTGGTAGTTGCCAGGTGGTATGCCCGGCGGGATGACAATTGCACGCCGGTCACGCTGAACCTCACCCGCCCGCCATCCATCTGTCGGGCACCAGCCGGAGCACGGCTCACTAACCTGTTCGACCCATACCACCCCCGCTTCGTCGACCAGGCTGAGTGACAGGGCATACCGTTCTTCAAGGTCAAAGCCCGGCCGCCACCCCGTGAGCAAGCGAATGCTGTCACCAGCAGAAACGCGTAGCGCGCTAGCTGCAAAGCTTACCAGGCGAATACGCCCCCCCCAAGTCCATGGCCCGTTCTCTACCGGTGCGAGATTATCGTCATTCAAGATATACAAAGTCACCGAGCTACTGTCGGGAAACCAGACCCTTTCAGCCTGATAGCCGTTGGCCACGAACCACTGCTCCACGAGTCTGTCGGGATCGGCAGTCCACGCGCCTGATGGGCCCAGCCACACCCGCTCCGTCTTGCGCTTGACAGGCTTGAGTGCAGCGTCTACCAGGGCAGCATCGAGCGCCCCAGGTGTATCAGGCACATAGTGCACCGGCCATCCCTTGACATTATAGTAGCTGATGACCGGATCTTGGGTCGGCTGGGTATGGACGATCACGTCACCAGGTTGAGCATGCTTGTCAATGTACGCGATCGCCTGCCCGATGTCACCATTGCTGCTGCCATAGTGTGCTGGCAGGCCATAGCCGCCAATCAGGAGGAGGGCAGCAATCCCCGGCACCGGCCAGAAGCGCCCTTTCTGGCGCAGTGCGAGCAGGCCAAGGGCCATCAGCACCGCCATCGGGAGAAGCAGATATCCAAGGTGCCTGCCGAGTACGCCGTAAGGCATCACGATCGCAGCAACCAAGGGCACCACGAGAAGAATGAGGAGCAGTCGCCACGAGTCGTTCGTGAGCGGAGGGCGCCTGCGCCACGACCAGGCGCCCAGCAGAACCAGGATCCAGCCAGCGGCGACAAGAAGCATAGATGGCAGCGGCGCACCCCTTCCGTCGATCTCCCTCAACATCAGCGCAGGCATGATCTTGGCCACCTTGTAGTCCAGACCGAACGACATCTCCCCTTGCCACACGCGCACCAAAGATGCGCGCATTCCAGGAGAGGCAATGAGCCAGGCAGCGGCTCCACCCAGGCTGGCCGCGTGCACCCCGAGACCCAAAAGCCACACCCTATGATTACGCGCGTACTCGATCGCCAGATAAACAAGGCAGGCCAGCCAGATGAATGCAAAAAAGTAGTGAATTGACAGACCCACGGCGAGCAAGCCAAGGTACACCAGCCACCAGCCAGGCCGTTCCTCCTCCAGCGCTCTACAAAAGATGAGGAGTGCGAGCAGCGCGATGGCCGGCAGCATAGAATACATGCGCGCTTCCTGCGCATAGGTAACCAGGAACGGAGACAGAGTAGCAACCAGCGTTGTTAACAGTGCGATCGGCTCACTCGCCGCGCGGTGGACAAAGGCATACAGAAGCGCGACAAAGAGAACACCCCAGCACACCGAGTAGAAGCGTAGCGCAAACTCGCTCGTGCCTGCGGCCAACTGCCACGGATAGAGCGACAGAAAGTAGAGAGGCGGATGCTCAAAAGGCGCGCTGCGGAGATAGGTAACGATCCCACTCCAACCCAATCCAACCACCTTGGCCGTGAGCGCCTCGTCGAACCACAGCTCGCGCCCGGCCAAATCGTACACGCGCACGCCAAAAGCGAGCAGTAGCAACGCCAGGCGCAGCGCCCGCTGCCGGCGCCGCACACTGTCTCTGACCACGGTTGCCGTGTGGTGCAATACAAGATGCTTTGAGCGGGATTGTGGGATAAAGATCCTATTCAACGCTGCCATCCCCTACCCGTCTTGCCAACCAGATCCCGAACACGTCACTACCGCTTCCGCTTGTCTGGGCGACGGACGAATCCACCCAGGAACCCTTCCAATAGGCCCGGGCGCTCTGGCATCTCGGTCTCTGGGCCTTCCTGCCACCTTCCCGTCTGCCAGTCGGCGAGCCACGCCTGGCGCTCTGCCCCGGCAGCAGTCAGACGTTCCAACAGCGCGGTGTTGTCTTCTGCCACCATGCACCGTACCTGGCGCAAAGCCCCAGCAAACAAGTCGAGCCACCGAACGAGATTCTCACGATTCGCCTGATAGATAGCCACTTGGGTTGTCGGGTCCCCACTGCCGGCACGCGTGATCGTTTCAAATGCAGGGCCTGCCATTTTGCGCAGCTCGCGCCAGGTTGGCTGGCTGGTTGCCATCTCCATCAGGGCCAGCGCCAGGAGCCCAGGAAGGTGATCCACGGCCGCCAGCAATCCATCATGCTCGGCTGCATCGAGAAAAAGCGAGGTGGCGCCCACGATGGTTACCAGGTCACTGACCAGCTTGACCGCACTGCTATCCGTTCTCGCCGCAGGCACGACACAGAATACTCCTCCGCGAAACAGGTCGGCACGTGCCGCCTCTGGCCCGCTCCCCTCGATGATTCTGCCTGGGATTGGGTGGCCGCCGACAAAGTGTACTCCTTCCGGCAGGTTGCAGGCGGCAGCGGCAAGCACTGGCTGCTTGACCGATGCTGTATCCATGACCACACACCCACGGCGTAGCTCCGCGCCAATGGCAGCCAGCGTTGGCTCGATGGCATCGAGCGGTGTGGCCAGGATCACCAGGTCAGCCCGCTCGCAGGCCGATATCAAATTCCAGTCCACCTTGTCGACGGCGCCGAGGCTCTTGGCTTGGTTGCTCGCCAGCCGGTTCTTGTCATGCCCCACGATCTGCTCGACCACTTCCGACCCCTGAAGCGCCAACCCTATAGAAGTGCCGATCAGCCCGAGGCCGATGATGGTCACACGTGGTTTCGATTCGCTCACAGATCTCACTCCACTAATTTGCACTGTCTGCCGCTTGCAGCGCCAACAGCAACAGATCCTCGCCTCCACTGCCGCTTTCGTGCCAGCGGATGAGTGACGCGGTCTGGGGTGAGCAGCCTGCCTGCAACGCCAATTCCGCGCCCAGCGCAGCGTGATGCCGCTGCGTATAAAAAGGCCGCCTCCAACGCGACACCCCCTTGCCCGGAGCCGGGTCGCGGCCCAGCCACTCGAGCAGAGCCGGAGCAAAGGTGTGACCGAGCACAATCAAAACTCGATGCCATAGCGTCACGCGTCCACCCGCCCCGCACGTCTTGCCGGCATCGTGTAGGAGTGCCGCAGCCAGCAGGTGTGCGTTGTCGTGCCCGTCGCGTGCTAGTGACCGGGCCACGGCCAGCGCGTGGCGGCGGTCGTAGCGGGGCATGGTGCGGAACAGCGTTAGCGCGGCTGGCGACAGGTAGAGTGCCGCCAGTTCGTCGTCGCGCGCGTTGGGGCGGACGATCGCCGCCGCTGCCTGGGCAAATTGCCGGACCCGATAGAGCGCCGACACGGTGTGCCTCAGCCAAGCAGCAGCCCCAAAATCGCATTGACCGGGCCCCCCATCAGCCAGCCAATCGGATTGAACGGCAGGAACCAGCCCACGGCCAGCAGCGCCAAGAGCAGCATCGGGCCGTATGGCGCCACGCTATCGAGCCTGGCATTCCACTCGTACGCCCACCGCGTGCGCAGCGTGCCCAGGATCCCCTGTACTACGCCAAACCCATCCAGCGGCGGGAGCGGAATCAGGTTAAAGATGGCCAGACTCACATTGACGATGACCATGGTGTACAGGAACCAGGCAAGTACCTCAGGGAGTGCGAGCCCTAGGCGCCACGGAATGGCCGACACGGCGGCCAGGATCAGGTTCGAGAAAGGCCCCGCCGCAGACGTAATCCCCATGCCAACCCGTGGATCGGTGCGCAGATTGTACGGGTTCACCGGCACCGGCTTGCCCCAGCCGATACCCCATCCGCTGATCGCCATAAAAACGATCATCATCGCCCCGATTGGCTCAAAGTGGGCGACAGGATTTAGCGTCAGCCGCCCCTGGTCGCGCGCCGTCATGTCGCCCAGCTCGTAAGCAAGCCAGGCGTGAAAGAACTCGTGAAAGCTGATCGAGATGACCAGCGCCAGCAAAAAGTAGACAATATTCAACAAATCCAACCTTGCATCTCCATCGCGCCCCCATCTAGGGGCCGCACCATGATCTCTGTTGACAGCGATTCATTATAGCATAAACCTCGGCAGATACCAAGCCTCAATCAAGCCAAGTTCTGGGCTCGATCTTGGCATCAGCGGCGTCTGTATCACCAGCTATGACCCCTGAACAGGTTGACTTGACAAAAACCATCTCCTCCCCCCTGCGACTTGCCGGAAGTAAGAGGTGACAATCGCCCGTGAATGTGGTATACTGCGCCCTCCAGGAGGGAGGGTTGAAAGCCTTGCGCATTCTCTTGATCAATCCCAAATCCAGGCTGCCGATCGACACGCGCACCTCGCCGCCGCTCGGTCTGGCCTACCTGGCTGCTGTATCCGAAGTGACCGGACACGAGGTCCATATCTACGACGGCGATATCGAAAACGTCACGCTCGAAGCCGTGCTTGCCGAGTTCAAGCCGCACATCGCGGGGATCACAGCCAACACCACCCAGATCACCGCCGCCTGGCGCGACGCCGAGACGATCAAGCACCACCCTGCCACTGGCGGTACCCTCGTCGTCCTCGGCGGCCCCCACCCCACTACCCTGCCCGAAGAATCCGCCGCCAAGCCCTCCGTCGACGTCGTCGTCCGTAGCGAAGGAGAGGCCACCTGGCTGGAATTGGTAGATTGGTATACCGGTGCATTGGCGAATTGGGAGCCTGCCACCCAATCCCCCCCTCTCCCCATCTGCCCCCCCACCAATTCACCCATCTTGGGCATCACCTACCGCAAGCCCGACGGCGAGATCGTATCCGCCCCAGACCGCAGCCCGATCCCCGTCGTCGATCTGAATGCTATGCCATTTCCGGCGTGGCATCTCTTCAAGCTAGACCGCTATACCAATCTGCAGCCCACCGTTGACCAGGTGAACGGGCGTAGCCTGCCGATCCTGACATCGCGTGGCTGTCCTTACCGGTGCAGCTACTGCTCCCAGATCGGCCCGCGGCGCTGGCGGGCACGCTCGGCCGAGAGCGTGGTGGCCGAGTGGCGCTGGCTGGTAGAGGAGCAGGAGGCAGTCGAAATCGGCGTGCTCGACGATTCATTCAATATCGACCGCGCGCGCGTCCTCGACATCTGCCGGCGCCTCGTGGAAGAAGGGCTGAACCACGTGCCATGGATCATGATCAATGGCATTCGCGCCAACCTGGCTGACGAAGAGGTGCTCGGCGCCATGAAGCGCGCCGGATGCAAGCGGACAGCGTTTGGCGTCGAGAGCGGCAACCAGGCGATCCTCGACACCGTTGTGGACAAACACCTGACCCTCGACCAGGTACGCTCAGCGTTTCGCGCCGCACGTGCCGTGGGCATGGAGACGATCGGGTTCTTTATCGTCGGTATGCCTGGCGAGACGGAAGACACGATGGAGGACACCATCCGTTTCGCGTGCGAGCTCGATCCCGTGGTCGCCAATTTCTCCATCGCCACCCCCTTCCCCGGCACGCAGATGTACGAAACAGTCAAAGCGGGCGGGCGCATCCTGGCCGAGACGTGGGATGATTTTGTCTTTTTCGAGGGCAAGGCGCGCTTTGAAATGCCCGGCATGCCCGCCGAACTGGTGGAGCGCAAGTGGAAAGAGGCATATCGGCGCTTTTACTTGCGTCCGCGTCGCGTGGCGCGCACCCTGGTCAGAAAAGAAACGTGGCTGCGCTTGCCACGTACCATGCGCATGGCCTGGCGCACGGTCATTGGTACATAGACATTGGTGTTCCGGGCTGACGTTGGGGGTGGGGTCACGACTGCTCTGGGAATCGCGAGGCAGACTGTCATATAATGCCACCCAATAGTGGTAGCTTGTAACCAATCATGCAGCACAAGTCGGAGGGTTGTGAATGAATGGGATCGAGGACAAGATCCGGTGTAGTGTGGGCATCACCGCCTACAATGAGGAGGCGAACATCGGCCGCCTGCTGCAAATCATGACCGCGCAGCGGCTGTACGACGTCGAGATCTGTGAGATTATTGTCGTCGCCTCTGGCTGCACCGATCGCACCGAACAGATCGTGCGCGAGTGGATGGAAAAGGACTCCCGCATTCAGCTCTACACCCAGCCGCAACGCCTGGGCAAAACCTCGGCCATCAACCTCTTTCTGAAGCATGCCCACGAAAAGATCTGCGTACTCGAAAGCGGCGATACCCTGCCCCGCGATGATACGATCCAGAACATGGTGTCGATGTTCCGAGACCCAGCCGTCGGCATGACTGGTGCGCAAAAGATGGCAGTCAACACCCCCGACCATATTGTCGGCCTTCTCTCTCACCTCCGCCTGAGTATGGAGCATCAACTCTGCCTGGAGATCCCACGCCTGGGTGAACTGATCGCCTTTCGCAAGGTGTTCGATCAACTCCCCACGGATGTGGCGATGGACGAGGCATTTGTCGAGGCGTTCATCATCCGTCGTGGCATGCAGGTGCGCTATGCACCCGACGCCGTGGTCTACAGCATGGGGCCAGAGACGGTCAGCGACTTTGTCAAACAGCGCCGGCGCAACTATGCAGGCCACCTTCATCTCAAGAACAAGTACGGATATCAGGTGTCGAGCCTGCAAAACAGCCGCGTCGTGCGCATCGCCATCGAACAGGTGTGGGGCATTGTCCGCCTGCTCACGACCCTCGGCGTGCTGGCCGTGCTCGAATCCTACTCGCGGCTCCTCGGCGCGTGGGACTATTACGTGAAAAAGGAAAAGCACGTGGTTTGGGATATGGCGTGGACTACCAAGGACCCCGGCCAGGGAGTGGATCAGCGGGGCCGCGACGCAAAGACAGGTGGGGCGACCCAGTGAAAGACAAGCTGCTCACCCTGCTCAAGATAACGATCAGCCTCGGCCTGATCGCCTACGTGTTCAGCCAGCCTATGATCCGTGAAGCAAACTGGAGAGCGATGCTGGCGAACGTGCGCGTCTGGCCCTGGCTGGTGGCGATGGTGATCTATTTTGTAGCAATCGGGCTAAACGTGCTCAAGTGGCAGTATCTGCTTGCCACACTCGGTGTCAGAGTGCCCTACTTGAGCCTGTTTCGCCACAACCTGGTCGGCCTCTTTTTTGCCAACTTGCCCTTGAGCATGGTGGGCGGCGATATCGCGCGCGGCTGGGATTTGGCCCGGCACATTGAGGGGCAGGCTGCCGTGGTCGCCGTGTCTGTGCTGGTCGACAGGCTTGTGGGGCTGGCGGCGTTTCTCTTCTGCGCGGTGGTGGGGCTGGCGTACGCTGTGTACGGCCTCGATCAACACGATCTGACCTGGCTGCTGGCGACGATCGCAGCCCTCTTGATCGTCTTTGCCGCTGCCTTTGCCGTGCTGATGAGCCAGCGGCTGCGCAGACTGGTGGAGCGACTGCTGATGATCGGCCCGTTGGCTCGCCTGCTGCCACTCTATCGCAAGCTGTCCGACGCTGTGCAGGGATACCGGACGCGTTTTGACGCCCTCGTCATTGTTTTTGGATTCGGGCTGTTGACGGTGGCGGCGACGTGCATTGTCAACTATCTCGCGGCAGTAACCATCGGGGCCAATGTCCCCCTCGTGTGGGTCTTTATCCTGACGCCATTGACCCCTTTTGCCCTCTACATCCCGTCCATCGCGTCGGGCCTCGGTGTCAACCAGGCCGTTTTCGTGGCGCTGTATCACAACCTCACTGGCCTGCTGCCCCAGGCGCCCGCACTCGCCATGTCGCTGGTGATGCAGATCACGATCTATGTCGCGAGCCTTCCAGGAGCGGTGCTCTGGTGGCGCCGGCGTGAGGCGCCCCCTGCACCGGGTGGAGTCCCCGGCGCCGTCGAATAGGGGACCTGTACCTGCGGCGTGTTGTGGTTCTGGCTACTTGCGCCGCAAAAAGAGAAATCCCAGTGCAGCCAGCACAATGACCACGATGCTGCCCACCAGGATCGGCCCGGCCGATGAGCCAGTCGCGGCTCCAGGGGTGACCGGTATCCCGGTGCCTTGCGCAACGGCCAAGAGACACACCGCTATTACGAATAGTGCGCCAGCGGTCACGAACATGGGGGCAAGACGGCGCCGGCCAACCGGGCTACTTAGGCCGCCAACAAGGTTGCGCCAGGCCTGGTGCAGCCAGGTGGGCGCACTGCTGTCCAGTCCAGGTCGGGCACGACGATAGCCCTGTTTCCCGTCCGGCACATGGGCCATGACTTGAGCGGTGAAATCGGCGGATACACGAATCGGCGCCAGCTTTTCCACCGCCGCCGCCGCCAACTGCTGCTGTCTGTACCAGGCCTGGCACGCCGGGCATTCCTTCAGATGTAGATCCAGGTCTGGCATCGACTGGATCGTGCCATCACTGTCCAGTCTGTCGAGCAGCATGTCACGCACCTGGTCGCACTTCATCTGTCCATCACTTTATCACTTGATCAGACGCCGGTTAGGGCGCGATGGCCTTCGTCTCGTTACTCAAGTATAATACACGCGCACGTAAAAAATGTTCCATCCGCTCAACCCTGATCTGTGCTTGTCTCGCCACTCCCGCCGCGCCTTGCACGCGCGTCTGCCGTTGCCTGCAGTGAGCCCCACATGTTGAACCGGACTTGCCCCTGCTCTTGTGCTTGCTGCTGCTGCTGCACACGTTGTTCGAGGTTGGACCATAGAGGGGTCATCTCTGGTGGAAAGATGGTGCGCACATAATACATGCAGTACACACCGACCTCGCGGCGCAGGACGTTCATTTCCTCTTGCAGCGCGTCGATCTGCTGCTGCAATTCGGCGCGCAGCCGCTCGTCGGCCGACATCCCTGTCGCCTTTTGCTTGATGCCGAGCTGCGCCTGCTTGAGCAAAAACTCCTGGATCAGGTCTGTGCGCTCGGCGCCAAAGCGCTGGCGGACTGGATCGAGGAGCTGGTCGACATCGCCGAGCTCTCGTACCAGCGCCTTTTCCTTGTCTGTGACGCGCATCCCAATATTGAGCGTATCCTCGATCCATCGCCGCTCCTCCGCCAGCCCCCAGCGGATGAACAGGGCGATCAAGATCACACTGCCCAACCCGATGCCCACGGCCCCAAGCAGCAGGCCGGCTCCCTCCGCCGACTCGACGACGCGGTTAAAGGCCGAGTGCAGGATGATCGCAGCCCCCCACCCCAGGATCGCCGACAAGACACGGCTCCAGCCATGCCCGTAGCGAAAGCGCCCGATCGACACGCCAACCAGGGCCGAAGCCGAGCCGTGCATCAGGCACGTCGAGAAGGAACGGCTGATGACGAGCAGCGCACTCTGATCTGCGCCCGCTTGCGAGATATAAAAAAAGTTCTCGAGAATGGAGAACCCGATGCCCGCGGCAAAGCCATAGATCGCGCCGTCGACAAAGTAGGTAAAATCGGCACGCCGCGCCAAGTAGATGAGCATCACCGACTTGAGCAACTCCTCGACGATCGGTGCGACCAAGACAACAATCGCAGTGGTCGCTTCACCCCCACGCATGCCCAGAACCTTCATCAGCAGAAGGTCGCGTGCTGCAGTATTTACGACAAAGGCCAGGCCAAACGCGACCAGGCCCCACACAAAGCAGGCAGCCACCAGGCGAAACGTGCCCGAAGCGTACAGATCAAGCGCATAGATCACGTACAAAAAGAGAAGGGGCAACAGCACGGCGATCAGATACGCGACGATGGTCATTCACCCTCCCTATACCTTGCCCTCCAGCCGATCGGCGAGCTGAGAGCGAGCACGGCCCAGCCTGCTCTTGACTGTGCCGATCGGCACGTCAACCACTTTGGCAATCTCTTGATAAGATAAACCATGCACGTGCCGCAAGATCACAACAGTGCGATACACGGGGGCGAGCTCGCTGATTGCTGCCTGCACCACCACCTGCAGCTCGTGCTGCGCGGCGACATACATCGGATCAGAGCCTGGGCTGTCGTCGGATATCACCCACGCCGGTTTGTCATCTTCATTACGAAAGTCGTCGACATGCACCAGGCGGCTGCGCTTTTTCAAATAGTTGATACATTGGTTGTGCGCAATGCGAAAGAGCCACGTGGAAAACTTGTATTCAGGTTTATACGTTTCGAGGGCATAGTAAGCGCGGATGAACGTCTCCTGGGCAAGGTCTTCGGCCTCGTAGCGATTGCCCGTCATACGCGCGAGGTAGTTGATTATTCGTTCACTATAAGCATCTACCAACCGGGCATAACCGTTGGTATCCCCACCCAACACGCTTTCGACGATGTCTGCATCTTGCAGCGCGCTCATGCGGATGCATCCTGCTCTGGCCATGAGGCCAACAGAGACCAGTCCCTCTTTCCGACGCAGATGCGCCGGCCGACACGGGCGGCGATCTATCGCTAGTCTACCAGAACCTTCTCCAGATGTCAATTCCCCCCGGGGACTATTTTGAGGGAACAGAACAGAGAATTGGCTGTATAATAAGTGAACTCTTAAAAACAGCCGTTCGACAAGGAGCCGGTTCGCCGCTTCCCCCCACTCTCCGCTGCGAACCGGCTCCCTGTTTGGTTGGCAAGCGCTTGGTCACACATCGTGGTTCATTTGACATTTGCCTCTCATCGAGGTATAATCAATTTGATGTATATCTATTCAAGTAGAGGTGAATGATGAGCACATCGACAGACAAGACAGCGTACCTTCTCGAATTCTTTAAGGTACTGGCCGACGAGAAGCGGCTGCAGATCGTCGGCCTGCTGGCCGAAAGCGAGTATTCGGTTGAAGAGCTCGCGGTTATCCTGAACCTGAGTTCCGCGACGGTGTCGCACCATCTGCGGCGCCTGACAGAGGCAGGGTTGGTGTCCGCGCGCGCCGACCAGCACTACCACATCTATTCACTAGATGCCGACACACTCCACAGGCAGGCACAAGAAATCCTGTCGCAGGAGCGGCTGCAGGCAGCCGCCGAGAACCTCGACCTGGATGCATACGACAGAAAAGTGCTGCACGATTATCTAGAAGATGGCAGGCTGAAGCAGTGGCCCGGGCAATGGAAAAAGCGGCAGGTCATCCATCGCTACCTGGTGGACAAGTTCGAGTTCGGCAGGCGCTATCCCGAGCGAGAAGTCAACCAGATCATCGGCGAGGTTCACGAGGATTTCGCCACACTCCGGCGCGAGCTAGTGGATACTGGCTTGCTCAGCCGGGAGCGGGACGTTTACTGGCGAAACAAATGACCTGGCAGGTTGGAAGGATGGCTCGCCATCCTTCCAACCCTCCAATCCCTCTCTATGCTTCGGGCGCTCGGTAAACCACCTCGCCCTGAATGAGCGTCATCACGCACCGTGCTTGTACCGCGTAGAAGGGATGCCCGCGGTAGAGTGCCAGGTCTGCATCCTTGCCAGGGGTCAGGCTGCCCACCCGGTCTGCCACACCCAGAACCTTGGCCGGCGTCAGCGTCAGCGCGTGCAGGGCAGCCGCCGGGTCCAATCCCTCGCGGATCGCGAGTCCACCTGCCAGGGGCAGGTATTGGATCGGCAGAAAGGGATGGTCACTGATGATCGCCAGCCGCACCCCGGCGTTATGCAGCACTGACGCCGTCGCAAAACTCAGCTCGCGCAGCTCTACCTTGGATCTCGACGACAGGCTTGGGCCGACCAGGCATGGCACCCCTGCCTCGGCCAGCTCGGCGACCACTTTGTGCCCTTCCGTGCAGTGCTCCACCGCTATATCGAGGTCGAACTCGCGCCCCAGGCGCAGCGCTGTCAGGATATCGTCGGCGCGGTGCGCGTGGATCCGCGCAGGCATCTCGCGACGCAAAACGGGCACCAGCGACTCGAGTTTTAGATCCTCGTCGGGTGGTTCCGCATCCTCTTCCTCTGCGGCACGTGCCTGCTTGTCGACATAGTTCTGGGCCTCCACCAGGGCCTGCCGGATCACCGCTGCGGTGCCCATGCGCGTACTCGGCATCTTGTCGCGCCCCTTATACACGCTCTTGGGGTTCTCGCCCAGCGCCATCTTCATCCCCGCCGGCTGGCGCATCACCATTTTATCGACCGCCTCGCCCGCCGTCTTGATGACCACCGCCTGCCCACAGATGGCGTTGCCGCTGCCCGGCGTGACACACGCCGTCGTCACCCCAGCACTGCGCGCGTCGGCCAGCCCCGGGTCGCGTGGGTTCAAGGCATCGAGGGCACGCACGTGAGGTGTCACCGGGTCGGTCACCTCGTTGGCGTCGATGAACGCCCGGCCCACGCCTTCCTCCCACACCCCCAGGTGCGTGTGCGCATCGACGAACCCCGGAAAGACGTGCAGCCCCGCCGCGTCGATCACCTCCGCGCCGGCCGGCACCTCGACACTCGTCCCACAGGCCACGATCCGCCCCTCGTCATCGATCAGCAGCGTGCCCTTGTCATACACTCCATCCGTCACCGTGTGCAGCGTCCCCCCCGAAATCACCAACACTGTTCCGCCTCCCGTATATCACATTCGTAGTAACGGCTTTGGCCGTGGGCGTTGCACCCACGCGCCATCCCATCCACCCGGCTACCGAGTGATTATAAGGGCCAATACGCAGGAGCGCAAGTCCACGGGTGACGCCTGCCACACAGATCTGGGTTCCCGAAACGAGAGTTGACACAGAAGAGGTTGTGGGTTACAATGCCGAGTAGAAGGGATCGTTTGCTCTGACAGGATTTCACGATTGGGGTCAGTGAAGGAGACGCAAAAGATGCAATGGCAGGACATTCGCAAGCACTATCCTGCAAGTTGGCTGTTGGTCGAAGCCCTGAAAGCGCATTCGGCGATGGGCAAGCGGGTGGTCGAAGAGCTTGCCGTCTTGAACACATTTGGCGATGCCCAGGCTGCCATGAACGAATACGTCCAGTTGCATCGCCACGCTCCGGGTCGCGAGCTATACGTCCTGCACACGGACCGGGAAACGCTCGACATCGAGGAGCACAGATGGCTCGGTATCCGAGGTGTTCAATGAGGATATGGATCGAGGACGGCTTGGCCTATGCTACTGCGACCTTGGTCTATGCAGGCAAGGAGCTTGTAATTGACCGAGTCATCCTTGACACGGGATCCGTCGGAACCGTCTTTGCCGTCGACACAGTATCTGAGATCGGACTGCTGATGGCGCCTCAAGACCCGATCCATCGTCTTTGGGGCGTCGGCGGAACAGAGTTTGTTTTCGGCAAATCGTCGGACAGCCTGGTCCTGGGCGAGCTCGCAGTTGAGGATTTCACAATCCAGGTCGGGGCGATGGATTATAGCCTTGGCATCAAAGGCATCATAGGCATGGACTTTTTCTTGCGGGCAAGAGCGATCATTGATCTGGATCTCCTGGAGATACGTAGCCCGAGTACATGAAGCGAAAACGTGTACGGTCTTGCCTCCCTATAGCAGTAGGTATTATCGTCGTCTGCCTGACAGCAGGCATCGCCTCCGGTTCCATCAGAATCAAGGTAGATCGGACGAGCTGTGACTCGGTTCTCTGGGCCTTTGCCGAGGCCATGCGGCGAAATCAGGGGGAAAGAGCCAAGTCCTTCACTTCCCCGGAGCAGTGGTACCGCATTGATAGCTGGGTGGCCGGATGAGAGGGCATAAGCTGTAGTCAATTCTCGCGCGATTCGTTCGAACCCGATCATAATCGCGTGTGGTACAGCCTTGATCCTTGTGGGGATACGGAATGCACCGTGTCCACCGACTTTGGATTCATGTGTAGCTATCGCGACGGGGTATACGTCTTGTCTATAGACAAGGTGGTGCTCCACAAGAATGAGTCGGGCTGCCTGGTCACCGGCTGGGACAAGATATGCGATAGCGGATCGGGATACGGATCAATCCGGTGTAAGCAGTAACAAGGGTGGAGGCCCGAGCTAGCTCGGGGTGTTTCACACACAAAAGATGCCACCCCGAGCAAGCTCGGGCCTCCATGTTGTTGTCGAGATAGACGTCAGGGCTGGCTCGATGGCTAGCCCTTCACCGACCCCGCCAGCAACCCTCGGATGAAGTACCGCCCCAGGATGATATAGATCAGGAGCGTGGGCAGGGCGGCGATAATCGCCCCGGCCATGACCATGTTCCACTCCTTGATCTGGCTGCCGGCCAGGTTTCGCAGCGCGACCGTGATCGGCTGCAGCTCGGGCTTTTGCAGCACCGACACGGCAAAGAGAAACTCGTTCCAGATGTTGGTGAACTGCCAGATGATGACCACCACGAATCCCGGCAGCGACAGCGGAAAGAGCACCCGCCAGTAGACGCCCAGGATGCCGGCACCGTCGATGCGCGCCGCCTCCACCAGGTCGGTGGGCACCTCGGCATAGTAGTTGCGAAAGATCAGCGTCGTAATCGGAATGCCATACACCACGTGCACCAGGATCAGGCCCCAGATGCTGCCCCCCAGCCCGATCTTGGCCAGCGTCAACGCCAGGGGGATCAACACGCTCTGGTAGGGGATGAACATGCCGAACAGCATCAGGGGAAAGACGACGTTGGCGCCGCGGAACTTCCACTTGGACAGGACGTAACCGTTGAGGGATCCAAGCAACGACGATAGGATCGTGGCCGGCACGGTCAGGTAGACGCTGTTGAGCATGTTCTGCGACAGGCCGCGCAGCCCTTTCTCCGAAATGCCCGACCAGGCCGCCTTAAAGCTCTCAAACGTCACGTCCCGCGGCGGGCTCCACATGCGCGACAGGTCCTGCACTTCGGCAAAGGGCTTGAGCGAGCTGGCGATCAGGACGTACACCGGCACCAAAAAGATGGCGGCAAAGAGCACCAGGAGGAGGTAGATGCCGATCCGCGCCGGGTCGAAGGGCGTGCGCCGCGCACGCTGTCGCGGCTTGATGACGGGCGATCCGAGAACGCCGTTCATAGCTCCACCTCCCGTCGCAGGCTATAGATCAGGTAGGGTATGATGACCACCGCCACCATCAAGAGCATGATGATCGAGATCGCCGCCCCCTGGGCATAGTGGTTGCCCTGGAACGTCGTTTCAAACATAAAGATGCCCGGCACGTCGGTCACAAACCCCGGCCCTTTGCCGGTCATGGTGTACACCAGATCAAAGATCTTGAGCGAGATATGCCCCAGGATGATCAGCGCGCTGAGCGTGATCGGCTGCAGGATCGGCAGGATAATGTGCCGGTAGATGCCGATCTCGGTAGCGCCGTCTACGCGCGCCGCCTCGCGCAGCTCTTCCGGCACACCACGTAGGCCCGCCAGGTACATGGCCATGCAGTAGCCGATCATCTGCCATGCGGCGGCGAGGATCACCGGGATGAGGGCGACGTGAAACGGCCCGATCGATTCAGTGGACGTGTACCAGGGCCACTGCAAACCGTCGAGCCCGATCATCTGGAACAGGGCGTTCACCCCACGGGGGCGCGATTCGGTGCCCGGTGCAAAGACCCACTGCCATACCACGCCGGTGACCACGAACGACAATGCCATGGGAAAGAGGTAAATGGTGCGGAACACCCCCTCCCCTTTGACCTTCTGGTCGAGCAGGATGGCCAACAACAGGCCGATGGCCACGCACAGCAGTAGGAAAAAGATGGTGAAAAAAAGCGTGTTCCACAGGTCGATCGTGAACCGCTTGGCGGCGACCCCGCCTTCCGCCGAAAAGAGCTGCTTGTAGTTCTCCAGACCGGCCCATGTATAGTCCGGCTCGACCCCATCCCACTCTGACAACGACACCCTCGTCGTCCAGCCGATGAACCCGTAGACAAAGATGGCGATCAGGAGAATGGACGGCAGGATCATGAGAAAAGCGATCCAGCGCTCCTGGCGTGCTTGGGACATGCACCACCTCCCGGGAGTGAGGCCCGTAGGGTCTCCTGTGTACACAGGAGACCCTACGGGCCCCGTTGATCTCTATTGGCAGACGCCAGCGTCAATGCACGCCTGGACGAGCGCGGCCTGTGCAGCCTCGACATCCAGATCAGTGACAAAGAGGGTCATGACGTCGTTAAAGGCAGTGACCCACCCTTCCGACGCGGCGGCACCGTGCGCCAGGCTCGGAGCGATCTCGTTCGAGCCGAAATCGTCCATCGCCGATTGTAGATACTCATCATACAGCGAGCGGTCGCCATCGGTCCGCGCCGGGATCGAACCCTTGAGCGGGTTGAAGGCATCCTGCCCTTCCTTCGACCCGGCGAGCGTCAGCCACACCACCGCATTGTCGCGGTGCGGCGCGCCCTGGGGCAGGCCGAACGAGTCGGAGAGCATGATGAAGGTGCCACCGGTGCCCGGCGAAGGCACCCAGCCGAACTCGACGTTGGGCGTGAGGCCGATCGACAGGAAGTAGCCCTCAGCCCAGTCGCCCATGATCGTCATGGCCGCGTCGCCATCGGCGACGAGCTGCGCTGCCTGGTCCCACGACAGGGAGGCGTGATCGGCATTGATGTAGGGCATCATGCGCGCGAAGGTGTCGAGCGCCTCTGTGACTTCCGGCCCGTCCCAGGTCGTCTCGCCGGTCCACAGGCCGCGGTATGCCTCAGGTCCCATGGCGCCGAGCAGCACCGACTCCATCAAGTGCGTCGACGCCCAGATGCCATTGTCGCCCAGGGCGAGTGCGTTGATGCCCGCATCCTCGAGCACCTGAGCGACCTCGAAGAACTCGTCGAACGTGGTGGGGGGCTCGATGCCATTCTCCTCAAAGATGGCCTTGTTGTACCAGAGCACGTTCGAGCGGTGGATGTTGACCGGCACGCTCCAGATCTCGCCGTCCGCCGATAGGACTTCGATCACGCCGGGCGGATATTTGTCGAGCCAGCCATTCTCCTCAAAGATGAACGTCACCGGCTCCATCTTGTCCGCCGCCACCCACGAGTCGAGCAGCTCGTGGCCGGCGTGCACCTGGAACGAATCGGGCGGGTCGCCGCTCTGCATGCGCGTGGCGAGCACGGCCTTGGCGTTCGACCCGGCGCCGCCTGC
>JAFGIA010000034.1 GCA_016929795.1 Anaerolineae bacterium
CAGGCCTCTTCGTGCACCTCGATGTGCGGGTGCCCTTCGTCCAGTTCGTATTTGTTCACCCCTAATTTCTCGGCAACACTCATACGTTTCATAAAGCGCGTGCTCCTTCCAGCGCGTCTTTGATCAAATCCAATACGGATACGTCGCAATCGCGGGCGGTTTTCATGGCCGTGGTGAGGGCATGGTCCTTGGGCTGCGCGTCCTGGGTATAGATGCGTGTCATCATCTCGGTCAGCAGGCGGGGATAGGTCTGGAAGAGGCGTTCGTTCTCGAAAAAGTGCGGGGCGCGGGCGTAGGTGCGCATGTCCTTCATCACGAAGGAATTTTCCAGCCTTTTCGCATAGCCACCCAGGTATTCGGCGCTGAAATCTTTCACTTTGGCCGCCTCGATGACGGTTTCCGCCGCGCAGGCCGCCGATCCCACGGCCAGGTCCATGCCGCGGATCACAAAGCCGTTGTTGATGCCCAAACCGGCGGCGTCGCCGATGACCAGCATCCCGCTCGCCGCCAGGGTAGGCATCATCGCCACGCCGCCCTCCGGCACCAGGTGCGCGCCGTACTCGAGCAGCTTGCCATCTTTCACCAGCGGCGCCACCAGCGGGTGGTGGATAAACGCTTCCATGATGTCCCCCGGTTTCGACTTCGTGCGCACCAGGTCGTCCAGGCGCATCACCAGCCCCACTGAGAGGCTGTCGGTGTTGGTGTAGAGAAAGCCGCCCCCGGCGACGCCATGTGTGGCAAACCCGACCATGGTGTAGGCGGTGCCTTCGTTCCCGCTCAGGTGAAAACGTTCTTCGATCACCTCGCGCGGCAGGCCGATCAGCTCTTTGACCCCAGTGGCGACCTGTTGGGTGGGCACGCGGTCGCGCAGCCCGGCCTCCTGGGCCAGGAAGGAAGTGGCGCCGTCGGCGGCGATGACCACATCCGCCAGCATGGTGTCTTCACCCGCCGTCACGCCCACTATCTGCTCGCCGCGCCGGATCACCCCCTCAATTTTGATCCCCGGCACCAGCACGGCCCCTTCTTCTTCAGCTTTTTCTGCCAGCCAGCGGTCAAACTTGCCGCGCAGCACGGTGACGGCGTTGTATGGCGCCTGGTTGAAGGCCTGGTTCTTGAAATCGAGGTTGAAGGCCGCCTCGCCGGTCATAAAACTGATCACCTGGTGGTTGATCACCCGCTCCACCGGGGCTTCTTCCCAAAAATTGGGCAGGATCTCGTGCAGGGCGCGGCCGTACAGCACGCCGCCGCTCAGGTTCTTGCTGCCGGGGTATGGCCCGCGCTCGACCAGCACCACCTCGAGGCCGGCCTTCGCTAGCAGATAGGCGGCCGTGCTCCCGGCGATGCCTGCTCCGACGATGATGGCGTCAAATTTTTCTTCGCTCATGGATCCCCCGCGGCTTATCCCCCGTTCCGTTTCGCTTCGAGCGCCTTCAGCAGCGCCGGGACCACCTGATACAGGTCCCCGACGATGCCGTAATCGGCCTGCTGGAATATGGGCGCGTGCTGGTCTTTGTTGATGGCTGCCACGATCTTGCTGCGGCTCATGCCGATCCAGTGCTGTACCTGCCCGGATACGCCCACACCCAGGTACAGGTCGGGGCGGATGGTCGCGCCAGAGATGCCGATGTAGCGCTCGTGCGGCAGCCAGTCAAGACCCTCGGCCAGCGGGCGCGTGCAGGCTATCTCCGCGCTGAGGGCGCGCGCCAGCTGTTCTGCCAGCGCCAGGTCGTCGCGCTGGGCCACGCCCCTGCCGACGCACACCACGCGTTTGGCCCCGGCCAGGTTGACCGTCGGAGCGGGCCGCGGCCGGCGCTCGCGCAGTTTCATGTGATCGACCGGCTCGACGAAAGGCACTTCGCGGATCTCTCCACCGCCTCCGGAGCCATCCGTGGGTAAGGCGCTAAACACGCCCGCGCCGACGGTGGCAACCACCGGGCTAGAGAGGGGCCGGTCTACCCGTACTGCGCCGCCGCCGAAAATCATGTGGCGTGCCTGGAGCTGATCGTCCTCAAAGCTGAACTGCAGCACGTCGGTCAGCGCGGTGACGTTGAGCCTGCCCGCCAGCCGCCCTGCAATGGCCCGCCCGCGCCGCGTTGCGCCCACCAGCACGGCATAAGGCTGGCTTTGTTCGACCAGCCCGGCCAGGGTGGGGGTGACGTCGTCCACCAGCCGGCCTTGCGGCAGTTCCCCGACCCACAAAACGCGGTCCGCGCCGCGCGACAGGGCTGCCTGAGCCTCAGCGCGCGGTCCCAGCACCAGCGCGGCCAATTTCCCGCCGCTGTGCTGGCACAGCTCGCGCGCCGCGGTGATCAATTCAGCCAGCAAACCCATTTTTTCGGAAAAAACCAGAATGTCGCCGCTCACAGTACCCCCTCCCGGCTCAAGGCTTCCAGCAGCACGCGGGCAGCTTCGTCCGGCGCGCCTTCGATGATCACCTGCTTGCGCTTTACCTGCTGCGGCAGGAGAGTGCTGACCTCCTCCACCTGCCGTTGGGAGGTCTCCGCCAGCCCCAGGTCGGCCAGGCTCCACTCGCGGATGGGCTTTTTGCCGGCTTTGAGAATCTCTTTCATGGTGGGCAGCCGCGGCGCGCTGATGTCGGTGGTCACCGAAAGCACCGCCGGGATGGGCACCTCGATCACCTCGA
>JAFGIA010000257.1 GCA_016929795.1 Anaerolineae bacterium
CCGGTGCTACCACCCGCACATAATCGCGGATATCCTCCAGGTGCTTGCGCACCGCCCCTGCCTCGATCCCTGCCGGCGCGTACACGGTAAAGAGTACCTGCTCCGTGCCCGGCCGGATCTGCGTGCGATCGTCAGGACCATACAAGATGCTCGACAGCACGCCGCGGGCATCGGCGATGTACATATCGCCTTCCTTCAACACCTGCTCGCTGCCTCCCAGCCGCTCGTAGCGCTCGGTGCCGTCCGCCACATCGATGCGCACCGGCAGCTCCACGGCGACCAGGTCATGCCCGGCGGTCAGCAGCGCGTTCTGCAGCTCGGCCATAAACATCGCCTCGACCAGCGCCGACACGTGTGGGATCGATCTCCCCTTCCAAGCCACAGATTCGACCTGGTGCTGGACGTGGTAGCTCTTGCCAAAACGCTTATAGTAGGCGGCGTAGGCCTGCATCACGGGCTGCGCCCTGAGCGCGGCACGGTCGAGCTGACCGTAGCGCGCCCGTAGATCCGCTTCCAGCAATTCCTTGCGCCGGTCCAGCCCGGGGCTCGTTTCGGGGTTGGCGACGCCCCGCATGGTGAGCATGCCTACGGACGCGCCGCGATACGCCTGCCGCCATGTGTCGGTGATTACCATCATCTCCTTGCCTCCCTGCATCATAAACAGATTCTAGCCTGGAAGCAGGTGGTTGTCAAGTGCGCGCCGAACTGCCCACGTTTCTCGTGACCCGCCCGGGCGTGTCATGCGTCTACGAGGCTATCGTTCTGCCCGGCGCAATGTCCACACCACTCCGGCAACGAGCAGGGCGGTGGCGCCGGCGAGCACGGCAAGGTCGAGCCACACACTTCCGACCGTTGCCTGGCCGGCCAGTGACAACTGGAGTGCATGACTCAGGTAGTCCTGCCTTCCTCGGCCGAAGCGTAGAGCCCCTGGGCCGGGTTAACCAGGTTGATCTGGCCCTCGTGTCGAGCCGGGATCTTGAAAGGCAGATCGTCCTGCGTTGCCTCTTCGGGCGCCAGGGCGGCTTGGAGGTGGCCACGCTCCAGGAGATGGGTTGGCCGGCAGAGAGAGGCCAGGCCGGCCGCATCGTCAGTCAGGATGAGCACCGCGCTACCTTCACTGGCTGACCGGCGAATGAGCCGAATGAGCAGGTCCGACGAGCTGGCGTCACAGTCGGCCAACGGATCGTGCAGCAGCAACACCAGAGGTGAATGGAGAATGGCCCGGCCAAAGGCCAGGCGCCGGGCAAGGCCAGATGGCAGGTTGCGGGCAAGCGTCGTGGTGTGGTCGGCAAGGCCGATCTGAAGCAGCACCTCGTCTGCGCGGGCAGCAGGCAGCCGATGCAAGCGACAGTGAAATACCAGAATCGGTCTCGCGCTGTTTGACGTGTACAAGTGTTGGTGATATACTCGACAGGACAGCCCGCGACGGGCGGGACATTGCGCACAGGTGCCCGAGATGGGTGTGCGTGTAGGAGGATCATGGTGCCGGAGCACGAAGCATCGCTCACTGCCTACCCGGAAGTGAATACCGCGCTGCACGCGCTGCTTGCCGGTGCCCGGTCCGTGCTGGGCGACCCGTTCGTGGGGCTCTACGTGCACGGCTCACTGGCCGGCGGCGGGTTTGAGCCGGGGCGGAGCGACGTCGACTTTTGCGTCGCCACCTCCGGCCCACTGCCGGCCGAGCTGCTGCCGGCGCTGGAAGCGATGCACGTCCGTCTCGCGGCGAGCGGTTTGCCGTGGGTCGACAGGCTCGAAGGGTCGTACATCCCCGTGCAGGCACTGCGCCGCTACGACCCTGCCGATGCCCACCATCCCGCGCTGCGCGTCGACGGCACGTTCGACGTCGACCATCACGGCGTCGATTGGACGATCCAGCTCCACGTGCTGCGGGAGCATGGCATCACCCTGGCAGGCCCCTCACCCACCACACTGATCGATCCAATCGAAGCAGACGACCTGCGCCGTGCGACGATCGGCATTCTGCACGCGTGGTGGGTACCCAAGCTCGACGATCCGTCGCTGCTGCGCAGCGCCGAGTACCAGGCCTATGCGATCCTGACGATGTGCCGCATCCTGTACACGATCGAGCACGGCACGGTGGTGTCCAAGGCGACGGCGGCGCGGTGGGCACGAACGACGCTCGATGGTGGATGGGGACCACTGATTGAAGAGGCACTCGCGTGGCGCCATGGGATGGCGCTCTACACGCTGGAAGAGGTACAAAACCTGATCCGGTACACGGTGCAGCGCGCGGAACGATATTCAGGCTGACGCGTATAGTGGGTGAATCCGGCGCGGGCCGGGTTCGATGCGGTTGAGCTCGAATCATGGAAAGGAGAAAAACATGGAAGAGAATCAAGAGGTGCGGGCTGCCATAGGCCCGTCCTCGAACGAGCGACTGTGGGCGGCGTTGAGCTGGATCCCGGTGACCCCCCTGTGGCCGATCCTGGCCATCGTGGCGCTCATTCTGGACGACACAAAGGAGAGCGAGTTCGTGCGCTATCACGCCATTCTGTCGATCGCGACAGGGCTGGTGCTCATTCCGGTTTCGATCGTGACGATCGGCTGCGGGGCGCTCCTCTACTTTGTCTTTTTCTACTGGGCATACCTGGCGTACCAGGGCCGTGACGTGAACGTGCCCTTTGTGTCGGATTGGATCCGCCAGTGGGGCCTCGTCTAGTTGGCGCAGCGATGATCAGCCGGGTATGGCACGGGTGGACCGTGCCGGCCAACGCCGACGCCTACGAGTCGCTGCTGAGGCACGAGATTTTTCGGGGCATCGAGGAGCGCCAGATCGCCGGCTATCGCGGCATCCACCTGCTGCGGCGCGACGTGGGCGATGAGGTCGAGTTCGTGACGATGATGTGGTTCGACTCGATCGAGGCGGTGCGCGCCTTTGCCGGGGAAGACTATGAGGTGGCGGTGGTGCCGCCGGAGGCGAGGGCGCTGCTGGCCCATTTCGACGCGCGGTCGCAGCACTACGAGGTGCGAGTAGACCGTACTATGCCAGGGTGACACTCAGGCCGGCGTGGCTCGCGTCCGGATAGCGCGGCACGTAATCGTACCTGCTCCGCAGCGCGGGCACGTCCCACTTTTGCGTCTGGGGCACGCGGTAGTTGAACAGGATCTCTTTGCCCTCTCCGCCGTAGGCCAGGATGCGCGCCATCGCCTCATCATCGGGGTGGTCGTGATAGCTACTGTCGGTGGAGATCAGGTAGCGCCGGCAGTCGACCAGGCTGAGCAGGCGGCGGGAGACATTGTTCTTGCTGCCGTGGTGCGACACCTTGAGCGCGTCGAGCGGCAGGCGCTCCACCTCCAGCTCGTCGAGGTAACGCTCTATCGAGTCCTCGAGGACGCGAGGATGGGCGTCGCCGGCGAGCAGGCAGCGCGTGCCCTTGTATTCCAGGAGAAACGCGATGCTGCTCCCATTGGCAGCGCGGGTGTCGCCGCGATAGCGTGCCGCCAGAAGCTGCTCGACATCGGGCGTGAGCAGCCC
>JAFGIA010000035.1 GCA_016929795.1 Anaerolineae bacterium
TCAACCCACACCCACGGAAGTTGTCGAATCCTCCACTTCATTTTACCATACCTTGGCCGTGATGGCGCAAAACTTTGTACCGCACTCTCGTATCTGTGCCAATCGTATCTGCTCAATCATCGGGGGTTGGGGTGTGTGCGGGCACCGCACACACCCCAACTCCCTCCCTTTATTGAGATGATACTGTCAATCGGGCAGAATGCCGGGATTCGAGTAGCTTCTTAGCGTCACGGGCAGGTAGGTCGTGTAGCAAGTACCGACTGTTGTCAGTGCATTCCTCGTCATTTCTATGCCTTCTGCGCCGATCTGGGCCTGGTTGCTCACGAACCAACAGGGTGTACCCATGTCTTGAAGGTCGACCTGAAATGTAATCGTGACGGCTCCACCTGCCGCCACCTCACCCACGTCCACCACCAGGGGGTTGGTCCCCACAATCGTGCCCTGGGTGGTGCTGGCACTGTCATCGACATAGCTAGTGTTGGCCGGGATGGTGTCGGTCACGACGACCGACGTGGCGCTGGCGTCTCCAGAGTTTCTGATCGTGATACGATAGTCGAGTTGCTGAGGCGATGGCACGTAGCGCTGGTCCACCGACTTGGTCGACGTCGACAGGTCGGGTGTCGCGACGTAGGTGTAGTGCAAGATGGTGCCGCTGCGGCCCATGGCCCATCCTGACAGAGGTCCAAGCATCTGAACGGTCGTCAGCGATTGATCGGTGGGGCTCTCCACGAGCTCCCACGAGCCGTTCTGGTAGTGGATGATCGTACCCGCGTCGCCAACTGCCCAGCCTTCGTTCTGGTCGATCATCGAGATCGCGTTCAGGTTGCTCGTCGTCGGGCTGGTGACCTGCTCCCACCCCGAGCCATCCCAGAAAAAGATCATCCCTTCACTGCCTACAGCCCACACGTGATCCGAAGCGACCGCGTCCACGTCGTTCAGCAGGATGCCGGGATGCACCGCGGCTCCTGTCCAGGTGTTGCCATCCCAATGTAGAAACGTGCCCGATACGCCCACGATCCAGCCATCGTTGGCGTCTACCATGTCGATGCCCTTGAGCCAGGTGGCGACCGGGCTGCTGACCGACACCCAGTTCCCGCTCGTCCAGTCGTAGCGCAAAATGGTGCCGCGGTTGTCCGCACCGATCCCGCCCACGGCCCACCCTGTGTGCGCGTCCAGCATGGTGATGTCACTCAGCGCTGCGCTGGCTGGCGCGCTGTGTATCGTCCACGCCGAGCCGGAATAGCGGATCATCTCACCCTGCCACGTCACCCCCCAGCCGGACGAGGCGTCGATCATATCGATGGCATTGATGACACTGTCAAATATGGTCGGGTTGGATTGCCATTCTGTGCCATTATAATGAAACATAAAACCGGCCATGCCGCCCGCCCAGCCCTCACTGGCGTCGACCATATCCAGCGCGTACATCGAAGCGGTGGAGGGCGAGGCGACAACTTGCCATCCTGACGATGCAGTGGAGAGAGCGCGTGGGGCCGGCAACACAGGCTCGGCCATGGCCGAAGCGGGCAGAGCCACTGCCAGCAGCAGTATCCACACGACGATGATTTTAGACGTGCGTTCTTTGAGCATTTGCATTCTGCGAACCACCTTTGCTTAGGATAACTGGGTACGGCACAGACCCAAAGTAGCGGGCATTATAGCACCGCGGAATAGAAGTGTCAAGCCCCGGCCGCCCGTGTCAACCCCGGGTCCATATCGGCGGGAGGGGTCAAAGTTGACAAAGTGAAGGCTTGAGACTAGAATAGTGACTCTGTCAGCCGCCCGTCGGCGGGTTGCGATGGACGAGCATCAGAAAACAAAGGAGTGCACGAATGCTGAATTGGCGGTTATCTTGGGTTGTTCTACTGATTCTGACAATGCTGGTCGTTGGGTGTGGGGGTGATCCAACGTCGGTGCCTGAAACACCTACCGCGATAGCCGAGCCCACCGGTGAAGTGGACGTCGCTACCCCCGTGGCGGAGGCGACGCCCTCTCGCCTGCAAAGCAAGACCGAGGCCGCCTTGCAGAACATTGTCCGGGTGGACGGAACCCTGGCCACTGTGGACGGCGAAGAGATCACGTGGGAAGATTACGAGCCAAGCCTGCGCCAGGCGCTGCTCGTCATCAACCAGCAGTATGACATCAACTGGAATGACGGCGCGATGCAGGCCAGGTTGATCCAGGTTCAGAACGACGTTCTGAAGCAGGTGGTGGATCGCTGGCTGCTGCGCAGGGTGGCCGATGAACAGGGCATCAGCCTGGATGAGCAGGACCTGCAGGCCCAAGTCGACAAAGAGAAGAATGATATTCTGACGAGCGGCCAATACGCCAGTTGGGAGGCGTTTCTATTGGCCAATGGGCTGACGGAAGAGAGTTTTACCCTGGTCATTCGCGACACGCTGCTCTACAACAAGCTCCTGCTGGCCCAGGACGTGGATGCTGAGGGAGAACAGGTGCACATCGCACACATTGTCGTCACCGATGAGGCGCTGGCCCAAGAGATCGAGTCGCGGCTCCTGGCGGGGGAAAGTTTTGCCGATCTGGCGGCCGAGTACTCGATCGACGAGCAGACCAAAGCGCTGGGGGGAGACCTGGGTTGGTTCACGCAGGACATGCTGGCCGAGGGCATTGCCGATACCGCATTCACCCTGTCGCCCGGGCAGTTTAGCTCTCCTATTACCACCGATCGCGGCTATGCCATCATCCAGATCCTCGGGCGTGAGATGCGCGAGCTGGATGCCCGTGCGCTCCGCCAGAGGCAGAACGAAGCGGTCGTGACCTTGCTCGATGCCCTGCGGGCAAGCGTCGAGATTGAGTACCTGGTGGACTTTCAGACTGTAGAAAATTGAGGTGCTGCGCCAGCTAGGGCGAGTGATGAGAGGGCAGCTTGACGGTAAACGTGCTGCCCTCTCCTACCTGGCTTTCTACCTCGACGGTACCGCCGTGTGCCTGCGCGATCCAGTGCACGATCGAAAGACCGAGCCCCGATCCGCCCGAGCTCCGTGCAGGGTCTGACCGGTAAAACCGCTCAAAGATCAGCGGGCAGCCGCCCGGTCCTGGCGCCAATGCCTCCGGCAGAATACCCATGCCCGTATCCTCGACTACGATCCGGACGTCTTTTTCTTCGCGGAAAAGCGACAGGGTGACCTGTCCACCCTTGGGCGTATATTTCAGGGCATTATCTACGAGGTTGAGCAAGAGCTGGCGCAGCCGGTCCCGATCGCCGTATACCGTCGCCTGGTCTTCGTGCCCGAGCTTCACTTCGACTCCATCGCTCATCACGCGCGCCTGGCGATAGACGTCGAGCAGCAGTGTATCAAGCTCTACCTGTTCCATCTCGATGCTCACGCCCGCGTCCGCACGTGCCAATAGCAGCAGGTCGGCCACGAGACGCGACATGCGGCTGACCTGGTCGTCGATGTTGGACAGGACCTCATGCCGTACGCCAGGGACGTCGGCGGCGCCACGCCGGAGCAGGTCCAGGTTCCCCTGGATCGTCGTCAATGGGGTGCGCAGCTCGTGTGACACGTCGGCGGTAAACCGTCGCTGCGCGCGAAAGAGTGCATCGAGGCGGGTGAGCATCTCGTTAAAGGTCGCCACCAGGCGGCCCACCTCGTCGGGCGGCCCGCTTACCGCCAGCCGTCGGCTCAGGTCCTCCGTTCGGCAGATCGCCAGTGCTGTCTGTGTGATATCGTCGATGGGCCGCAAGGCGGCACGGGCGAGCAATGCGCCGAGGGCGGCTGCAACAATCACCGCTAACAGGCCGCCTGCCACCTCGATGCCCAGGAGTTGTCGCTGTGTCTGATCCACCTGCGCCAGCCCAGTCGCTACCTGGATGATGCCTTCTATCCGGCCTCGCGCCGACAAGGGGACACTGAGCGCGCGTAACCTCTGCTCACCCAACGATATCGTCTGAATGTCCGACTCGCCCGCCAGGGCCTTGTCGATCGTTTCTTCATCCAGCGGCAGTGCCACTTCGCCCAACGTCTCTGAGCGCTCCACGATCTGTCCCGAATCCATGTGAAAAACCTGGATGTAGACACCGGGTGGGGCCAGGAGGTTCAGATCCGGGAACTCGATGATCTGGTCCATCGACAGGGGAGAGAGGCTCACACGCGCCGATTCTGCGACGACGTTGGCCGTCGCCTGGAGCTGATCGTCGATCGAGCGGAGCAGGGTCAGTGTCAGGAGATAGTAGAGCGCCGCGCCAAAGATGACCAGCACTGTGGCGAGGATCGTCGTATACCATAGCGTCAAGCGTAATCGGATCGACATGACCCATCCTGAAAAGCAGTGTGGGGCTATCATGCCACAGAACAGGAGTTTTGTAAAGCGTGCAGCCGGGCTTTTTCTTGCTGCCAGACAGAGAAAACCGGCCCCTCCCCCATGAGGCCGGTTTCCTGCCCAAAACCATGCTGATTAAGTGTTTTTTCGCCCTGCAACGCCAGTATAGAATGGCTACATTAAGGCACGATTAAGGCATGATTAGAGGAACATTAGAA
>JAFGIA010000258.1 GCA_016929795.1 Anaerolineae bacterium
CGGGACAGGGCAAGCCCTGGATGGCGAGGAGGTGCTCGCCCTCTACGTCGAGCCTGGCGCGCGAGGTGACGAGGATCTTGAGTGTGGGCGCAGCTTCCAGGAGGTCGACGACCAGGTCGACGCCGGCGAGCAGGTGCTCAAAGCCATCGAGCACGAGCAAGGAGCGCGTGCCGCGCGCGGCGGCGAGGAGCGCCTGCGGGGCGGGCACCTGGCCGGGCAGGGATGCGTCGAAGGCTCGGGCCAGCACGGCCGCCAGGGTGTCGACGTCGGCCACAGGGGCCAGCGGCACGAAATAGGTGCCGTCGGCAAAGAGGGCCTGCCAGGACCCGGGCAGGTTGGGGGAAAAGATACCTTCGGCGGGTTGCATGGGCGCCACCTGTACCCCACCCACGCCTTCCAGCGCCAGGTGTGTCTTGCCAGAGCCAGGGGGACCGACGAGGGTGAGCAGGCGGCAGGCGGGATCGCGCAAACGGGCGCGGATCTCGGCCAGCTCGATCTCGCGCCCGACAAGAGGGAACAGGGGAACCGGCAGGCGGAAGGATGGCGAATGGGATGAGGGTATGGGGTGGATGGGCAGCTTGCTGGCGGTGCGAACCCGCTCGTACAGGGCCACCGTCGTGGCATCGGGCTCGGCACCGAGGGCCTGGAGGGCCTGGCAGCAGGCAGCGTATTGGTGGAGGGCGGCGAGGCGCTGGCCGCCGGCGGCCAACAGCCACATTTTGAGCTGATGCGCTTCTTCTTGCGCCGGCTCGAGGGCCAGCAAGCGGTTGAGATATTGAAGGGCGATGGCCGGATGCTCCATGGCCGCGTGGTAGCAGGCGAGGGCATGGAGTGCCTGGAGCAAGAGCTGTTCCAGGTACTCGCGCTCGATCATCACCCATTGTTCAAAATCGGGTGCGCGCTGCACGGCGAGGCCCGACAGGAACGCGCCGCGGTAGAGCGCGACTGCTTCCACCAGGGAGGCGGCGGCCGCCTGGGTGAGGTCCGCGCCTGCCGCCAGGATGTCGCGGATGGTGCGCTCGAAGGACCGGACGTCGAGCCAGTAGGGGGCCGACCGGTCGAAGGCCACTTCGGCGCGCGTGGCGACGACGTGGCAGGGTAGACGGCGGCGAAGCTCGACTACGACCTTGCGCAGATTACTACGGGCATCCACCTCGGCGCAGTCGGGCCAGAGCAGGCCGGCGAGCGCCTCGCGGGTGTGCGGCCGGCCGGTGACGGCCAGGTAGGCGAGCAGGGCCAGGGACTTTTGCAGCGCCCAGCCGGCCAGTGGGCTCTGGTGATAGACGATCTGCGGCTTGCCCAGCAGCCCGAGTCTTAGCTCGTCCATGTGCACTCCTTGCAGTTGTACGATGATTGCACGTCCATGGCGCGGCGTATGCGCGCAGTTTGCACGCGGATGAGTTAGAATAGATAGTGTGGTGACTGGTAGACGGCGGTCATTTTGAGCCGATCGACCGGTGATCTCGAAGAACGTGACCAGCCATGTTGATGATAATACATTGTCAGCGGTTTGTCAAGTAGGAATTTCTCTGAATTTGCATCCACCATGTCCCGTGGAGAAAGGAGAACAACCGTGTTTCTATCCCGTCTGAAACGAGTTGCCGAAATCGTCGGACTGGCCTGCTTTGTGCTGCTGGCGGGCCTCGGTATGCTGTCCTTGCTGCAGGGCGAGGCAGCGACGGCCGCGAGCCTGTCGGGCGGCCTCGCCGCGCCGGTGTTCGCGGCGCAAGAGCCGCTCGCGCCGGAGGCGGACGCCGCGCCGCTGTACATGAACTACCAGGGCATGCTGCGCGATGTCGAGGGCAATCCCCTCACCGGCAGCTACGACCTGACGTTTCGCGTCTATGCGGGGGTCGCCGATCCGGTGGGGAGTGCGCTGTGGAGCGACGCGCACGCCGGCGTGGTGGTCACAGACGGCTGGTTCAACGTGCTGCTGGGCGACGGGGCCGGCAACCCGATGCCACCTAGCTTGTTCTCCGGCCCCGATCGGTTCGTCGGCGTGCAGGTGGGCACCGACGACGAGCTGCTTCCCCGCCAGCGTTTTGCCAGCATGCCTTATGCACTGGAAGCTCAAAACGCCGTGGCAGCCGACAACGGCGCGCCACCCGGCACCATCGTGGCGTATGGCGGAACTACCATGCCTGACAGATGGCACTGGTGCGACGGAGCCTCGCTGAACAAGGACGAGTATCCCGAGCTCTTTGCCGCCATTGGGTATAACTTTGGTGGAAGTGGGGACAATTTTAATCTGCCCAATCTGATGGGGCGCGTGCCGCTCGGTGCCGGCTCTGGTGCTGGTCTGACACCACGCACGGTCGGACAACCCGGTGGGGCGGAGACGCACACTCTGTCCATTGCCGAAATGCCGTCTCATAATCACACTGTCACGTCTATACCCAATGCGGATCATACCAATGGCTATTTCCCGGGTTCCATGATGGGAGACCCCGAAACATTGCAGTCAAGCTTTGCAGGTGGCAATCAGCCTCATAACAACATGCAGCCGTATCTCGTGGTCAGCTTTATCATCAAGTACTAGCGAGGCGAAGCGGGGCGGCGAGCAGGCCCGCGGCAGTTACGCGGGCCGGGCGGCCAGTTAGCCCCTGTACCAAGTCCAAGGAGTTGAGACTATGCCTCTATCGAGTCTGAAACGACTTGCTCTGCTATGTGGGGCCGCCATGCTCGCCGTGTGCGCCCTGGTGGCGCTGCCGGGCGGAGAGCTGCTGGCTCGGGACGTGGTGGTGACCGCGGCGCGCAGTGCGCTGTACTGGATCGACGGCGGGCACCCGAACGCGCTCGGCGGGCGGCAGGCGTCGGTGAACCAGGCGGTCGAGCCGTCCCGGCTGACGCTGGCGGGCGCGCTGACGTATGAAGATATGAAAACCATGGAGGCGGAAGCCCGCGACCTCTTGCGCAGCAACCGGCAATTTCGCGAATCGATCTCGCCGCACGACGAGCAGGTGGCCTTTGACACCCTGGTGCGCCAGTTCGACTATGACGCCGGCTTTCACCAGGACATCGGCGGCGGGATGACGCTGCAGGAGCGGCTCGACCAGGCCGACAGGGAGCTGCGGCGGGCGCGAGACCTGTACGCCATCCTGGCCGTCTA
>JAFGIA010000259.1 GCA_016929795.1 Anaerolineae bacterium
CCGCGACCGTTGCGACCGCGACCGTTGCGGCCGCGGGCGATCCAACCTCAGCCGATGTGACGGGCTGGGTGGCGGGAACGCTGACGTTGTTCATGATGGGTTTGCTCATCGTGGTCTCTTTGAACTATTTGATGCCGCGCCTGGCTGCGGCGATCGAACAGGGGCGGAGGCTGGCCCGCGAGTTGGCAGGGCAACGGGATCGCCTGGAGGAGGAGGTAACGGCCCGGACCAGGGATCTGGTGCGGCAGAGCGCGCGCCTGGAAGCAGCGGCCCAGGTGGCCCGGGATGCGGCGGCGATCCAGGATGTGGGGCAGTTGCTGGAAGAGACGGTGCGCCTGATCTCGACCCGCTTTGGTTTCTACCATACCGGTATCTTTTTGCTCGATGAGAAAAGAGAGTATGCGGTTCTGCGCGCAGCTTCTTCGGAGGGAGGGCAACGGATGCTGGATCGAGGCCACCGCCTGCGGGTGAGTGAGACGGGAGAGGCGGGCGAGGGGACCTCGCCCCTACCTTCACTGCCGGTGGGTATTGTCGGCTATGTCACCCGGCAGGGCCAGCCGCGCATTGCGCTGGATGTGGGGGCCGATGCCGCCTACTTTGACAACCCCGATTTGCCCCAGACCCGCTCGGAGGTGGCGTTGCCCCTCCGGGCTCGGGGGGAGATCATCGGGGCGCTCGACGTGCAGAGTGTCGAACCGGAGGCGTTCACTGAAGAGGATGTGGAGGTGTTGCAGACGCTGGCCGATCAGGTGGCGGTGGCCATCAGCAACGCTCGCCTCTTCCAGCGGGCGGAGGAAAGCCTGGAGGCAGAGCGCCGGGCTTATGGTGAGATCAGCCGCGAGGCGTGGCGGCAGATGGTCGGCCGCCGGGCTGAGCGGGGCTTTCGCTGCGATACGCAGGGGATCGTGCCGCTGGACGCAGGTTTGTCTATGACCAGGGCCGGTGGCTTGAGGGCTGGCAGCTTGCAGCCGGATGTGCAGGCCGCAACGGTCGCGGGCGCAACGGCGACCGTTGCCGCGGGCGCGGGCGCGGCCATGGACGGCCAGGTCGTGGTGGGCGAAGAGGATGACCGGCCCACGGTGAGTGTGCCGATCCCGATCCGCGATCAGGTGGTGGGCGTGTTGAATTTTCGCAAGGCAAGCGAGGGGGAGACCTGGTCGGAAGAGGAGCTGGCCCTGTTGCAGACGATGGCCGGGCAGTTGGGGCAGGCATTGGAGAGTGCCCGCCTGTATCAAGATTCTCAGCGGCGCGCTGCCGAGGAGCAGTTGCTCGGCGAGGTGATGGCCCGGGTGCGCGAGACGCTGGATGTGGACGCCGTGTTGCAGACGGCCATTCGGGAGATGGGAGTGGCCCTGGGCCTGTCGCGGGTAGAAGTGCGGATGGGAGAAGGCGAGCTTTTCCCTCAAGCCGGGGCTGGTGTGGGGGAAGGGGGCGAGCATGTGGGAGCAGATTAGGCGATTTTTTACGGCGCCCACGTTTGAGGCCCTGGCCGGTGGTGAGGAAGAGGCCGTGCCGAGGTCCCGAGCAGAGCTCGGGCATCCTCGGCCTGAGTACTCGGAGGCGCACAGGGCCAGGCTGCTTCATATGTTGGTCTCGATCCACGCGGCGTTGATGTTCGTCATGATCTTTGTGTCTTTTCTTACCCCCGGGCCGCTGGTGGCCTTGTCGGCCGTTGGTTCCCTCCTGCTCGCGGACGTCTTTGTGCTGGTTCTGAACAGACGTGGCCGGGTTTCGCTCGCTGCCAGGTTGTTCACGGCCTCGTTGTGGCTTGTGATCGCGGTTCTGACTGTTTTTCTCGGCGGGGTGTATGGCGTGGCCTTTTCCGCCTACCTGGTGGTGGTGGCTGTGGCTGGCTTTTTGCTCGGTGGCCAGGGCGGGGCTGTGGTGGCCGCGTTCAGCATCCTCGCTGGCCTGGGCGTGGCCTGGGCCCAGGAGAACAACGCGCTCCCTGCCGCCCTGGGGGAGAGCACGCCCATCTTTATGTGGCTGGCGCTTTCGGTCTATGTGCTGCTCATGGTCGCGATTGTCGTTCTGGCCACGAGGAACCTCTATGCCGCCCTGGCTCGGGCGCGAACAAGTGAGCAGGCGCTGACCAGCAACCTCCGCCAACTGGAAGAGAGCCGGGATGCCCTGGATGCCCAGGCCCACCTCCTCGAACGGCAAACGGCCAAGTTGCAGGCTGCGGCGGAGGTGAGCCGCAGCGTGGTGTCGATCCTGGACATGGAGGAACTCTTCTGGCAGGCGGCTGACCTGCTGATCCGGCGCTTTGATCTCTACCACGTCGGCGTTTTTCAGCTTGATGGCACTGGCCGCTGGGCCGAGTACCGTGCCGGCGCCGGTGAGGCGGGCCAGCTCCTGGCCGAGCAGCAGTTCCGCCTGGCGGTCGGCGGCGATTCGATGATTGGCTGGTGCACCGCCCAGTCGCAGCCGCGTATCGTCCAGGATGTGGACAGCCTTGCGGCCGCAAGCAGCCTGCGGCCGCAAACGGTTGGGGACAGGGCGGGCGGGGCTGGACGTCTGGACCACCCCCTGGTGCCCCGGACTCGCAGCGAGGCTGCCTTGCCTCTCATCGCCCGAGGACGGGTGATCGGTGCCCTGAGCCTGCAGAGCGACCGTCCCGGCACCTTCGATCTCGATACCGTCGCCATCCTGCAGACGATTGCCGACCAGCTCGCCATCACCATGGACAACGCCCGGCTGCTCGCTTCTAGCCAGCAGGCATTGGAAGCGGCCAGCCGCGCCTACGGCGAGTCGACCCGCCAGGCCTGGGCCGAGCTGCTGCGCGGCCGTGGCAGTTGGGGCTACCGCTACCAGGGGGCAGGCATCACGCCCTTGGAGAGCGACGGACAGGTGGAGGCGCCCCACCCCCCCGGCGCGGGCACGGGAGTGGCCACAGTGGACATTCCGCTCAAGATCCGTGACAAGGTGGTCGGCATACTCAGCTTTCAAAAAGAGATGGGGCAGCCCGCGGACCGGCCCGAGGGTACTTGGGGGGCCGGGTCCCCCGGCCCCGACGTTTCCTCTTGGACGGAGGAAGAGACCCGCTTGCTGGAGCGTTTGGTGGAGCAGACGGCGCTGGCGCTGGATAGTGCCCGTCTCTACCAGGACACGCAGCGCCGCGCCGCGCAGGAACGACTGGTGGGCGAGGTGACCGCCCGGATGCGTGAGACGCTCGATATGGACGCGGTGCTCAGGACGGCCGCTCAGGAAATACGCCAGGCCCTGGGCCTATCCCGGCTGAGTGTGCGGCTGGCGGCTGAGGCCGAGGGGGGCGGGGAGGGCGGGGTGACCCCGCCCCTACGGGCACGCAATTCGGAAGCAATGAAGGAGTGAGGGGGCAAGATAATGAACAATCAGAACAGGATCCCTTGGGTGGCGCTCACGCTGGTGATCTGCATTGCCCTGTTGCTGGCTTGTGGGCCACAGCCGACGCCGACGGTCCCTCCGCTCGAGGCGGTTTCGCTGCAATTGCAGTGGGTCACCCAGGCCCAGTTTGCCGGATACTATGTCGCGCTGGATAAGGGTTGGTATCTCGAGGAGGGCATCGATCTGACGATTTATCCTGGCGGCCCGGACCTGGTGACTATGGACCTGGTAGTGGCCGGCACCCATGACTTTGCGACGAGCTTGCTGGCCGACCTGATCGTGGCGGTTCAGGATGGCAAGCCGCTGGTCAGCATCGCCCAGATCCAACAGACGAACGGGCTGTTGCTTCTGGCGATGAAATCCTCGGGCATCGAGGGGCCGGCCGATTTTCGCGGCAAGCGGGTGGGGGTGTGGCTGGGAGGCTGGGAGGCGCAATTCGATGCGCTGATGGCCAGGGAAGGGCTGTCTTCCCAGGATTATGACTTGGTTTCGCAGGGATTCAGCATGGACCCACTCCTCGACGGCAGCCTGGACGTGGCTTCGGCCATGATCTATAACGAATACCACTCTGTGCTGGAAGCGGGTGTCAAGGCTGAGGATGTAAATATCATCGACTATGCCGATTACGGGCTCGATTTTCCGGGGGACGTGCTCCTGACCAGCCGCCGCCTGGCCGAGGAAAAGCCCGACTTGTGCGTGCGCATCATCCGCGCCAGCCTGAGAGGTTGGGAGTATGCCGTCGAACACCCGGAAGAGGCGGCGGAGATTGTGATCAAGTATGACCAATCGGGGATCCAGACACTATCGCACCAGCTCTCCATGATGCAAGAAATTGCCAAACTGGTCTCGTTGCCGCTCCGCCCCGTGGGCTACACCGATCGGGATGACGTGCGGCGGACGATCGATACCCTGCTCAGCTACGGTGTTTTGAGCCAGGCTGTGGAACCGGAAGAGGTGTTCACTAATGAATTCTGGGAGCAAGCCCGGCCAGGCGTGGAATGAGAGAGTGGAGGCTCGGGGGGAGGCGCTATGATTGACCGCTTTCTTCGGCGGTTGACGGTTCGCAGCCGGATCGTCGGCGGATTTGCGCTCTTGTTGGTGATGATGGCACTGTTCGCGCCGCTGCTCATCACTGCCCAGAGTTTTATCGTGGATCGCCTGAGACAGATCACCGAAGTCGAGGCGCGTGCCGACCGGTTTCTTTTGCTGGCCGCAGCGCGGATCGAGTCTTCGCGTGTGAATACTATGCGTTACATCCAGGACTATGCGCCCAGCACCTACGAAGCGTTGGATGACGTGGACCAGGCGAGTGATCTGCTGACCGAGGCCCGTGGCCTGATTTCCTCACCCGAGCAGCAGGCCGCCCTCGATACTATTTTGGTGGCCTTGACCGACTACCGGACACTCGTTCAACAGGTGGAGACAGCGAGGTCCGGGGTGGGTGGTGAGGACGTCTCGCGTTTGCTCTTCCAGGCATATCGGCTGGGCAATGACATTGGCCAGCGGATCGAGCAGGTGGTAAGCGACAGCGAGGCGCGCATCGCGGCCGGCAACGAAGCGATTCTGGCCCAGATCCAGGACCGTTTGATCCTGGTGGGCGCCGGGTACGCCGTCGCGGTGATCCTGGCGCTCATCCTGTCCAGCGTGATCCAGCGCAGCATCACCTGGCCAGTAGCCGAGCTGCGGCGGGGCGCCGATGCCTTTCGGCAGGGGCAGATGGATGTCGCCGTACCAGTCGCCGGCAACGACGAGTTGAGCCTGTTGGGCCAGACTTTTAACGAGCTGACGGCCCAGTTGCGCGGGTCGATCGCTTCGCTGGAGCAGCGGGTGGCCGACCGCACGCGCGACCTGGAGCAGAGGGCGGTGGAGCTGGCCACCGCTGCCGACGTGGGCCGGGCTGCGGCTTCGATTCTCGACCTGGAGACGCTGACCCGGCAGGTGGTCAACCTGGTGCGCGAGCGATTCGATCTCTATTACGCCGGCCTCTTCCTCCTTGATTCGGAAGGCCGCTACGCCGTGTTGGCGGCGGGTACGGGCGAGGCGGGGCAGATCATGCTCGACCGGGGTCACAAGCTGGAAGTGGGTGGAATATCGATGGTGGGCACAGCCTGCGCCCAGCGCCAGGCGCGCATCGCCCTTGACGTGGCGGCGGGAGAAGAGGCCCGAGGCACCCGTCCCGAGTACCCCTCGGGCTGGGTACCCGCGGGGGCATCACTGGCCCGCTTTGACAACCCACTTTTGCCCCAAACCCGCTCGGAGATGGCGCTGCCGCTGATCATCGGCGGCCCCATGGGCACGGTGCTGGGCGCGCTGGACGTGCAGTCCACTCTGCCGGCTGCGTTCTCTGAGGAGGATGTCGCCGTCTTGCAGTTGGTCGCCGACCAGGTGGCCGTGGCTGTTCAGAATGCCAGGTTTTTTGCCGAATCGCAGGTCTCGCTGGAAGCGGCGCGGCGCGCCTATGGCGAGATCAGCCGGGAGGCATGGCGGCGATTGCTCGAAAGCCGTGGTGGGGCGCGGGGCTATATCAGCGATGAACAGGGGCTGGTTCCGCTCTCCCAGGCTACAGAGCCTCACCCGCAGGGTGAGCGGATGGCTGGCTCTGATGAGGCCATCCCGAGTGGACCTCGCGTCCAGGGCGCCGCTCAGGCTGGGGGTTTGGATGAGGATGTCCGAGGGTACTCGGATGGGGATGGCGGCCCGGATCAGGCTTGGGCCTTGCCCATCCAGGTACGCGATCAGGTGATCGGCGTCATCGACGCTCAAAAGCCGGAGGGGGCGGGAGCGTGGACGGCTGAAGAGAAGCAGGTCCTGGCGGCGCTCGTCGAGCAACTGGGCGTGGCGCTGGAGAGTGCACGCCTGTACCAGGATACGCAGCAGCGGGCGGCGCAGGAGCGGTTGGTGGGAGAGGTGACGGCCCGCATGCGTGAGACGCTAGATATGGATGCGGTTCTGCAAACGGCCGCACGCGAGATGCGCGCCGCTTTGGACCTGGTCGAGGTAGAAGTGCGCCTCGATACGGCCGCAACGGTCGCGGGCCAACCAGAAGGCATCGAGTCTGTGTAGAAAAAGGGTAAAGATAAACATGGACAATAAGAATCCGGTCAAAAGGGTGTGGCGGATCCTGATATGGGTTGCGGTAGTCGCTCTGATGGCGGCCTGTGGCGCGGATCAGAAAGGGGTGACGCCGGACAACCCGGTGATCAAGCTGGGAGTGAACCCCTGGGTGGCGAGTGAAGCGAATGCGGTTGTGGCCAAGATCATTCTGGAAGAAGAGATGGGTTACGGCGTCGAGATCGTACCGATTGACGAATATGATGAGTGGGATTTGCTGGCCAAGGGAGATCTCTTTGCCTGCCTGGAGGTGTGGCCCTCGGGCCACGCCGAGAATGTGCAAAAGTATATCCAGGAGGAGCAGTCGGTGGAGGATGGGGGCTTTCTTGGCCCTGTGGGCAAGATTGCCTGGTACATTCCCTCCTACCTGCTGCGGGAACACCCGGAGCTGTCCACGTGGCAAGGATTCCAAGATCCAAACAATGCCGCCCTCTTTGCCGCGGACGAAACGGGACGAGGTCAATTCCTCGCCGGTGATCCCGGCTGGGTGGAATACGACGAGGAGATCATCCGCAACCTGGGTCTGAACCTGGAGGTGGTGCGTGTTGGTTCGGAAGAAGGGTTGCTGGCCCGGCTGGAAGAGGCCTATGGTCAGCAGAAGCCGATTCTCCTGTACCTGTGGACACCCCACTGGGCTCACTCGGTGTACGATCTGGTTCCGGTCGAGCTGCCACCTTATAGCGATGACTGTTATGCCCAAAAGGATCAAGGCGGCGTTGCCTGCGATTACCCGGCTGATCTGTTGTTCAAGGTGTTTTGGTCGGGAGCCAAGGACTATGCCCCTGATGCCTACCAGTTTCTGCGCAATTTCAATTATACCAATCTCGACCAGATTGCCATCCTGGCGGCCATTCAGTTGGATGGCAAGACAGTTGACGAAGCAGCTCGGGAGTGGGTCGAAGAAAACGAGACGGTGTGGCAAGGCTGGATTCCGTAGGATGTGGCAAGCCTAGTAAAATGGCAAAGGTGAAAGGTACGATGCGAATTAGTCTTCGGACCCGATTGACGGTCGCCTTTATCGGCCTGGCGATCCTTCCGCCGCTGCTGATGGGCCTGGTTCTGGCTCAACGGAGCCTTGTGGTCCAGCAACAGCAGGCGCTGGCCTTGCAGGGCGAGGTGGCTCGGCGTGTTTCCACGGCGGTGGAGGCGTTTGTCCGCGGCCTGGAAGGCGAGTTGCGCATGGCTGTCGAAGTCCAAGGGCTGGGAGAGTTGTCGCTGGCCCAGCAGGAGGGCAATTTGTCCAAGTTGCTCTCCTACCAGGGCTCTTTTGCCGAGTTGATCCTGCTGGACAGCCAGGGGCGAGAGGAGATCCGCCTGGCCCGGCTCAAGACGATTTCTCCCGACCAGTTGGGCGATCGTTCCGAGGCGGATGAGTTTGTACTTCCCAGGCAAACGACCAAGACGTATTACAGCCCGGTTCGCTTTGACCAGGTGTTGGGCGAGCCGCTGATGACCATCGCTGTGCCGATTGTGGTCAGCCCGAGGGTACCCGGGGCGGGCGGCCAGGTGCAGGGGGTTTTGGTGGCCGATGCCCGGCTCAAGCAGATGTGGGACGTGATCGCCGGCATTCCAGTGGGAGAAGGGGAGAGCGTCTATATCGTTTCTGCGGAGGGGCGGGTCATCGCCCATCGGAATCCTGCGACGGTGTTGAGAGGCACCCGCTTTGAGGTGCCGGCTGAGGATGGCATCCATCCCGGGCTGGACGAAGGGAGGGTTGTTCTGGCCACGGAATCGATCCAGTTTGGCGCTCAGGAGCTGCGCGTGGTTGCCGAAAAGGCCACCGCTCAGGCGCTGAATCTGGCGACCAGCACGCTGCTCATTACCGGTGTTTTGACGGCGATTGCCCTGGTCATTGCCGTGGGCCTGGGGCTTTTCACTGTCGGGCGCATCGTCCAGCCGGTAGAAGAGCTGGTGGCCACCACGCAGGCTGTGACGGCTGGCGATCTATCACAACAGATCCGGCTGAGGCGCCGCGACGAGATTGGCCGCCTGGGCGAAGCTTTTAACAGCATGACGACGAGGCTGCGCGAGACACTGGCCGGCCTGGAGGAGCGGGTGGCTGAACGCACCCACGATGCAGAACGCCGTGCGCTGCAGGTCCAGGCGGCGGCTGAAGTGGGCCGCGCTGCGGCTTCTATTCGCGACCTGGATGATCTGCTTACCCAGGTGACGCATCTGATCAGCGAGCGGTTTGGGTTTTACCACGCGGGCATCTTTTTGCTCGACTCGACGGGGGAATATGTCGTGCTGCGTGCGGCCAACAGCCCGGGGGGGCAGCGTATGCTGGCGCGTGGCCACCGGCTGCGGGTGGGGGAGGCGGGCATCGTGGGGTATGTGACAGGCCGGAGAGAGTCACGTATCGCACTGAACGTGGGCCAGGATGCGGTGTTTTTCGACAACCCGGATCTGCCCGAAACACGCTCTGAGATGGCCTTGCCCCTCATGGCTGGCGGGCAGCTTTTGGGGGCTTTGGACGTGCAGAGCAGAGAGGCAGGGGCGTTTTCGGAGGAGGACGTCGACGTATTGCGCTTGCTGGCCGACCAGGTGGCGGTGTCCATTGAAAACGCCCAGTTGTTCGCGGAAAGTCAAAGGGCACTGGAGGTGGAGCGGCGTATCTATGGCCAGCTCAGCCGCGACGCGTGGCGCGAGATCCTCCGCAGCCAGCAGGCAGCAGGGTATCGCTGTAACCGGCAGGGTGTGTATGCGCTGGAGGCGCCCAAGGAGGGCGCGCCCAAGGAGGGCGGGCCGGGGGATAAAGCCCGGGGGGGCCGGGGGGCCGAGGTCCGTGGGGTAGAGGGCCGCGACCGTTGCGGCGTGCTCGGCGATCCCAGGGAGGCGGCGCCCGGGGAGGCGGCGCCCAAGGAGAGCGCGCCCAAGGAGGGCGGGACGGCTTCCTGCTTGCTCTTGCCCATCCGGGTTCGCGATCAGGTTTTGGGGACGGTGGCATTGCACAAGCCGGAAGAAGCCGGCGCATGGACCGCCGATGAAAGGGCGTTGATGGAGACGCTCACTGACCAATTGAGCGTGGCCTTGGAAAGCGCACGGCTTTACAGTGATACCCAGCGCCGCGCTGCGCGCGAGCGACTGATTGGCGAGGTGACCGCCCACATGCGCGAGTCGCTGGACATCGAAACCGTGCTCAAGACCACGGCGAGCGAAATGCGCCAGGTGCTCGATCTGGACAATCTCGTGATTCGCCTGGCACCGCCCGAGAGGGGGCGAGGATACTCGCCTTCGGGGCCGCCAGAGAGGGACGACGATTCTAGGCCGGCGGGAGAGGGGATGTAACTATGTGGGATCAGATCAAGCGGCTGTTGTCGCCACCGGTCTTTGCCGGGGATGAGGACAAGACGCGCACAGCGGTTTTGCTGAACACAATCCTATGGACCTTGATAGCCACAGCCAGTCTCGCTCTCCTCTTTTTTCTCTTCCTGCCTGGTGGAGCATTGTATCTGCCCCTGGTCGGTGCCTTTGCGCTTGGATACGCCGTCTCGATGTGGTTGATGCGGCGTGGCCGGGTGTCTGCTGCCAGCCTGTTGTTGCTGGCCAGCATTTGGATCTCGATGGCAGGCGTGTGTCTCTTTTTTGGCGGCACCGAAACGCCGGCCTATTTTGGATTCATGATCGTGGTTGTGGCCGCCGGCCTGCTGGTGGGGGGGCGAGCGGCCATCGCCTTTGCCGGGTTGAGCGTGGTCGCCGGACTCGGAATCGCCTGGGCCCAGAGTGTCAACATGTTACCCGCACAAATCGGCACCACCTTGCCCGTAATCCAATGGGGCGCACTGAGCTTTTTTGTCGCGATCGTGGCCGGCCTGATCAACCTGGCGTCACGCAGCTTGAATGAGGCGCTCCAACGCGCCCGGCGCACTGCGGCCGAGCTGGAAGAGGAGCGAGCCGGGCTGGAAGCAACCGTGCAAGAGCGCACGCGCGACCTGGCGCGCCGGACGCGCTACCTGGAAGCCACCGCCGCCATCGCGCACGAGGCGACCTCTGAGCTCGAGTTGGATGGATTGATGCGCAGTGTCGCCATCTCGATCAGCCGCCAATTCGGGTTCTATCACACGGGCATCTTTCTCCTGGATGACACGGGAGAGTGGGCCGAATTGAAAGCGGCTTCCAGCGAAGGCGGGCAAAGGATGCTGGCGCGTGGATATCGCTTGCGCGTGGGACAGGAAGGCCTAGTGGGCCATGTCGCCGGGTATGGCGAGCCACGCATCGCCTTGGATACGGCCGCAACGGCGACCGTTGCCGCGGGCGCGGGGGAGGATGCAGTGTTCTTTGACAACCCCGATCTGCCTCAGACGCGCTCGGAAGCGGCGCTGCCTTTGCGCGCGCGCGGGCGAGTGTTGGGCGTGCTGGATGTACAAAGCACCGAGCCGGAAGCTTTTACGCCCGAAGACCTCACCGTGCTGCAGACGCTGGCCGACCAGGTCGCCACAGCCATTAATAACACCTACCTGTTCCGGCAGGTCGAAGAAAGTGCCGAGGTCGAGCGGCGCGCGTTTGGTGAGCTGATTGGAGAAAAATGGACGGATCTGCTCCGCGCCCAGGCCGGCCTGGGTTTTGCCAGCAATCGCCAGGCCCTCCTGCCGGCCGGAGAGACGTGGACGCCGCACATGAAAAGGGCGCTCGAAAGTGGCCAGGTCGAGCGCGGCCAGGATACGGCCCCAACGGTCGGGGCGGCCGTGGCGATCCCGATCAAGGTGCGCGGCCGCGTCATCGGGGTGATTGATGGCCAAAAGGCCGATGGCAGCGGCCAGTGGACAGAGGAAGAGCTGGCCCTGATGCAGACACTGGCCGAGCAATCGGCCGTGGCGTTAGAAAGTGCGCGCCTGTACCAGGATTCCCAGCGCCGTGCCGTGCAGGAGCGATTGGTCGGGGACGTGACGGCACGCATGCGGGAGAGCCTGGACACCGACACGGTGCTGCGCACGGCCATTCGAGAGATCGGGGAGGCCCTGGATCTGGTTGAGGTGGAGGTCTGGATGGGTGCCCGAGGGGGCCCGGGGGGGGCCGAGGGTACTCAGGTCGGGGCCCCAACGGTCGGGGGCCCAGAGGGAGGGAGAGGATGAACCTCACGGCGACCGAGATCCTGCAATACGCAGCCTGGGCGCTGGCCCTGATCGAGTTTGTCCTGGCTCTATATGTCCTGCTACTCAATATACGACACACCGCCAACCGGCACGTATGTGGCTTGTTGCTCCTCCTGGCCGCAAACACGGCGGCAGTGGCCTTTGTCCTGCCCGGTACGCCGGGACGTGCGTCCCAGGCAGATAGCCTGGCCTGGCCTCTCCTGGCGGCGACGATCCCGGCCTTTCAATCAGCATTTCTGATCACGGCGGTTGTTTTGCTCAAACCAGGCTGGGTTCGTGGGCGCTGGCGGGCCGTATGGTGGCTGGTCTATGCCTTGATCGCCCTGCCTTTTGTTTTGACGGCCATAGACCTGGCCCTGGGCACGAACCTCTGGTACACTGGCCTTGGCCCCGAGGTGGGCGCCTCTGCGGACGGTGCAGGGTTCGAGCCGCTTCAAGTGTTCACCCAGGGGACACTGGGACCTGCCCTCCGGATCCTCCACATTCAACTCATGGGCATCCCCCTCTTGCTCTTTTTGCTCTATGTGGCCCTGAGAGACAAAGAGGCGACCCGCCTGACCCGAAGGCTGGCCTGGCTGCTCTTGGGGGCCGAAGTGGTGGGATCCGGCTTGCAGTTTGGCCTGCGGGGGGTGGTCGACCAGGCGGTGGTGGCCATCGTCAGCACTTTTCTGTTTGTGCTGGCCTACGCCTATGCCATCTTCCAACAGATGATCTCGGAGCGGCGCGCCCAGACGGGCCGGTTACAAACGCGCTTGACGGCTCTCATCCTGGTGGTGGCTGTTCCTGTGCTGGTGGCTGTGGTCCTCTTTAGCAGCCTGCAAACCAACAGGGTGCTGGAGCAAAAGGCCAACGAGCAGTTGGAAGCGGCGGTGCGTGCCCTGGCGGCCAACCTGGAGGTCTGGCTGAATCTCAATTTACAGAGTTTGCAGACCCTGGCGACGTTACCTGATATTACCAGCATGGAGATGGAGCGGCAGAAACCGATCCTGGAAGCGATGGCTGCTGCCCATCCGCACATGTACCTGGTCAGTACGACGGATATGAAGGGCATGAATGTGGCCCGCAACGACGACGAGGCGCCGAAGGATTATCATGACCGGCTGTGGCACATTGGGGCGCGCAATGGGGCGCCGGTGACCTACCAGACGCTGGTTGGCCGTACCAGCGGCGAGCCGGCGTTGGTGATCTCTGTACCGATCCGCCGTACCCTGGGCACCATCGTGGGCGTAGCCATGTTTGCCAGCGACCTGGACGATATCGGCAGGGAGGTGCAGGCCACCAAGGTGGGCGAGACCGGCTTTGCCTACATCGTCGATGGGCTCAACCAGGTGGTCGCGCATCCCATTCCCGAGTACGCGGCCGAGTTTCGCGATCTGGATTACTACCCGCCTGTATTCGAGATGAGAGCCGGCAAGACTGGCCCGCTGACCTTTGTCGACGAGGGCGGGGTAGCGTGGCGCGCCTCGATGACCACGCTGGATAATGGCTGGGGCGTGATCGTGCAGCAAGAGGAAGAAGAGCTGCTGGCGACGGTCCGGAGCATGCGAGAGGTCGCCTGGGGCGTGGTCTCTGTGGGTGGGCTGCTGCTGGTCGGCCTCACGCTCCTGGTGGTCCGCCAGATTATCCAGCCCATTCAGTCTCTTACCGAGACGGCGACGGCGATCGCGGCTGGGGACCTGGACCGCGAGGCGGTGGTAGAGTCGGAGGACGAGGTGGGTGCTCTCGCCAGGGCTTTTAACAGCATGACCCGGCAACTGCGAGGGCTGATCGGCGGGCTGGAGGAACAGGTGACAGAGCGCACTCACCAGTTGGCGCAGCGCTCCGCCTACCTGGAGGCTACGGCCGAGGTGGGCCATGCCGCTGCTTCGATCCTCGATCGGCAGCAACTGGTGCAGCAGCTCGTGGAGCTGATCCGCGAGCGCTTTGGCCTCTACTATGTGGGCCTTTTCCTGTCCGATGACGCCGCAACGCCCGCGACCGTTGCGGCCGCGACTGTTGCGGCCGCGGGCGCTGATGATGAGGGCCAGTGGGTGGTGCTGGAAGCGGGAACAGGCGAGGCCGGGAAAAAGATGCTGGCCCGCGGTCACCGGATCCGCGTGGGAGAGGGCATGGTCGGCTGGAGCGTGGCCCAGGGCAAGTGGCGCGTGGCTGCAGAGGCAGAAATGGACGACCCCTCTTGGGGCGTGCGCCTGGCAACCCCTGAACTGCCGGAGACGAGGTCGGAGGCGGCTCTGCCCTTGCGCTCGCGGGGGCGCACGCTGGGCGCGCTGACGGTGCAGCACACCGAGCCGGGGGCTTTTGACCCGGACACGATGACGGTGTTGCAGACGATGGCCGACCAGGTGGCCGTGGCCCTGGACAATGCGCGCCTTTTTGCAGAGAGCCAAGAGGCACTGGAAATGACGCGGCGAGCCTATGGTGAAGCGAGCCGCCAGGCGTGGGGCGAGCTAATCCGGTCGCGGGCGCAACGGTCGCGCGCCGAGTGGGGCTATCGCTACGTGCAGGGGCGGGTGGTGCCGATGGAGGCGGCCGCAACGGTCGCGGGCGCGGCCACTCCATCTGAGACACGGCTCGACATTCCGCTCCAGGTGCGAGACGAGGTCATCGGGGGATTGGGTTTTCGCAAACGAGGGTCCGGAGATGCACAGCCAGAGGCCGCCTGGACGCAGGAAGAGATCGAGCTACTGGAGACGCTGGTCAGCCGGCTGGCGGATGCCCTGGAGAGTGCCCGCCTCTATCAAGATACGCAGCGCCGCGCGGCGCGGGAGCGTCTCCTGGGTGACGTGGGGTCGCGCGTGCGTGAGTCGCTGGATATGGATACCGTGCTGCGCACGGCTCTCCTTGAGATCAGCAGGTCGTTGGATCTGGCCGAGGTGGAGGTGCGGATGTCGACGGAGCAGATGCGCCGGGTGGTGAGCAAGTGACCGCGTGCCGAGGGCACCCCTGTACCCGGGGGCCTTGGCCTGGGTACTTGCCTGAGGGGTACTGGGGGGCGGCAGCAGGGGTGAGAAGGGGCGTGCGATGTCAGAAGTCGAGCTGACTATGAGCAATGATGAGCTGGGCCGAGGGGACGAAGCGTATCCCGAGGGAACCGAGGCCACCCCTGTACCCAGGGGCCTTGGCCTGGAGGTGGATCCCGGGCTGGTATGGAGAAAGCAACTTTTGCGCCGCTTGATCGTGGGGCAGACGATCGGTGTTTCTGCACTGACGGTCATGATTGTGGTTGCGGGGCTGCTTGCACCCGAGCAGGGCACACTGGCCCTGGCCCCGCTGGGGGTGATTGCCGCGCTGGTGGGCCTGGCGGCCTATTGGCTGCTGCAGAGGGAGCAGATGGCACTGGCCAGCTACGTTTTCTTGCTGGGCACCTCGGTGGCGATCACGTCCAACGTTTTTGTCCGTGGGTTTCAGGATGTTTCGGCCATCTACTACCTGTGGCCGATTGTCGGCGGAGTGTTTCTGCTCGGTACGCGGGGCGGAATTGCTGTGACCCTGGTGTCCGCGCTCCTCTACTTGGGACTGGTGATCGTGCAGGACCTCGGCCTGGTGACAGTTCCCCTGCCCGTCGATCCAGAGGCAGAGGCAGCCTTTACCGTCGTCTCCAGGCTGCTCATGTTCTTCTTGCTGGCGTTCCTGGGGATACTGGTGGGTCAAAGCCTCGACCGCGCGTTGCAGCAGGCGCGCCAGACGGCGCAGATGTGGAGGGATCTCGGCGCCACACTCGAGCGGCGCGTGGACGAGAGGACACGCGAGCTGGCGCGTCGGTCCGAATATTTGCAGGCCAGTGCCGATGTGTCGCACGCCACGGGCTCGATCCTCGACAGCGATGAGCTAATAGGCCAGGTCGTGGAAATGGTGCGCAGCCGGTTCGACCTCTACTACGTCGGCCTCTTTCTCCTCGACTCGGCCGGGGAGTGGGCCCTGTTGAAGGCAGGCACAGGTGCCGCCGGTCAGGCCATGGTCGAGCGAGGCCACCGTATCCGCATGGGAGAGGGCATGATCGGCTGGAGCATCGAGCATGCCACAGCGCGCGTGGCGCAGGCGGACAAAGAAGATGCCGCCAGTACCGCCTGGGACCCCAGTACGGCCTGGGGCCTGCGCCTAGCGACGCCCGAGCTGCCCGAGACGCGATCGGAGGCCGCACTGCCCCTGCGCTCGCGCGGGCAGGTGTTGGGCGCGCTGACGGTACAGCATACAGAGCCAGACGCGTTTGACGAGAGCAGCATAGCTGTGCTCCAGACGATGGCTGACCAGGTGGCGTTGGCGCTCGACAATGCACAGCTCTTCGCGGCCAGCCAGAGCGCGCTCGACATGGCGCGGCAGGCCTACGGCGAGATCAGCCGCCAGAGTTGGTTGAACCTGCTCGGCCGGCGGTCCCAGTGGGCGTATCGCTGCATAGGCGAAGAGATTACCGAGTCGCTCGGGGAGGCGAGCCTGGAGATGCACGAGGCAGAGCGGACGGGGCAGGTGGTCGCGGGCGCGCGGCGCGGCGGTCACGAGGATGGTGAGCCGGTTGTTGCTGTGCCTCTGAAGGTGCGTGACATGGTGGTAGGTGTGATGGGGTTTCGCAAAAAAGCTGGCGGGGGCGAGTGGACCGCTGAGGAGCAGCAGGTACTGGCCGCGCTGGCGGGGCAGTTGGAGGTGGCGTTGGAGAGTGCCCGCCTCTACCAGGACACGCAACGGCGCGCTGCTCAGGAGCAATTGCTGGGCGAGGTGACAGCGCGCGTGCGCGAGACGCTGGACATCGAGACGGTCATGAGAACGGCGGCGGTACAGATCCGCGAAGCGCTGGACCTCCCCGAGGTGGCCGTGCGCCTGCGCCGGGTTGCGCAGACGCAAGATAACAGGGATCGGGAGTAGGGCACGTGGCTGGAGGTAGATATGGCGCCGGATGAGAGATGGTATGTGAAAAACCGAAAACCGCTAACCGGATGGCTGATTGTTTTTGTGGCCTTGTTGTGCGTTGCCATGGTCGGCTTTCAGGTATACACCTACTTTACCACGTGGATGTGGCAGTCGCTGGTGGTTGCCGGTGGCGCACTGGTGGCGTCGGTGCTCGTCGGCATCGCCGCGATTTTCGTGTGGCGCGACAAGGCCGGTGGCGGCGACGACGGGCACATTGTCGGTTACTTGCTCATCGCGGCGATTTTGGTTGCTTACAGCAGTGGCGAGCTTGCTTTGGCCGGCAACACCCTCGTGTTTGCGGTGGGTGGCGGGCTGTCTCTCTTGTTGGTCACCACCTTTTTCTTCCCTGGTCGCGGGCGGATCTGGGTTGCGGCGGTTCTGCTCTATTGGGCCATCCTGGCGGCGATCAATGCCCTGGAGCCGATCAGGCGCTATGATGCCACCTTCAGCTCGACTCTGACCATGCAGTTGCTGCTGATGGCACTTGTTGGCGCCTTCTTTGGCGTCTGGTTCCTGGTGCGCGCCGTGCTGGGAGCCGGCACGATCCGCACGCGCCTGCTCATCTCTTTCGTCGGTCTCGTCTTGATACCA
>JAFGIA010000036.1 GCA_016929795.1 Anaerolineae bacterium
AACGCGGCGTATGCCCCACCTGCTGGGGGAAAACGCCTTCTGTGGGCGCCATTCCCACCACAAAAGGTAGTTCGCCAACAGTCTCCTTTGAGGTGCAACGCACCTGGCGTCTAGATCCCATAGCGCTCGATCGCGAGGTCGAGGATCTCGTTGATCAACTGCTCATACGTCCACCCCGCGGCCGCGGCTTCGACGCATAGATCCGAGTAGCCGGGATTGAGGCCGGGGAGCGGGTTGACCTCGAGAATGTACGGCTTGTTGTTGTCATGCACGTCGAGTCGAAAGTCGACCCGTGCCACATCGCGGCAGCCCGTGACGCGAAACACGGCAGCCGCCAGCCAGTTCAGCTCTTCGACCAGGTCGTCGTCGAGCGGCGCCGGGCAGTGGTAGTGAAAATCGTGTGCCAGCTCGGTTTTCATGCGGCTGGTATAGATGCCCCCCTCTTCCTCGGGGTAGGCCTCGAGATTCACTTCGAGCGGCGGGAAAAAAGTCAGGCCGCGGGTAATGCGCGGCGCATCCTCGTCCTCGGGCACCCGCCAGGCAACCGGCGACGCGAGATTGCCGACCAGGCCGAGGGTCACCTCGCGCCCCTCGATATAGTGCTCGACCAGCGCCGGCTCATCGTAGCGCTCGAAAATGCGCGTGAGCTGCGCCCGGAGCTGCGCCTCGTCGCGCACGATCGACTCGGCACTGACGCCCATGCCAGTCCCCTCGCGGCTCGGCTTGACAAAGAGCGGAAACTGGAGCTCGGGGTCCATCGGCTCGGTCACGCGCTCGAACACCTGAAAGGGGGGCGTGGGCAGGCCGTGGTACCAGAACACGCGCTTGGTCATCGGCTTGTCGAGCGTGAGCGCCAGCGTCAATACCTGCGATCCCGTATAGGGCAGGCGCAGCATCTCCAGGATCGCCGGCACCTGCGCCTCGCGCCCATCGCCATAGTGCCCCTCGCAGATGTTAAAACAGATGTCGGGCTGGAGCGTGCGCAGGTGATTCACCAGGTCGACGTTCCCCTCCAGAAAAGTCACCCTGTGCCCCCCCGCCTCCAGCGCATTCGAGATTGACTGGATCGTCTCTTCCGAGTCGAGGTCATCCCATCGGTCCGGCGACATGCCAGGCCAGGTGGGCGCGTTCTTTTTCAGGTTTGCCAGCAGTGCAACATGCATGTTTTCTCCTTGGGCCGTCGATTGGGAGATTGGGGATTGGTGACGTCCAATCTACCAACCTACCAATCTACTCATGTACGAGCCTATAATGACTCCTCACCGTGCAGCCGGCGTTTGATCGGCCCCCAACGGATGCGTGTCAGGCGCTGGTGCACGGTGTCATAACCGGCGGGCACGATGGCGGTTCGCTCGCCCGCCAGGAGCGCGGCGACCCCCTCCTGCTCCTTCTCTGCCTCATCCAGGCCGAGCGCCTGGCACGAGGTGCAGCGCGCAGTGTCGTGGCGCTCGTATTCGGCAGGCTGGGTGTAGGCCGTGATCAGCCCTTCAAAATTGCGCACCACCACCTTGTCGGGTGACTGGCTGAGGAGATAGTTGGGCATGACCGGGATCTTGCCGCCTCCCCCCGGCGCGTCAATGACGTACGTGGGCACGGCAAAACCCGACGTATGCCCGCGCAGCGACTCGATGATCTCGATGCCGACGGATACCGGCGTGCGAAAGTGCCCGGCGCCGTGTACCAGGTCGCACTGGTAGATATAGTAGGGCCGCACGCGGTTGCGCACCAGTCCATGCACCAGATCCTTCATCACGTGTGGGCAGTCGTTCACCCCGGCCAACAACACCGACTGGCAGCCAAGGGGAATGCCCGCATCGGCCAGCCGCGCCAGCGCCGTCGACACTTCAGGCGTCAGCTCCTTGGGGTGGTTAACGTGCACGTTCATCCACAGCGGGTGGAATTGGCGCAGCATGTCGACCAGATCTGGCGTGATCCGCTGCGGCAAAAAGATCGGCACGCGGCTACCAATGCGCAGCACCTCCACGTGCGGGATCGCGCGCAGCCGCGCCAGCAGCTCCTCCAGGATCTTGGGCGGCAGGACCAGCGGATCGCCCCCTGACAGGAGCACGTCGCGCACCTCGGGGTTGCCAGCGATGTAGCGGATCTGGGCGTCATAGTCGCGGCGACTGAACTGCGCCGCCGGATCGCCCACGATCCGGCTGCGTGTGCAGTAGCGGCAGTAGCTCGCGCACTGCGTCGTCACCAACATCAACACGCGGTCAGGATAGCGATGCACCAGGCCCGGCACCGGCGAGTGCGCCTCCTCGCCCAGCGAGTCGACCATCTCGGCGGCAAAGGGCGCCAGCTCCTTGCCCGTCGGGATCACCTGCCGCCGGATGGGGCACGCCGGGTCGTGGGGGTCGATCAGGCTGGCAAAGTAGGGCGTGATATCGACGCGAAAGTGACTCGCTGCCGACAGCCCCGCCCGCTCATCTTCCGTCAAATCGATGACGCGCGACAGGTCTTGGACCGTGTTCAGCCGGTGCTTGAGCTGCCAGCGCCAATCATTCCACTCTTCCCACGCAACGTCGCCCCAGGGGGCGGGCGGCGTGCGCCTGGTACCGGGGGGTTCCTGCGCTTCTTCCTGGACGCCGTCGGGCTGAGCGTCAGCCGTCTGCGCATCAGCCGTCATCGTCGTCCCAGTCATCGTCTTCGTCGTCCCAGTCGTCGTCTTCATCGTCCCAGTCGTCGTCCTCGTCGTCCCAGTCATCCTCGTCGTCCCAGTTGTCATCCTGGCCGATGCCTTCCCACTCGCCGCCGGGCTCCTCAAAGGCCCAGTCGAGCTCCAGTGGCGAGATCTCTACCACCTCCATCTCGGTGCCACACGCCGCACAGGTGATCCGCTGCCCAATCCGTAACGGCTCTGGCAGGCGCACCGCCGCCTCGCAATCCAGACAAAATGTCGTCGCCATTTTATTCCCCCTCTCTTCTTTGGCCGCGGCGCGCCCGGTCAAAGCCACACGCCCGCCGCGGGCGGGTTGGTTCCAAGTCGGAAGTATGCCGCACATCTGTTCAGATCGCGTGCAAAATAGATCCCAAAGGTGTGCCAAACAGCCAACCGCGGTACGAAATGTGGCACAGCCCCCACACCTTCCGTCTTGCCTTTTTAGCCGCTTCGTGGTACACTCCGCCCCGACTGGAGCCACCAACGATGACAGACACGACGGTCCGCTGTCCACACTGCGGCGCCGAGCTGGCGCCGGGCAACCGCTTCTGCACCGCCTGCGGCGGCGACGTCCCCGCGCTGCCCTGGCCAGAAGAAACACCTGCCGCGGCCGCACCCGCCGCCCTCTGGCCCCGGCGCCTCGCCGTCCTGATCGCCGTCTCGGCCGTCGCCATCGTGTGCCTGTCCACGACCTGTATCGCGTTCACCATCCTCGCCCTCTATCTGGCCTCCGGCTGACCCGCCGTCCCGCTCCCTGGCTGCCCGGCACGGGCACGAGGAGATCGCCCCTCCCCCCCAACATTCCCATCGCCGGGCTCCGAGCACCGCCGCTTGCCGGTTCCCCACGCCCGGTGGTATAATATCCCCTGGAGGTGAGAGGGCAGATGTGGACATCCTTCTGATCATCGCCGCCAGCCTGCTCGTGCTCGGCGCCGGCGCACTCGCCATCCTGCGGCTCGCCGGCCTGCGCGCCAGGCGCCGGTTCGAGGCGCACGTCGACGCGTGCCACGCGCGCCTGGCCGCCGCCGAACAGCGGCTCGGCGGCGTCGAGGCACGCGCCGAAACCTACCCGCCCGACCTGCCAGCTCCCTTTGCTCCCCTGCGCGCCGTCCTCGACCGTGCACTCGCGCACGCCCGCGCCGGTGCCGCCGAGGCACATGCGCGCCGCCGCGCCCTGCTGCACGGCGCGGGTCAGCCCCGATCCAGCATGCGCTTTACGCACGCGCTTCCTCTCCTTCTCCTGTTCGACGAGCCGCGCCGCTGGCGCCGGCTCGATGCCGACGCGGGCGACGTCGAAACAGCGCTGGCAGAGCTGGAGGCAGGCGTGGAGGCAGCCGCCGCGGCGCTGGCCCGGCTCGAAGGCGTGCCGGCCGATACTGCCGCCGCGTGCGCCAGCCTGGCCAACACCGCCAGGCAGGTGGCTGCACTGGTGGACGAGCTGGCAGGGCGAGGCGCCCATGGCGCGGCGCTCGATCTCGCCAGCAGCGTCGCACACGACCTGGCAGGACGCCTCGGGGTGGCGTGCACGACCACACCCCGTGACACAGTCGCCGCGTTCGAGCTGTTCGAGATCCTTTCGGTGCCCGTCGCCGAGGTACACGCCCAACTATCTGCCTGGGCCGAGGAGGCGCACCGCCTCGATCAGGCCATCGCCGACGCCCGGCATGCCCTGGACGATGCCCACCAGCGGCTGGGGGCTCTCCCCCCGGCCGTCGATGGTGCCGAGATGGCGCACCGCTTTGAGGCACTGCGCCATGCCCTGCCTCCTCTCGACCAGGAAGCGGCTCACCCCGACGTGCGCGCCCTCGCCAGCCTCGCGGCTCGCGCCCGCGATCTGATCGACGCGGCCAGTATCCTGGCCGACGATGCTGACAGAGCCGTCCACAAGCAGATCGAATTCGCCGCCCACCACCGCCGCGCACGCACCACCCTCGCCCGCGCAGAGCTCGAGATGCAGGCTGCGGCCGGCGAGGTGATCTATCCTCTCGACTGGCGAGAATGGTCGGGGCGGTGCGCCGCAGCCCAGCGCGCCCTTGCCCTGATCGGCAACGCGGCGGCGCCGCGCACGCCTGAGGCACTAGAGACCGACGGGGCTGTGGCCGCCCGCCTGGCCGCAGAGGCAGAGCGCCTGATGAAAGTGGTGGGACAGGCACGCACACAGCGCGAGGCGCTGCGCCGCCTGCTACAGCAGCCGGCCCTGGCACCTGACAGGCCCTGGGAAGCACGTGCCGCGGCCCTGCACGACGCCGCCAGCGCCTACGCCCCCCAGAACTGGCCCGCCGCCGACCGCGTGCCCCACCTGCGCGCCGACGCAGCCACCCTGGCCGACCAGCACGCGCGCTGGGTCCCGCGCGAGCCGTGGCAGCCCCTTGCCGTCGATACGCTCGACAGGCGCCTCGACGCCGTCGCCCGACTGGCCGGCGCGCTTCAGGCTTTCGAGCCCACCCTGGCGCGCATCGAAGAGGCACTTGCGGCGCTGCGCGCGGCCGAGACCGAGGCCCGCGAGCAGCTCGCCGGCTGTTGCAGCGACCTGGCGCACCTCGTCGACCTGCTGCGCGGCGCCCAGCCCCCCTTCGACCGCCCTGTGACCCGCCACCTCGGCTCCCTGCGCCAGCTCATCCACCAGGCAGAGGCACTGGAGGCATCTTTCTCGCGCCGAGATCGGGGCACCGTGGCCGGCAAGGTCGAGCGTGCAAACCGCTGGGCGCGGGCGGCACGCGCGCACCTCAAGCCCGTCTGTCGCGGCCTCGACACTGCAGCCAGTGCCGGACGCGCCGCCCTGTCGGCCGAGTTGGCAGCGCTCACACAGGTCGTGCGCCTCGACGCCGAGCCTGCCGTCAGGACGGCTGCCGCTCATGCCGCGGCTCCCCGCCCGGCGCGGCACAAGGTGCGCGGTGCCCCCTGGGCCCGCACTGCCGCCGACATCGCCTATGCCGTCGCCCTCGCCGCCGACTGTCGCGCCAGTGACCAGGCGAGCCGCGAGCTGGCAGCCGCCATAGGCTCCCTGCCCGAGCTGCTGGAAACCTGGCGCATGGCCCGCGACGAGGCACAAGCTGCGTGGGATCACCTCGAAACAGCACGCCAGGCCCTCACCGACGGCTGGCCGCCTCTCGCCTGCGACGCTGGACAGCCCGGCCGCCTGCGCGACACCGCTCGCCGCGCCCGTGACGAAGCATGCCGCGAAGAAGAGCACCACCTGGCCACCGCAAGCCGCGTGCACCAAGCCGCCGCCCGCCTCAACTCCCTGGCCCAGGCATGGCGCCGCGCCGCCGCAGCCGCCACAGAAGCAACCGTCGCCGCCCGCCAGGCCCACGCCCGCGTCCAGGCCGCTGCCGGGCTGCTCGACGCCGCCCGCGCCCGTGCCCCCAGTTCCGAGGTTGACCACGAGATCGACCGCCTGCGCCGCAGTTGGAGCCGCCGCCCCCCCACCGAAGAGCAAGCCATCGGCGAGATCGAACGCCTGCACCACAGGCTCTCCCCACAGATCTAGGCGAGTCCACAAAATAGTGCCATCATTCAGTCAGCCTGCGCGATTGCAACCGGTTATGTTGTCAAACTCGACAGGGTGTAGTATACTGGCAACGTGGCTCAAGCAGGAAAAGATTTGATAGGGGGGAATTCAACTCGACCCAGCCAACTATTCGGTGCGCGAGATCGAGCACATCAGCCAATCGAATCGGGCGGCAGCTTGGGTCGCGACAAGGCCACAATATGAGAGGGGGCGGTTCGCCGCCCCCTCTTTGATGCCTCACTTGGCCTCGTCAATAGGCAGGGAGCACAATCTACACCCACCCCCTCAGCTTCATCGCCTCGGCCACGCGCGCCACCGACACGATGTACGCTCCGAGACGGTTGTGCACCTTGTACTTTTGCGCCGTCTCGTGCACAGCGTGGAATGCCGCGGTCATCTTTTTGTCGAGCCGCTGGTGCACTTCCTCGACCTCCCAGTAATAGTCGTACGCGTTCTGTACCTGCTCAAAGTACGACACGGTGACACCGCCCGCGTTGCACAAAAAGTCAGGGATCACGTACACGCCGTTCTTGTGCAGGATCTCGTCGGCCGCCGGGGTTGTGGGGCCATTCGCCAGCTCGGCCACGATCTTGGCCTTGATGTTGTTTGCATTCCAGTCGCCGATCTGGTTCTCGAGCGCCGCCGGGATCAGGATGTCGATGTCGAGCTCGATCAGCTCTTCGTTCGTCACGCGCTGGCACTCTCCGGCCTTGAAGGTGCCGACCGTGCCCTGCTCGGCCTTGTACGCCATCGCCTCGTCAAAGTCGATGCCGTCGGGGCAGTAAACGCCGCCTCGTGAGTCGGAAATGGCGACGACCTTGGAGCCGAACATCTCGACCACCAGCTTGTGCGCGAACTGGCCGGCGTTGCCATACCCCTGGATCGCCACCGTCGCATTGGCCAAGTCGATGCCGAGGATCTTGGCTGCTTCGCGGATGGTGTACATACCACCGCGTGCCGTCGCGTCGCCGCGGCCAGCCGAGCCGCCCAGGGGCAGAGGCTTGCCGGTGATAACGCCTGGCACGTTGTAGCCGCGCATCACCGAGTACTCGTCCATCATCCACGCCATGATCTGCGGCGTGGTATAGACGTCAGGTGCCGGCACGTCGGTCTCTTCGCCGATGTAGTGGCCCAGGGCGCGGATGTAGCCACGGGCCAGCCGCTCCAGCTCACCCTGCGACATCTCTTTCGGGTTGCATACCACGCCGCCCTTGCCGCCGCCCAGCGGAATGTCCACCACCGATGTCTTCCAAGTCATCCACGCCGCGAGTGCGCGCACCGTGTCGATCGTCTCGTCGGGGTGGAAACGCAGGCCGCCCTTGGTCGGCCCCCGCGAATCGTTGTACTGCACCCGGAACCCGCGAAAAACGCGCGTTGTGCCATCATCCATCCGCACAGGAATGGTGACATGAAACTCGCGCCGCGGCCAGCGCAGCAACTCGTGTACTGCTGGCTCCAGATCCATGATCTGCGCCGCCTCGTCCAGTTGTGCCTGGGCGATTTTGAAGGGATTTAGCTCACTCTCACTCATCACTTTCTCTCCTCGCTAGCCTGAAATGGGATTAAGAATATCAAACAAGCCCTACGGGCCGTTCGGTTACCCCCTGCGCAAATAGGAAAAGCTCGGTATCGGCGTCCTTCGCCTACCGAGCCCATGGAAATCTACACAGACTGCCCCCTGATCATGATGGGCACATACAGATCCCGAGAACTGCAACCTTGCAATCCCTTGTGCACACATAGTAGTCTCAACACTGGAGGCTGCGATGCATCAATCCGAGTGGTGCACGCCTTACCATCCACTTCAGATTATATCTCAAATTTTCGTATCGGCCAAATCTTTGCATGGCGTTTACCGGCACGTCACCCTGGCGCGCCGATGGGCGCCTACTGCCATGGGGCCGTTGCCAGGTCCGACTTTTTCCTGGCGAAGCAATCCCCCAGTTGAGATCAGCACGCACCGGTTTTCTGCGCACAGGGCGGCGGCGCCAGGCTGGTAGTTGCGAAACTGGACAGGGTGTAGTATACTGCGCACGTTCCTGATGCGAGAGGGGGAATCGATGACAGCATCCGACGAGTGCATAGCTGCTCAACAATCGGAGCGGACACTAGATCGTACTACTACACAGCCACAAACCGCGGCGGTGGGACGAGACACGAGACTGCTCATCATCTCCGAGTTGGCCAAGATATCAGTCACTGAGCAGGACACAGGGACCATGCTCCAAAAGTTCATGGCCTTCCTCGTCAAGGTCTTTGATCCGGCTGACGCCGGGATACTGCTTCTCTACAATCCGTCCGAAGAACGGCTGGTTGTGGAGGCTGCCCACGGATACGACCTGGCCCAGTTACGGTCGGTCCGGATCGCTCCCGGCGAAGGGCGATCAGGTCGCGCGTTTGAGACAGGCGAGCTCATTCTTTGCGGCACGCCGGAGACAATCAAGATGGCCAAAGAGAGCATCACGCCGGCGAACCGCGAGTCGGTCACTGCAGCAGGGACGGGTCTGCCGGAACCGCAAAGCTCCGTGTTCATACCGCTCACTGCCGGCGACACCAAGGCAGGCGTCTTGTTGTTGGAGAACCTGCGTGGGGTTGATGCCTTTGCTACCACCGATCTACCCTTCCTGCAGACCCTGGCGGATCTCATTGCGCTATCCATCGAAAGTGCCCGGGTGAGAGAAGAACTCCAGTCTGCCCAAGCTCTCAGCGAGGCCAACCGGCTGAAGGCCGAGCTGATCTCGACCCTGGCTCACGAAATGCGTACCCCCCTCACTTCAATCAAAGGCTACTCCACCGCCCTGCTCATGGAAGAAATCAGCTTCAAGCCCGAGACTCAGCGCGAGTTCCTGCGATTTATCGATGAGGAATGTGACGTCCTGCAAGCCCTCATCCACGACTTGCTCGAATCCTCGATCATTGACGCCGGCCTGCTGAGGCTCGAGATACAGCCCGTCAAGCTTCCACCGCTGGTGAGAAACGTGACCGACGACATGGCCCGCCATACCCAGATACACCACTTCCTGATCGATTTTGCGGAGCCATTCCCCATCCTCGACGCCGATCCCAACCGCATCGTGCAGGTAGTGCGCAATTTATTGGACAATGCGGTCAAGTACTCACCCGAGGGCGGATTGATCGTCGTGCGGGGCGACGTGTATCCGGACGAGGTCGTAATCAGTGTAGCGGACCAGGGAGTGGGCCTCACCCCCGAGCACGTAAACCGGCTGTTTGAAAAGTTCTTTCGCGCCACCTCGCTCCTGGGCCGACACGTCGTTGGCTCGGGGCTGGGCTTGCCCATCTCCCGCACCATTGTGGAGGCTCACGGCGGGCGGATCTGGGCCGAGAGCAAAGTAGGTGAGGGTACTACGCTTTTCTTTACGATTCCCCGATGCGGCCTGAGCGAGGCGCCAGAAGAGCAGGAGGAGGATTAGGATGAAAGAGACGATCCTCATCGTAGACGATGAGCCACGAGTGGTGCGACTGGTCACTGAAGTGCTGACTGCAATGGGCTACCGGGTGCTTGCGGCAGCCAGTGGCAAGTCGGGCATCGAGCGGGTGGCTATGGAGCAGCCCGATCTGGTCTTGCTCGACATCCTGATGCCGTCGGGGCCAGATGGCTATGAGGTGTGCCGCCGCATCCGCGAGTTCTCGCAGGTGCCAGTGATCATGCTCACCGCCAAGGCGCAAGAGACCGACATGCTCCACGGCTTTGATGTGGGGGCGGATGACTACCTGACCAAACCCTTCAGTGCCAAGGAGCTGGTGGCGCGGATCAAGGCCGTCTTGCGGCGTGCCGGCCGACCGGGGGACGTAACCAGCTCCACGTTGACGTGCGGTGACCTGGAGATCGATTTCGCCCGCTGCCAGGTCAAAGCGCGTGGTGAGATGGTATCTCTTACACGTACCGAGTACGCGTTGCTGCGTCAATTGGCGCTCAATGCCAACCGCGTCATCCTGCACCGCGACCTGCTGTCTGGGGTGTGGGGCACTGAATACTTGGACGACACCGACTACCTGCGCGCCTACATCCGCTACCTGCGACGCAAGCTGGAAGCCGATCCTTCAAACCCGCGTTATATCCGGACGGCACCGGGAATCGGCTACATGCTGGATTGCCCCGATGAAAGCGAGGCTCAAATGTGAGCCGGAGCCGGTGTTATAGACAAGCAACCGCCTAACAGAGTGTCACTCTATTCTCGCAGGCCGTAGCGACAACCCTCAATTTCGCACGAAATTGGGGCCTATTTGCACCAACAAAAGGAGCGGCGGGCTTTGCCTTGAGCAAAGTCCGCCGTTTTTTCATGCGTCTTTCACAAGGCCGGCTCGGTTTTCTATGAGACTTTCATGGGGTATGTGCTATGATGCTGGTGTGGGTGGAAGAGCACACAACCCCAAAGAAACAGGGGTACCGATCCAACAGGAGGTATAAAGATGCGAGAGGTTTCTGGAGTAAAGGATCTGACGGACACGGCCGAAGCTGCCCTGACACAGGCGCTGGCCTATTCTGCCAAGAAGCTACATCTTGGCAATACACATACCGTGATCGATCGTCTGCGGGAAGGTGATGGGCCTGCGCGTGGCTACTACTACTACAGTGTCGCCGGGCAAGTAGCCGAGGCCCTGGGCGCGCTCGACGAAAATGTCAAGACGGTCTACCTCTATGACTATGATGCGACGCCTGAGGACATGAGCCTGGGCGAAGTGGGCCAGGCACTGCCAATCCATCTGCTTGTCTGGGTCGAAAGAAAAACGGCCGCCTTGAACGCGCTGGCGGAAACGTGGGACCGTGCACTGGCCAATTGCCACGCCAACATGACCGGCGTACACCGGCCGGCGCATATGCTGGACGTGCAAGTCGTGGACAGCGCCGACGTGCAGAAGCGAATTGGCTATGGTGCGTTGGTCTCCTCGCTGCACCACCGGCCTATCCAGATCTGGAAACGATAAAAAGCAGCGGCCACAATTCAAAGGTTGAACATGGCTGAAAAGAAAAGCACGTACGAAAATGTAACCAGGCAGTTCGACAAGGCAGCGGACCTGATGGGCCTCGACCCCGAGGTCCGCAAGATCTTGGGCAAGACGACCAACGAGATCGTCGTCAACTTTCCGGTCAAGATGGACGACGGCCGGATCGAGATGTTCACCGGCTACCGCGTGCAGCACAACAATGCCCTCGGCCCCTACAAGGGAGGGCTCCGTTTCCACCCCGCCGTCGACATCGACGAGGTCCGCGCCCTGGCTACCTGGATGACCTGGAAATCGGCCATCATGGATATCCCCTTTGGCGGCGCCAAGGGCGGCATCCAGCTCGATCCAGATCGATACTCCACGCGCGAAATCGAGCGCATCAGCCGCCGCTTTACCTTTGCCCTGGGCAGCAACATCGGGCCCGAGTACGACATCCCCGCGCCCGACGTGAACACCACCGGCCAGATCATGGCCTGGATCCTCGACACCTACCTGTCGATGATGCCCCCCCTGGAGCGAAACCGGAGCGTGCACGTCGTCACCGGCAAGCCGATCGAATCGGGCGGGAGCTTGGGCCGCGACAAGGCGACGGGACAGGGTGTGGTGTTTATCATCGAACAGTGGGCCAAGGACCGGGGATTTGATCTGAATGGCGCCACCTACTTGGTGCAGGGCTTTGGTAACGTAGGCTCCTGGACGGCCCGCTTGCTCAAACCATTTGGCGCCAGGCTCGTGGCCGTCGAGGACGCGTCGGGGGCGATTTCTAACCCGGATGGGATCGACCCCGACGATCTGCGCGCCTACGCCATCCCTCGACGTGGCTGTGTTGCCGGTTATCCAGGCGCCACCGCGATCGACCACGAGACATTCTTGCGCACCACGGCCGACTTTTTTGTCCCCGCGGCCATGGAAAACCAGATCACGGCCCAGACCGCGCCCTGGCTCAACGTCAAGACGCTGTTTGAGGCGGCCAACGGCCCCACCGACCCGGAGGGCGATGCCATCCTGGCCGAAAGGGGGATCGAGGTCTTGCCCGATGTCCTCGTCAACGCCGGCGGGGTGGTGGTCAGCTACTTTGAGTGGCTTCAGAACAAGCGCAGCGAATCGTGGGATCTCGAAGAGGTAGACACCAAGCTCTACAAAAAGATGATCAATGCCTACGAACGGGTGTGTGGTGCCGTTCAGAAATACGATACCGACTGGCGGACGGCAGCCTACGTCGTCGCCCTGGCCCGCCTGGCCCGGGTGTATACGGAACGGGGCATCTTTCCCTAGGCACCGGTCCGAAAAAGGCGCAGTAACTCCCACGCCGGAGGGATCTCTAGCGTGGGAGTTTGACCTGCTGTTGTCCCCATAGGCATCATGGTTCACGAATTGCTTGCATTCAGAGAAAGGGTATTTATGGAGGTGATGACATGATCGACTTCGAACCGAGGGAACTGGCAGAGACCATTGCAAACGACGGACATGGGGACTCGCTGATCACGGTGCTGGAAGACATCCAGGACAAGTATCATTACCTGCCCCATGAAGCCATGGTCCTGGTCAGCGAGGGACTGGGACTGCCGCTCAGTCAAGTGTACAGTGTGGCCACTTTTTACAACGCCTTCAGCCTGGAGCGCCGCGGCCGGCACAACGTGTGTGTCTGCGTGGGCACAGCCTGCCACGTGCGGGGCGCCAAGCAGGTGCTCGACCGCATGGAGGAAAAGCTGGGTATCAAGCCCGGTGAGACCACGCCGGATTGGAACTATTCATTAGAAACCGTCAACTGCCTGGGTGCATGCGCCCTGGGTCCGATTGTGGTCATCGACGGGGAGTATTCGGGCCAGATGCACGCCAAGAAAGTGGACGACCTGCTGGCGCAGATCGAACAAGCGGACAATGGAGACAATGGAGATCTTAAGCAATGACAAAGGCGTCAGGCAAACGGCTGAATACTCCATCTGACCTTGAAGCAAGACGGCAAACCATCGTCGATAGCCGTGACCCCAACCGCACCTGTATCACCCTGTGCGGGGGTACCGGCTGTCGTGTCTATGGCAGCGAAAAAGTGATCAACGCCCTACGGGCTGAGATCGGTGCCAACGGCATCAAAGCAGATGTCAAGATGACCGGCTGTCACGGCTTCTGCGAGCAGGGACCGGTGATGGTCATCCAACCACAGGGCATCTTTTACAAATCCGTCCAGGTCCAAGATGTCCCCGACATCGTCCACAAGACAGTGGACAGGGGCGAAATCATCGAACGCCTGCTTTACGCCGATCCGATCACGGGCGTCAAGATTCCCTACGAGCACGATGTGCCCTTCTACGCCCGGCAGACCCGCAGCCTGCTCAACCTCAACGGCCTGATTGACCCTACCAGCATCGACGACTATATCGCCGCCGGCGGCTACCAGGCGCTGGCCAAAGCCCTGCACCAGATGTCGCCGGAGCAGGTGATTGACGAGGTCAGCAACGCCGGGCTGCGGGGTCGAGGCGGAGCCGGCTTTCCCAGCGGGCTCAAGTGGAAGCTGTGCCGCAGCGCGCCCGGCGATGTCAAGTATATCGTGTGCAACGCCGACGAAGGCGACCCGGGCGCGTACATGGACCGCAGCATCGTGGAAGGCAACCCCCACCGCGTGCTGGAAGGCATGATCATCGGCGCCTACGCCATGGGTGCCACGCGCGGGTTCGTCTACATCCGCGCCGAATATCCCCTGGCCATCAAACACCTGGAGATCGCCCTGGCTCAGATGCACCAGCACGGCCTGCTGGGTGAAAATATCCTGGGCTCTGGCTTTGACCTGGAGATCGAGATCCGGATCGGGGCCGGGGCGTTTGTGTGCGGCGAAGAGACGGCACTGATGGCCTCGATCGAGGGCAAAGCCGGCGAGCCGCGCCCGCGTCCTCCCTTCCCCGCCCAGAGCGGGCTGTGGGGCAAGCCGACCAACATCAACAACGTCAAGAGCTGGGCCAACGTGCCGCTGATCATCGACCGGGGGGCCGAGTGGTTTGCTGGCATCGGCACCGAGGACAGCAAGGGCACCATGGTCTTTTCCATGGTGGGCAAGATCAACAACACCGGGCTGGTCGAGGTGCCGATGGGCATCAGCCTGCGGGAGCTGATCTATGAGATCGGCGGCGGTGTACCCAACGGGAAGGCCTTCAAGGCAGCCCAGATGGGCGGCCCGTCGGGTGGCTGCATCCCGGCCAGGCACCTGGACGTGCCCATCGACTACCAATCGGTGGCCAAGCTGGGCGCGATTGTCGGCTCTGGCGGCCTGGTGGTGTGCGACGAGGACACCTGCATGGTCGACCTGGCCCGCTACTTTATGAGCTTTACCCAGGAAGAGTCGTGTGGCAAGTGCGTGCCCTGCCGCGTGGGTACCAAGGCCATGCTGGCCACGCTGGAGCGCATCTGCGCCGGCCAGGGCCAGCCGGGCGACATCGAGTACCTGGAAGAGATGGCGGCCGAGGTCAAAGCCTCGTCGTTGTGCGGCCTGGGCCAGACGGCACCCAACCCGGTGCTGACCACCATCCGCTACTTCCGCGACGAGTACGAGGCCCACATCCGCGAGAAGCGCTGCCCGGCCGGGGTGTGCACCGCGCTGGTGCGCGCCCGCTGCACCAACGCCTGCCCGGCCGAGGTCGACGTGCCGAGCTACGTCTCACTCGTGGCCCAGGGCCAGTACGCCGAGGCGCTCGACGTCCACCGCCAACGCAACCCCTTTGCCCTGGCCTGTGGCCGCGTCTGCCCCGCTTTCTGCGAGACCAAGTGCCGCCGCACCGAGCTGGATCAGCCCGTCGCCATCCGCCAGATCAAGCGCTTTATGGCCGACCACGAGCTCGAACGGCCCTGGACCCCGCCGCTTCTGGAAGAGCCGAAATCGGAAAAGGTAGCCATCGTCGGCTCTGGCCCGGCTGGCCTGACCGCGGCGCTGCGCCTGGCCCAGAAGGGCTACCCGGTCACCGTCTTTGAGGCGCTGCCCGTGGCCGGGGGCATGATGGCCGTCGGCATCCCCGAGTACCGCCTGCCACACGACATCCTGGACGCCGAGATCGAGCATATCAAGCGTGCCGGCGTCGAGATCCGCCTCAATACGGCCCTCGGGAAAGACTTTTGCCTCGACGACCTGCTGGAACGCGATGGGTACAAGGCCGTCATTCTCGCCATCGGCGCCCACAAGAGCCGCGAGCTGCGCATCGAGGGCGAGGAGATGGAAGGAGTCTACCACGGTACCCAGTTCCTGCGCGACATCGCGCTCGGCCGGGCGCCCGACCTGACCGGCCAGCGGGTGGCCGTCGTCGGCGGCGGCGACGTGGCCATCGACGCCGTGCGCTCGGCCTGGCGCCTGAACGCCGCCGAGGTGCACCTGATCTACCGCCGCACCCACGCCGATATGCCCGCCCACGCCGACGAGATCGAGGGTGCGGAAAAAGAGGGCATCCAGTTCCACTTTCTCACCAATCCCACCCGCGTGCTGGGCGACGGCCGGGTGACCGGCGTCGAGCTGCTGCGCCAGGAGCTGGGCCAGTTCGACACCAGCGGCCGCCGCCACCCGGTGGCCATCCCCGGCTCCGAGTTCACACTCGAGGTCGACGTGCTCATCCCGGCCATCGGCCAGGAGCCGGACGTGGCCTGGAATGAGGGCGACGACAGGATCGCGATCGGGCGCGGCGGCACCTGCGTGGTGAATGAGGCACTCGCCACCAGTCGCCCCGGCGTGTTCGCCGCCGGCGACTTGAGCCTTGGCCCGTCAACCGTGATCGAAGCCGTGGCCCAGGGCAACCGCGTCGGCGACGCGGTCGCCAGCTATCTGCGCACCGGCCAGGTAGAATTCGTCGCAGTCAGGCCCGGTTACGAGGTCGTCGACCAGCCGTTCGACCTGGAGCAATACGCCCAGGCCACGCGCCCGCAGACACTCGAGATCCCCGTCAGCGAGCGGCAGGGCAACTTTTGCGAGGTAGAGATCCTGTTCGACGAGCAAACCATCCAGGAGGAATGCAAGCGCTGCCTGCGCTGCGACCTGGAATGGCTGGAGGCGATGGGGCTCGCCCACGTGCCCGTCCCGGAACGGCTGCTGGTTGTCAAAGAGCCTGCCTTGAGCGAACCAACAGGGAGGGATGCATGATCACGTTGACGATAGACGACCAGGAGATCCAGGTCCAGGAGGGTCGCACCCTCCTCGAGGCGGCACGGGAGCTACGCATTCCCATCCCCACCCTGTGCTACCACGAAGCGCTCGAGCCCTTCGCCGCCTGCCGCATGTGTGTCGTCGAGCTGGAGAACCGCCGCGGGGGACAACTCGTGCCCGCGTGTGCCTATCCGTGCGAAGAAGGACTGATCGTGCGCACCCACTCGGAAAAGGTGCGCCGGTCGCGGCGCACCACCATCGAGCTGCTGATGGCTTCATCGGCGCACGTCCCCCTCATCCAGGCCATGGCCGAAGAGCTGGGGGTGACCGCACCCCGCTTTACGATGGAGCCCGATGACTGCATCCTGTGCGGCCTGTGCGTGCGCGCCTGCCACGAAATCGTCGGCGTCGGCGCCATCAGCCTCATCGAGCGAGGCATCGAGAAAAAGGTAAGCCCTCCCTTCCAGATCGCCTCAAACGTCTGCATCGAGTGTGGCACCTGTGTCCTGGTGTGCCCCACCGGGGCCATTACCCTGGCCGACATCACCGGCGGCGCGCGGACAGCCCATCCCTGGGCGTCCGAGTTCGAAGCCGTGGACTGCCACGTGTGTGGTCATCACTACCAGGTCCCGCGTTTCGCCGATCACGCAGCACTTCTGGCGGAACCGGCCTCGAGCAGGGTTGAAGAGGAGGTCGTGTCATGAACGACGTCAAGCTTGGTGTTTTCATCTGCGACTGCGGCGACCAGATCGCCTCCACCCTGGACATGCAGGCCCTGGAGAGCGGGGCCTGTGCCTTGCCAGGCGTGTGCCTCGCCCGGCGGCTGCACTACTCGTGCGCACCCGAGGGGCTGGCGGCAATCCGTTCGGCCATCATCGAACAAGGGCTCAACCGCGTCGTCGTGGCTGGCTGCACCCCGCGCCTGCTGGAACCCCGCTTCCGGGCCGCGTGCCAGGAAGCGGGCCTGGACGGCAACTTTTTCGAGTTGGTGGACATACGGGAGGGCTGCGCCTGGGTGCACCAGGATGAGCCCCTCACAGCCACCCTCAAGGCGCTCGACCTGATTCGGATGGGAGTCGCCCAGCTCGAGTGGCGCCAGCCGCGCCAGCCGATCCAGGCCGAGGTCGTGCCGGGTGCGCTGGTCATCGGCGGGGGAGTGGCAGGCATGACCGCCGCCTTGATGCTCGCCAACGCCGGCCAGCCCGTCACGCTGGTCGAGCGCCAAGCGGCCCTGGGTGGCATGTTGCGCGACGCGCACACCCTCTTTCCCGACCAGCGCAGCACGGCCGACCTGGTGGGCCAAAAAGCCAGGGCAGTGACCAACCATCCGCGCATCCAGCTCTTGCTCGAAAGCGAGGTAACCGCTATCTCGGGTCGGGTTGGCAGCTATACGGTGCGCGTCAATGGGTGTGGAGAACCGATCCAGGTGGGCGCCATCATCGTCGCCACCGGCGCGTTGACCCGGCAGCCGTGGGGCCAGTTCCGCTACGATGGCCAGCGGGTCGTCACCCAGCTCGAGTTCGAGCGCGAGCTGCAAAATGCAGCCCCGCTATCGGACGTCGTCATGATCCTGTGCGCCGGGCAGCGCGACGAGGCAGTGCCCTACTGCTCCGGCGTGTGTTGCCTGGCCGCACTGAAGCAGGCGATGGAGGTCAAGGCGGCCAACCCCCAGGCCAACGTCACCCTCCTCTTCCGTGACCTCTACCTGCTCGGCGAAGACATCTATGAGGAAAAGGTGAACGAGGCGCGGCGGGCCGGCGTGCACTTTTTCCGCTACGCGCCGTCGTCGCCGCCCAGGGTGACCGGCGGAGAGGTCGAGGTGCGCGACGATCTGACCCACACGGACCACCGCCTGCCCTACGACCGCGTCGTCCTGGCCACCCCGCTGATCCCACAGCCCGACGCAAGCGTCGTGGCCCACATGCTGGGCATTGCCCAAGATGACAACGGCTTTTTCCCCGAGGTCCGCTACCGCTTGCGGCCACACAACTATGCCGAGCGGGGCGTCTACATCTGCGGCGCGGCCCACTATCCGACAAGCTGGATCGAGGCCGAGTTCCAGGCCACCACTACCGCTTTCCAGGCGCTGCGTCACCTGCGGTCAGGCCAGATCCGCAGCTACGCGCCTGTTGCCGCGGTCGATGAAAAGCTCTGCACGGGCTGCGGCAACTGCGTAGAGGCCTGCCCCTTTGGCGCAATTTCCATGCACCAACGGGATGGGACGCTAGACCTCTCTCAGATCGACCCCCTGCTCTGCACAGGGTGTGGCAACTGCGTGGTCACCTGCCCGGTGAAGGCGATCAGCCAACCGGTAGACGACGAAATGCAGATGCTGGCGCAGATCGACGCGGCCCTGGCGACGGCACCCCAGGTGACAGGATCCGCCGCTGACCGGCCGCGCATCCTTGTCTTTGGCTGCGAGTGGAGCGGTCACGCGGCGGCCGAGCTGGCCGGGGCCAACAAGCTGGCCTACCCGGCCGAAGCGCGCCTCATCAGGGCACGATGCTCCGCCCGTTTCGACCCGACCCACATCCTGTGGGCCCTGTTCAGCGGCGCTGATGGCGTATTTCTGGGAGCCTGCCCACCAGGCGACTGCCATTACGTCAACGGCAACCGTCACGCTCAGGAACGTTTCAACACCCTGCGCGGCATGTTGGCCCAAAGCGGCTTTGATCCGCGCCGTGTGCGTCTGGAGTGGATCACCCCCGACGACCCACACGATTTTGTCACCAAGATCACCGACTTTACCAACCTGGTGAAGGCTCTCGGACCAAGCCCGGTACTGGGCGAGTAAACTGAAGAGGAGAATGACACATGTCAACGAGACTGAAACAGGAAGTATGGGCGCTGTACCGTTGCTCTGGCTGCGGGGCGTGCGTGGCAGCCTGTTCCAAGGGGGTGCTCTACTGGGATGAGGAACAACATCCCCTCCTGGAAGAGCGCCAGAAGTCGCTGGGCCTTTCGCACTATACGCTGGATACTTGCAACATCTGCGAAAAGTTCTGCGAGCTGAGCTGTCCCCGCCTGGTAGAGTGGACGCCGGTGGAGCCGCGCAGCATGGTGTCGGCACGGTCGGCCGGCGTCGTCCACAGCGGCGCTCCCAACGATGTCATCCAGGCACTGCTGGTGGCTGCTCGCTCGGCCGGCCTGATCGACGGCGTCGTCATGCTGGACATGGATCCATTTACCCTGGAGCCAGTGGCCCGCGTCGCCACCACGGTGGACGAGATCGTCAACAGTGTAGGCATGCAATATCTATGGGCGCCGGTGTTGAGTGCACTCAACGAGGCCATCTTTGAGCTGGGCCTGAACAAGCTCGCCGTCGTCGGCCCCCCCTGTGTGGCCGAGGGCGCGCGCCGCTTTATCGACACCGAACATGAGCGGCTGTGGCCCTACCAGCAGGCGATCCGCCTGACGATTGCCTCCTTCTGCACCGGCATCTATTTGCCGGAAATGGTCGCCGAGCTGATTGAGCGCGGCAAGGGCATTGCCCGGCATGAAATCCGGAGCATGACCACCTCGGCAGCCGACGGCACTTTGAAGGTTGCGCTCTGGGATGGTACCGAGCTTTCGATCCCCCTGACCGAGGTAGAGCCATTCACACGCAAGGGGTGCGGGAGCTGCGACGACTATCTGGGCGAGTCGGCCGACCTTGCCGTGGGCGCCGTCGGCGCATTGCCCGGCTTTGCCACGCTCATCACGCGCACGCCGGCCGGCGAGCTGTTCGTGCAGAACGCACGGCGCTATGGCCTGCTCGAAACCATCAGCCAGGTGGATGCAGCCGCCTTGACGGCCGCCAAAGAAGAAAAAGACCGCCGGGCGCGGGCCCAGGCTTTCGACGACTTTCGCATCCTGATGCTCGACGCCCTGAACGACCCCGCCAAGCGGGCTCAGGTCAGGAAGCAGTTCGTCAGTCTATATGGTGCTCCGCAAGCGGGCGCTTCAAAGAGGGAGGAACGGAATGTCTCTTGTAGTGGATGCTAGTGGACGCGATCTGCGATCGGTCAGCGCAGAGTTGAGACAGGCGGTGGCCGCAGGCCCGGTGCTCGTCCAGGACGCTGCCCATCTGCATGGCCTGGTCGCCGGCCTCAAGGGAGGCGAGGTGATCATCGGCGGCGATGGTGGCGACTATCTGGGTGCCCTGAACGACGGGGCCACCATTCGGGTCCAGCAGAATGTCGGCCGCTACCTGGCCGATAACATGACCCGCGGCACCGTGATCGTCGACGGCGATGCCTGCTATGGAGCGGGCGCCTACTGCTACGGCGGCACGATCGTGGTCAAGGGAGATGCCGGCGACTTTACGGCCGTCATGAACAAGGGGGCTAGCATCATCGTCCAGGGCAACGTGGGCGACGAAGTGGCTACCTACATGCTGGCTGGGGACCTGGTCATCGTCGGCAACGCCGGCCATAGCCTGGGCAACTATCTCATCCGCGGCAACATCTACATTGGCGGCGAGTGGGAGAGCCTGGGCCACAACACACTGCTCGAAGAGATGACCGCTGCCGACCAGGCCAAGCTGCGCGGCTATTTCAACCAGTATGGCATCGAGGCGGACCCGGCGAGCTTTCACAAGATCGTCCGCAAGTCGGAAAAGCCCTTCTACAAGTAGCGACTAGGAAAGACTGAAGGAGAACGAATATGCCACCAGTAAATGGGACATTTTGTGTCACGGTCATGAAAGACCGCTGCATCAACGCCGCGATGCCGGGCAAGTGTGCCACCTGCGTCGAGGTCTGTCCGCACGACGTGTACGCGATCGACGGCGATGGAAACGTCTTTGTTCAGAACTATAACGCCTGCGTCGGCTGCCGCATCTGCTCCGAGTTCTGCCCCGAGGATGCCATCCGCATCAACCCGGCCGAATCGGAATTCCTGGTGCGCTCGCCCTGGACCTTCCCGCAGGTGGAAGAGATCCACTACAAAGCGCAGACGGGCCAGTACCAGCTCCGCGGCTTTGGCACCATGGGCGGTTATTGCCCCAGCTTTGACAACATCACCATCGTGCCCTCCCAGATCTCCTCTCCCGCCCCGCGCGACAAGTACCGCGAGGAGTGCAACATGGAGGTCGTCATCGGCGAGGGCACCTGCGAGAACCCGATCACCCTCCACTACCCCTTCGTCTTTCCCGCCATGTCGTTCGGGGCGCTGTCCCGCGAAGCGCGCATGGCCCTGGCCATCGGCGCCGCCCAGACAGGGATCATGAGCTGCACCGGCGAAGGGGGCCTGGTAGAGGACGAGGCCTGGCTGATCAAGGGGTTCGAGAATAAAGAGCGTACACTCAGGCGCTGGCAGCCCGGTGGCACGCTGGTCGTCCAATGGTCGACAGGCCGGTGGGGTGTGTCGGCCGACTATATTCGGGCCGGCGATGCCGTCGAAGTCAAGATCGGCCAGGGCGCCAAGCCGGGCATGGGCGGGCACCTGCTGGGTGCCAAGGTCACGGCCGAAGTGGCGGCCGTGCGCGGTGTGCCCATCGGCAGTGACGCGCTCTCCCCCTGCCGTTACTACGACGTGATCGACCCCGAGGACATCAAGCGCATGGTCGACATGATCCGGGACGTGACCGAGTACAAGGTGCCGATCCTCTTCAAGCTCGGCCCCAGCCGGCCTTACGAGGACATCAAGGCCTGCGTCGAGGCAGGCGCCGACATGATCTCGATCGACGGCCTGGTGGGCGGCACGGGCGCCTCGCCGGCCATCGTCACCCAGGGCGTCGGCATCCCCACCGTGGCGCTCATCCCGCCAGCAGTACAGGCGCTCAAGGACATGGGCGTACACCGCAAGGTCAAGCTCTTTGTCCTGGGCGGCATGCGCAATGGCCTCGACGCCTACAAGGCCATGGCCATGGGCGCCGACGGCGTCGGCTTTGGCGCCGCCGCCGAGATCGCCATGGGCTGCCGGGCGTGCATGTCCTGCTCCAGCGGCAAGTGCGCCTACGGCATCTGCACCCAGGACCCGGTGCTCCGCGCCCGCCTCAACCCCGAGGAGGCCGGCAACCGCCTGGCCAACTTTATCAAGGCCACGGCCGAAGAGGTCAAGATCCTGACCATGCTCTCCGGCCACAGCGACATCAAGGACCTGTGCGAGGAGGACCTGCGCGCCATGGAGCCCAACATCGCGGGCATCACCGGCCTCAAGCTGATCGGATACGAGCGCAAACTGCCCTGGTGGGAAGCGCCGGTAGGGAATTAGCAGCGCGCCATCTCCCTAGCGAGCAAGCAGGCGCACTCACTCACGTCTGCTTTCTCTCCTGACCTTGTCCTCCGGCTTTGTGCAGCCGGAGGACAAGGTGTTTTTTCCCCATGTGAGGCCATCCGCCTGGTGTCCCTTGCCGCCCATGCCAGGATATGCTACAATAGCCTGCACAACTGGACAGCCTGGCCTCAGAAACTCGAATCAGCAGAAACTCGAGTTTAGACCAAGTCAGAAACCCGGTTCTAGGCCCATTGTCTAAAATCAAGCAGAAAGAGACACGCATGATTAACTTGTTGATGGTCATTCTGGACGACACGAGCTTTATGCCTGCCCTGCTCCAGGCCTGGGAAGCCGCCGGCGTTCCAGGAGCCACGATCCTCGAAAGCGCGGGAGCCTACCGTTCGCGCACCTGGTTCAGCCAGTGGGGACTGGGCGCGATCGACCACCTCTTCCGGGACAAAGAGGTGCGGCGCCACACCCTCATCGTGGCCATCGAGGCCGACGATCTGCTCGACAGGGCGATCGGCGAAGCCGAACGGGTGGTCGGCGGATTCGACAGGCCGGGCAGCGGCTTGCTGCTCGTGCTGCCCGTGGGGCAGGTCCGGGGACTGCACAAAGTCCAGCCCCAACCAGCGCAGGTGACCCTACCGGAGGCGTCGCCCCCGAGCTGGTTTGTCAATCGCGACACCTGCGTAAGCGTCGTCGACGCCACCCTCAGCCTCGATCCGACCATTGTTCGCTCTGATACGCCTCTGGACGAGGTCGTGCAAGCGATGCTTGCCCACCCCGGGGTACACGTCGTGTGCGTCGTGAACGACCAGGGGCGCCTGGTGGGCGTGCTCGACCTCCCCGCCCTGGCCGACGATCTCTTTTTTCACATCATGCCCGAAGAGTTTTTGAGCCACGTGACCGACCTCGACGAAGCCATGCACTTTGCCCAGATGGCCGGCGTGCGCACCGCCGCCGACGCCATGCGCGAACCAGTCTGGGTCAAGCGTGGCGAGACGGTGAAAGAAGCCTTCAAGCGCATGCACAAACACAAGCTGCAAGGACTGCCCGTGGTGGACGACCTCTACCACGTCATCGGCTACATCAACCTGCTCGAGCTGGCCGCCGTCTGTCTCGTGCAGCGCGCTGACAACTCTGAGGCAGCGCCATGAACCCCATGTGGCTGGCGGGCGGCATCTTTTTGATCACCTACGCGCTCATTGTCACCGAGCGGGTGCATCGGACCGTGTCGGGGCTGCTGGGCGGCGTCGCCATGATCCTCCTCGGCGTCATTTCCCAGGAAGAAGCGTTTCTCGCCATTGACTGGAACGTCATCTTTTTGTTGGTGGGCATGATGATCATTGCCAGCGTGTTGGCCGAGACCGGGCTCTTTCAGTGGATCGCCATCCAGGCGGTCAAGCTGGGGCGGGGCAGCCCCTTCCGCGTATTGATCATCCTCTCCTCAGTCATCGCCGTGACTTCGGCCCTGCTGGACAACGTGACCATCGTCGTGCTGGCGGCGCCGGTCACCCTGTTCGTCGCCGCCAGCCTCAAAGTGAGCCCGCTCCCCTTCCTCATCTCGAGCATCCTGGCATCGAACATCGGCGGCACCGCCACCCTGGTCGGCGACCCGCCCAACATCCTGATCGGCAGCGCGGCAGGCATCGATTTCCTGACCTTCACCGCCCACCTTGCCCCCATCAGCCTGCTCATCCTGGCCGCTTTTCTCGGCCTCTCCTGGTTTCTGTTCAAGGACGATCTGCACTCCCCCAAGAAGGGCGCACTGAACATCGCCGCCCTGGAGACCGACGCCCTGATCACCAACCGGCCACTGCTGCTCAAGGCCCTCGTCGTCATGGCGGCTGTGATCGTTGGCTTTCTCACCCACGGCGCCTTCCACCTGGAGCCGGCAACCATCGCCCTGGCCGGTGCCACCCTCTTGCTCCTCTGGGCGCGGCACGATCCACATACCGCCATGCAGGACATCGAGTGGACCACCCTCTTTTTCTTTATCGGGCTCTTTATCACGGTCGAAGCGATCGTCAAGGTCGGCATCATCCAGGCGGTGGCCGAAGCGGCGCTCGATCTCACCGGCGGTAGCCTGCCCCTGACCTCCATGCTCTTGCTCTGGCTGTCGGCTGCTGCTTCAGGCATCGTCGACAACATCCCCTATACGGCCACCCTGATCCCTGTCGTCGAAAACCTGGGCAGGAGCATGCCAATCATGCCACTCTGGTGGTCGCTGGCCTTGGGCACTTGCCTCGGCGGGAACCTGACCCTGGTGGGGGCGGCGGCGAACGTCGTGGTGGCGAACCTGGCGGCAAAAAGTGGCTATCCGATCAGCTTCAAACGCTTTTTCGGCTACGGCCTCATAGTCACGGCCATGTCGCTCCTCCTCTCCACGGCCTACGTGTGGCTTCGTTACCTGTGAACCGGTGAGCGCGATGTTACGAGTTCTGTTGATCGTGAGTGGTACAGCCTGCGTCGCCCTGGCAATGGTCGGCATCCTTGTGCCCGTGTTGCCCACGACCCCCTTCCTGCTCCTGGCAGCCTTTCTTTACGCACGCAGCTCCGAGCGGTTCCATCACTGGCTGGTGACCAACCGCGTATTTGGCCGCTATATCCATAACTATCGGCAACATCGTGGAATGCTGCTTCGAGACAAGATCCTCACGCTCACCCTGCTCTGGTTAACCCTTGGCTCCACAATCCTGCTCGCCGAAACAGCCTGGTGGCTGATACTCCTCCTGCTGACCATCGGCGCCGCTGTCACGGCACACATCGTCCGCATCAAAACGCTCGATCCGCAAGCTGACCGGGAGGCTCGAGCCAGGTTACAGCCGCCTGGCGAAACGTAGCACTGACCAGAATAGCGCCCTTCTCCCCAGATGTGCAATCCCCCGCGTGCAGCTTGACAATCTCTTCCTCATCGTCTATGATTCTTGCTTGTCTTGTCCAAAACATGCAGCAAGGAGGCGCAATGTCCCGCAAAGCAGTTTCTCTAGTAACCCTGATCTGTCTCGTTGGCCTGCTCGTTCCGAACCTTTCGGCGAGCGCAGCCAACCCCACCCCGGACGGTCCACCTCAGGTCGTCCGGGTGCCTGCCACGGCGATGGCGCAGGTAGAAGCCCTGGAGCTGGCGCCCTACCTCAGCCTCGACTATGGCAGCTACCACTGGCTCGAACTCGGCAGCGCCGACTATGCCCGCCTCGCAGCCAGCCAGGTCCCTTTCGTCTCGATCCCCGAGGCAGGGCAGCTCCAGGTGCAGGGCTACCGTTTTGACCCGCTGTGGAACGGCGAGCCCGCCCTGTCCGCCGGCATGCGCGCGGAGGGCAGCGGTCCAGGCCTGCGCCTGATCCAGCTCACCGGCCCGGCCCAGGACCGCTGGCTGGTCCAGCTCGAAGCGGCCGGTCTCAAGCCCCTGCAATACTACCCCCACAACACCTACCTGGTGTGGGCCACTGCCGCCGAGGCCGAGGCAGCCACTGCCCTCGACTTTGTGCGCTGGCAGGGCGCCTTCCACCCTGGCTACAAGATCGACAGGGAGTTGGACCGGCGCACCGGCCCCATTCACAACGTGGACGTCATGTTCTACAACGACGGCCTCATCGACGCCACGCTCGATGCCCTCACCGCCTTGGGCGCCACGGTCCTGAACAGCTATCCCTCGCAGCCTGACAAGGCTTTTTACGACGCCGTGGTCCAGATCGACGCGGCCGCCCTGGCCGACGTCGCCCGGCTGAACACCGTGCTCTGGCTGGGCTACCTCAGCCCCGAGCCCATCCTGGACGACGAGATGTCGTCCCAGATCGTCGCCGGCAACTATGTCGGCGGTGTGCCGCAGATCGGCTACTTTCCCTGGCTGACCGGCCTGGGCTACGATGGCAGCGGCGTGCGCTGGGCCATCGTGGACACGGGCGTGGACTGGGACCATCCTGACCTGGGGCCGCACATCGCCGGTGGGTACGACTTTCCCGGCGCGTGCAGCTATCCCGGCGAGCCGGGCAGCGACTGCACCGGCGGCGGCCACGGCACCCACGTGGCCGGCATCGTCGGCGGCGACGCGACCGCCGGCTACACCGACTCCCAGGGTTTTTACTATGGCCTGGGCATTGCGCCCGGCTACGAGATCTTTGCCATGAACTCGCTCTCGGCTTCGGCCTGGCCGCCGGCCGGCGGCTGGCAGGAGCACAGCAAGCGGGCCGTGCTGGGCGGCGCCATCGGCGGCAACAATTCGTGGACCACTGGCGAGGGGACCGACCACGGTTACCAGGCCTCCGAGCGCACCCACGACTTTATGGTCCGCGACGGCAACTTTGACACCCCTTCTGTGGCCGAGCCGTTCATCGAAGTCTTTTCCGCCGGCAACTCGGGCTCCAGCGGGCTGACGGCCCCCAAAGAGGCCAAGAACCTGATCGTGGTGGCCAGCAGCCGCAACTATCGAGTGGGCAACATCGACACCCTCTCCAGTTTTAGCAGTTGGGGCCCGGCCGTCGATGGGCGCTGGGTGCCGACCGTGGCCGCGCCCGGCGAACAGATCGCCTCGACGCGCAACGACCTGGGCGGCTCCTGCTCAACACCTATTCCCGGCACCAACAACATGTACGCCTACTGCTCCGGCACCAGCATGGCCGCCCCCCACGTCTCTGGCTCGATCACCCTGCTCACCGAATGGTGGCGCACCTTTAACGCTGGCGCCGATCCCAGCCCGGCCATGGCCAAGGCGCTGCTCGTCTCCGGCGCGGTGGATATGAACGAGGGCCACGCCATCCCCAACATCTACGAGGGCTGGGGGCGTGTCCATTTGACCAATGTGATGGACAACGACACGTTGATGTATTACCAGGACCAGCAGCACACGTTCGACAACACCGGCGAATCGTGGACGATCACCTTGGGCGTGCCCGACCCGAGCAAGCCGCTCAAGGTTTCGGTCGCCTGGTCCGATGCGCCCGGCATGGTAGGTGCCAACCCGGCCCTGGTCAACAACCTCGACCTGACCGTCGAAAACGGCGGCAACACCTACCTGGGCAACCACTTTAGTGGCGGCTGGTCCACGCCCGGCGGCAGCGCCGACGCGATCAACAACCTGGAGAACGTCTTCGTCCAGGCCCCAGGCGGCTTGGCCACGATCACCATCCAGGCCACCAATCTGCCCGGCGACGGCGTGCCCATCAGCGGCGACACCACCGACCAGGATTTCGCCCTGGTTTGTTACAACTGCGCCCAGATGACCATCGAGCTGGTCAAGACGGTCGGTACCAATCCCAACGCATGTGCTACCACAGATGAGATTGCCGTGCCGCCCGGCAGTGAGGTCACCTACTGCTACGAGGTCACCAACACCGGCATAGAGGATCTCGCCACCCACGATCTGACCGACAGCGAGCTGGGCGATCTCCTGATTGGGTTCCCTTATACGCTCGCGCCGGGCGCCAGCACCTTCCTCACCCAGACGGCAACCATCACCCAGACCACCCTGAACGTCGCCACCTGGACCGCCTACGACGCCGCCGGGGCTTCGGTCAGCGACAGCGACAGCGCCCTGGTGACCATCCAGCCGCCCGCCATCGAGCTGACCAAGACAGTTGGCACCGACCCGGCGACATGCGCCACCACCGATGCCATCGAGGTCGCCCCCGGCACCGACGTCTACTACTGCTACGAGGTGCAGAACACCGGCGCCTACACCCTGCCGCTCCACGACCTGGTCGACAGCGAGCTGGGC
>JAFGIA010000260.1 GCA_016929795.1 Anaerolineae bacterium
AGATTGGGGAGGAGATGAACGATGTTTGTTCGCGATCGCATGACTGTTCACCCACTGACGATCTCGCAAGATGAGTCGATCTCGGCGGCTCATCGCTACATGCAGGCGCAAAAGATCCGCCACCTGCCGGTGGTAGATCGGGCCGGCAAGATGGTGGGCCTGGTGACGGAAGAGGATTTGCTCAAAGCAGAGCCGTCGGGGATGACGCTGCTCAGCGTTTGGGAGATCCACTCGCTGTTGGAAAAGATCAAGGTGAGAGATGTGATGGTGCGCGACGTGATCACGACCACTGAGGATATGCCGATCGAAGAGGCAGCACACCTGATGTCGGATCACAAGATCGGCTGCTTGCCGGTGATGCGCGACGAGCGACTGGTGGGCATCATCACGGAGCACGACATGTTCCAGACCTTCATGGAGCTGTTCGCAGCCCGGCAGAAGGGATTGCGGATCACGATGGAGGTGCCCAACAGGGAAGGCGAGCTAGCCAAAGTGGCGCAGGCGATTGCCGACCAGGGCGGATATATCGCTGCGTGTGGCACCTTCATGTCCGAGGATCCGACTCGCTGGGGGCTGATGCTCAAGGTGCGAAATGTCAGCAGGGATCAGTTGACCGAGGCGCTGGAGCAGATCGAGGAAGAAAAGCTGGTCGACGTGCGCGAGACATAGCGGCACGCAGGCAGGATCGACAACAGAGAGGCTGGGGCTGACCTGAACGGAAGCCCCAGCCTCTGATTTTTTCACTTCCAATAGAAGGTGCGCTCGTCGCTCAAAGAGCTAAGGGGCACGTATCGTTCGCTGCCATCATCAGCTACCTCGCGGCGCACGAGGCGGAGGGACCAATGGTAGGCCCGCTCGGTCTGCTGGCTGGCGCGGGCGTACAGCCCGTCGTCGACGAACCAGGAGGTGCGCTGTACATGGATCGGGATCACGATCTCGTTGTCGGTGCCTTCTTCGGAGTAGCGGATCTGGATCTCAAAGTATTCGGTTGGACGGAGTGTGTGGTTGCTCGTCCACGTGAGCTCGATGTTTGCGTCTCGATCGCTGAACACAGCTCCCCCTTCCGGGCTGAGCGGGGTGGGGGCCGAGAGGGCAGGCACCGTCGGGGTGGGAGTTGTGAGTGGGGTTGGCGTGGGCAGAGGCGTCGCCGTGAAGCGGCGAGGGGTGGCGGTGGGCGTGGAAGTGGGCGTCGGCGTGGCGGTAGGTGTAGGAGTAGAAGTGGGCGTCGGGGTGAGCGTAGGGACGGGGGTGAGGGTGGGCGTGGGGGTGAGTGTGGGGATGGGGGTGGGGGTGCGCGTCGGGGTGGAGGTGGGTGTAATCGACGGCGTGAGCGAGGGGGTCAGGCTCGGAACCTCAACGACGTCGGGGAGGCTGGCGGCGAGTGCCTGGACGGTGCTGACGGCGACCGCAGGGCGCAAGCTCGACAGGGCATGGGGCACCCAAAGTGCGGCCGACAGCGCGAGGCCGAGGATGATCACGGCGATGGCGACGGCGAACAGGGGGCGCACCCAGTCGGGCTGGAGACGCTCGCCGCAGCCGGGGCAGATGGACAGGCTGTTGTTAGCGATCGTGCCACAGTGACGGCAGCGAACCCGGCGGGGCAGCCGCTGCGGCTTGCCGCAACGCGGGCAGACACGCTGTCCTTCCTCGATTTTTTCACCACAACGCGTGCATTTGCTCAATCGATTCCTCGCCCCGCAAAGATCAGAAGAGGTTGCCCCAGTCGATCGAAGGTATGGGGTTGATCACGTCCTGCCAGGTGATAAAGAGCATCAGTGCAACCAGGAGCGCCATGCCGATGAGGTGGATCAGGCCCTCTTTGGCAGGATCAATGCGCCGGCCGCGAATGCCCTCGACGATGATAAAGAGGATGCGACCGCCGTCGAGGGCGGGGAGGGGCAGGAGGTTGGTGACAGCAAGCGCGACCCCCAGGCTGCCCATCATCTGCATGACCGGATACCACCAGCCGGAGTCAAGCGAGTATTGCACGGCGTCGCCGACCAACTGGCCCACGCCAACCGGCCCCACGGGGCGCGCCAGCTCAGCAGGGATGAGGCCCTGGATGACCTGCACAGGAACGGTAAAGATAAAGAGGGTCATGCGCACGGTCTGTTGCGTGGCGAGCCACAGGGCCTCGTACCAGGGGTACTTGACGATGGTCGTGCGCGGGCTGATGCCGATGCCGATGGGCCCGTCGCCAGGCGGCGGGTCCGGGCGGGGGATGACGGCGATCTGGATCAGCTCGTCGCCACGCTCGATCGAGAGGAGGATCTCCTGGCCCAGGTGAGCCTGGGTAAATGATTGGAGTCCCTCAACGTTCTCGATCAGGCTGGCATCTGCGCCGGTGATAATGTCGTTGGGCTGCAAGCCGGCTGCCTCTGCAGGGGAGCCGGGCGCGATATCGGTGATCACTACGCCCCCCTCCTCGTCGACGGCTGGCGCGCCCAGTGCCATGGCGGCGGCGAAAAAGAGGATGGCGACGAGCAGATTCATGACCGCGCCGGCAGCCAGCACCAAGATGCGGGCCAGTTTGCCCTTGCCGGCCAGGCTGCCAGGCGCACTGGGGTCCTCTTCGCCGAGCATCTTGGCAAAGCCGCCAAAGGGAATGGCGTTTAGAGAAAAGATGGTGCCGGGATCGAGGAATTCGATGGGGGCCGTACGACCCTCCAGGGTGGATTCCTCCGCGGGCTCAATGGCGGCGAGATGGGGACGGCCGTCGTCGCCGGTGCGCGTCTGGTAGACGACGCTCTGGCCGTGGTGAAAGTCGCCATGCAGGTAGGTGCCGCGCGGGATGACAATCTCGACGCCGTCGAGGATGATCTTGCCGGGCAGGTGAAAGAGGGTCAAGACGCGTGGGGGGTAGCCAAAGCCGAACTCTTCGACGACGACGCCGACGCGCTTGGCGGTGAGATAGTGCCCGAGCTCGTGGACAAAGACCAGGATGCTCAGGGCAATGAGCAAGGAGACGATTGTCAAAAGCATGTCAAACCTGTAGACCTTTTCCTAGCTGGCGCGGACCTCGTGCCAGGCCATTTGCAGCTTTTCGAGATGATCTTCACCTATGGCATCGGGGTCGTCTTCAAAGCCCGGGAGTTGCAGGATCATTTTGAACAACTTGGTGAGCGTCAGGTCGAGTGGCTCCGCGTCAGGGTATGCGGTGTTCAGGGCGCGGACCATCCGTGCAAAGTCCTGCCAGTGGAGGGGCTCGCGCGCCTCCTCCGTGTCGACGGGGCTCACCACGTCCTCTGCCAGCAGCTCGGCAGCACGCTCGACCTGGCCCTGGCGCCGGAAATAGTTGGCCAGCGTGTCACGCAGCGCCTCGGCAGCGAGGACGGAGCAGTGCATCTTGACCGGGGGCAAGCCGTCGAGCGCCTCAGCAATGGCCCGGTTGCTGATCTCGAGCGCCTCGTCGATGGTTTTGCCCTTGATCATTTCGGTGGCCATCGAGCTGGTAGCTATCGCCGCCCCGCAGCCAAAGGTGCGAAACTTGATATCGGTGATGACATTGTCCTCGATCTTGACCGACATTTCCATCAGATCGCCGCACACTGGATTCCCGGTGCGGCCCACGCCGTCGGCATCCTCAATGACGCCCACGTTGCGTGGATTCATAAAATGGTCCATCACTTTGTCGCTGTACTGCACGTAATTCCTCCGCTAAAACAGATGATAATCGACCGAGCGGGTGCCCCCACCCGGCACGCTGTCCAACACTTCTACCACGCCAGGCAGCTCTTTTAGCCTCGACTCGACCTCGATCGCGGCCAGCTCCTCGCACAGGCAGTGCACGTTAGGCCCGGCGTCGAGGGTGAAATAGGCCTCTATCCCCTCGGCGCGCCACGCGCGCACTGCGTTCATTACCGCCACCGTGCCGGGCAGCCAATAGAGCAGCGGCGGCGACGACGTCATCATCACGCCGTGCATCGCCAGCGCATCGGCCTCGGCCGCCGCGCCGAGCGCGGCAAGATCACGCGCCTGGACGGCGCGCGTTGCCACGTCGAGCAGTGCCGGCACTCTTTCCAGCCGTGGCGCGTGGAAGGGGCTGGTCGGTGCCAGTCCGTGCCCGTCGTACGAGCCGACCGCTTTGTGCGCATAACTCACCACTGCCACTACGTCGTGGAGCGCCCAGGACCCTGGCGGCGCCACCTGCCGGGCATATGACGACGCCTCATCGCCGCCGGTCCAGAGGCAAAAGCCGGCGGGGACCGAGCGGCATGCCGAGCCGGAAGCCAACCGCGCCAGCCGCGACAGGGCAGCCTCGTCGAGGTGCAAGCCGGCAGCCAGCGACGCGGCGAGCGACAGCGCGGCAAAGGCCGATGCCGACGAGGCCAGGCCTGTGCCCGCCGGAAAGTCGTTGCGGCTGGCCACACGCGCCCGGGCCTCGATGCCGGCGAGCGCACGTACTCTGTCAAGGTGCGCCACCACGCGGGCGAGCGGCTGGCCACTCGCGGGGCGGCCGTCGATCGTGACCGAATCGGCCGCCAGGCCGCCGTGAAACTCGACCGTTGTCACGGTGGTGAGGGCGGCAAGATTCATCGACAGTGACGGGTTGGCCGGCAGATTCAACGCTGCCTCGGCCCGGCCCCAGTACTTGATGAACGCGATGTTCGGATTGGCGACCGCCGTCGCCCTGGTCATGGGTACGCCCTCCTACGACGCGGTGCCTATAATACAGCAGTTTGGGGGAATCGGCAAGTTAGGATGGTTACTTTCCCGGGGAAGATCAGATATTGGGGATTGGGGTTTGGCTCGGGATTTGGTAACCGTGTTGTGCGCTCAAAGGTCTGGCGATTTGTCAGGAAATATGATACAATCGGCTATGGTGATGCTCGCAGGTTTCTGGCACAGTCATTGGAGCACGGAGAAATCGTACCAGGTTCTGGGAGGGAACGATGGACAAGGCCATCCTTCTAGGAGAGGGGCATGAAGATTTCGTATGATCCGGAAGTGGATGCGTTGTATATCCAGTTTCTGGACACAACAGTTACAACCAAGCATCTGGTGGAAGGGATTGCGGCAGACTATGATGCCGATGGCAAGCTTGCGGGCCTAGAGATTTTGGATGCCCTCCAGCGCTTTGGTGGGTCGCAGACGCTGCGTCACACTGTGCTGGAAGATGTGGGCTTGTTGGGCGTGGAAACAGTCTGAGAGCAAAGAAACAGCTCTGATCCCCAAATTGCGATACGCCATCAAGACGGAGCCGGCACAGTTCACGTTCACTCAGGCGCAGGGGGAATACCACGCCATTGCTTGGGTACGGCTTTCCGCAACCATCGAGCGAACATTCAACTGTGCCATAGCCCGGCGAGTGTTGCGGCCAGAATGGGGGCGACGAACTCTTCAATGCCACTCGCCTGCAATATTACTGGCGCCAGTAGATCAACGACTGCAATTGCCAAAAAGCCTGAAGAGGCGCCCACAAGAAAACCCGTTACGGCACTAATTACGTTTTATACTCCCCAGTTTGATCCTTTGTGAACCACCAAAGCACGCAGCGGTCTAAAGGGCGCACGGTTACGCGGCAGCGATGAGGGTGCCGGATGTGGCGGACGGGTCGACCAGGGCGGTGTAGAGCGCGCCGGGGCGCTCGGCGGTGAGGATGCGGGCTGAGAGGGTGGGGAGGGCCTCGACGAGGGCGATCAGGGCTTCGACCTTGGAAGCCATGCCGCCGGTGACGTCGGTGGCGTGGGAGCCGCCCAGACCAGAGCGGATCGCCTGCCAGTGGGCCGGGGTGATGTGCGGGATGGGAGTGGCGCCGGGGTGGGAGAGGGGGTCGGCGTCGTAGACGCCGTCGACGATGCCGGCCAGGAGGAGGCGGGCGGGGCGCAGGCGGAGTGCGAGGTAGGCGAGGATCTGCTCGGTAGAGATAATCGTGCCGCCCTGGACGTCGTCGAAGGCGACGTCGCCATAAACAAGGGGGACGAGGCCGCGTGCCAGCGCGGTCTCGATTGGCGCGGTTTCGAGAGAAACGAGGGCGCCGGCGTGGCAGTGGGCCGAGGCGGAGGGTTGGATCGAGAAGGCAGGCACACCGGCGTCGAGGAGGGCGGCGTCGACGAGGCGGTTCAGGTGGGCGGCGACGGCGGCGACCTGGGCAAAGCCGTGCCAGCCCGCGGTGTCGCGCACGCCGGCGCGGGTGCCGTGGCGGCGGGCCGCCACGTGGCCGAAGGAGCCGCTGCCATGGCCCACCACCAGCCGCAGGTCAGGACAGGCCCGGAGCGCGGCGGCGATCTCGGCCGCGAGGCGGGCGAGGACGTCGGGGCGCGGGGTCTCGGGTTGGGTTTTGTCGGTGATGACCGAGCCACCGAGCTTGAGGAAGACGAGGTTGGTCATGGGGTGCCCTCTTGGCGGGTATCGGGTGTTGAGGATTGGGTATTGGGGGTGATGGTGAGGTGGGGGACGTCGATGTGGACGTGGTCGCCTGTCTGGATCAGCGTAATATCCACCTGGTCGACCATGGGGATGCCGGCCATGATGGCACCGACGGCGACGATCGGCTCGCTCTGGGCGTTGACGATGGCAGCCGGGGCCAGGCCAGCGCGGGCGAGGCGGTAGAGGGTGTAGGAGCCGACGGTGCTGCCCTTGCCGGTGGGAAAGACGAGGACGCGGCCGGCGATCGACTCCCCTTCGAGGGGGTGTCCTGGCTCGACGACGAGGCCGGTGTCGGGATCGACGCCGCCGAGAAAGCCGATCGGCTCGGTGGAGACGAGGGCAAGGCCGGTGGCGGAGCCGGCCTTGATCGCTCTTCCCAGGAGTGTCTGACTGGCCATCTGCTACTTGCCCCTGGTCGCGAACCAGATCTGAGCGGTGGCGTGAGGTTTCCACTTGCCGGTCAGCGCTGCGTCGAGGCACGCCTCCAGGGTGCCAAAGCGGACGGTCAGGCCGCTGTGGGATGGGGTGTAGAAGGCCATTTTGGCCGAGTTGGTGGCGAGGGCGTGGAAGCCGAGATCGGACACAGGGGCGACGACCATGCAGGTGTCGGCCACGACGCGGCCGCCGGCGGCCTCGATGCGCGTAACCAGGCCGGCGTCTGCGGCAGCGTTGCGGATCGGGCGGGCGGTGGTGATCCAGAGGGCGGCGCGGACGCGGCGGCCGTCGAGATAACCAGCGATGGCCTCGATCTCGGGCAGGGAGGCGTGGGGGCAGCCAAGGCTGACGAGATCGACCTCGGTGGCAGGGCCGTTTAGCGCGCGGTAGCCGGCGGCGAGGTCGTCGACGACGAAGGGGTCGGCAGCGGGCGGCGCGACTGCGCCTGAGCGGGCTTGGGGCGTCAGCCCCTCGACGTGGTAGAGGGCGACGGCGCCGGCGGCAGCCATGGCGGCGCCCAGGGTGCGCAGGCCGTCGTGCACAGCGGGTGGGAGCGGCGGATTGTGATCCGCCGCGAGCGGGTCAAGTTGTGATGGGAGGGGAGCAAGGGCGGCGGTGAATGGGGGGGGGCAGGTGGTGGGGTCCAGGCCGCGGAAGTAGGGGACGGCAGTGCGGGCGCGGCGGCCGACCAGGTAGCCGAGCGCGCCGAGGTCGGCTTCGGTGCGGATGGGGCAGCGGACGTCGACGAGCAGGGTAGGCTGGCGGTGGGCGTCGAGGTGAAAGCCGTAGCGGGCGGTGCGACCGGCGATGGCAGCGGCGAGGGCGCTGGGGCCACCCTCGCGGTTGGTGCGGGCGCCGAGGACGCTGTTGGCAAAGCTGACAGCCGACGATTCGGCCCAGGCGATATGCTGGCCGAACTCGGGCGCGTGGCCGATCAGGTAGGGGGCGCAGGTGCAGGTGGGCTGGACGCCGAGTGCCTCATAGGCGGCGACGACGGCTTGCTGGCGGCGGGCGAACCTGGGCGAGAAGCCGAGCTCGCGCCAGGCGACGAGGTCCATGCCAGCGGGGTTGAGGGTGGCGGGCACGCGGGCGCGGGCGCCCTGGGCGGCCCACTCTTCGAGAAACTCTAGCCCGGCGTCGCCCAGGTTCTTGTAGCTGACGCCCGACACCTGCACGCTGGCCACAGGCACCAGGTCGGCGGCGCCATAGATCTGCCCCAGGGCGACGACGATTTCCATCGCCTTTTGCGCGCCGGGCCCCGCTTCACCGGCGAGCATGGCCTCTTCTTCCGGGGTCAGGTGCAGGTCAGTCGAGCCCATAGTCTTGCCTTGAAATCGGCTCGTAGCGCACCTTGCGAAAGGCGGCGCGCTCGGCGGCGGTCAGGGGCCGGCCGGTGGGGTCGGTCCACGGCACCGTGGCGTCGAGGCCCATCTTGGCCGAGCGTGCCTTTTGGCCCGGCACAAGCTTGGCCGAGGGGTCGAGGCTGCTGCTCGGCCTGTCGGGCAGGATCACGAGGTCGCGGTCGGCCTGAAAACGGGTGGCGACGGCCCACTCGATGGCGGCGGGGTCGAAGGGGCTGACGTCGTCGTCGATGACTATGACGTGCTTGAGGGAGGTATGGCCGCGAAAGGCGGCGTCGATGGCACGGCGCGCGTCGTCGGGGCCGTGCGATTCGATCTGGACGACGGCGTGCAGCCAGCTCATGCCGCCGGGGGTGATGCTGACGGCGCGGCAGTCAGCCACCTCGGACACGGCCTGGTAGATGGTCGGCTCGCGCGGCAGGCCCATGAGCAGCTTGTGCTCGGGACCGCCGGGCAGCAGGGCGTGGTAGATGGGGGCGGCGCGGTGGGTGAGGGCGTCGATCTCGATCACGGGCTGCTGGCGAACAACGTCCCACGTCTCGGTCAGGTCGATGAAGGGACCCTCGGGTGCCAGGCGGGGGGTGATGCGCCCTTCGAGCACGGCCTCGCACTCGGCGGGCACGGCCAGGTCGACGGTGAGGCAGTGGGCGACGGGGGTGGGCGCGAGGGCATGGGCGATGGCCATCTCATCGACGCCTTTCGCCGGGCTCATGGCGGCGGCGAGGAGGACGTGGATCGGGGTGCCGAGGCAGATGGCGACCTCGAGGTCGCGGCCGGCGGCGACGGCTTTTTGCCAGGCGGTGTGGGTGCCGCGGCCCTCGACGAGGCGGGCAGTGAACGAGCGAGGGCCGATCTGCATCAGGCGGTGAAAGCTGGCGTTGAGCCCATGATCGGGGTCGCGGATGACCGCGATGGCGGCAGTGACGTAGGGAGCACCGTCGCCGGGCAGGTGCTTGAGGAGCGGCAGGGTGTCGAGGTGGGGTGCATGGTCGACGACCTGCTGGCAGGACGGTGCATCGACGACCGGCGGTGGCGCAGGGTGTGCCAGGGCGGACACGAGGCGGGGCACGATGCCTGCCAGATCGGTGTCGAGCACCAGGGCGAAATGCTCACGGCGGGCGCAGACGTTGGCGGCCACCTGCCAGCCGGGGCGGATAGGGTTCGTGAAGAGGAGGGGACGGTCGCCAGCGGCGTGGATGACGCGTGCCATCTCCAGGTGGGGGTCGACGGGGTGGGGGATGGTGTGGAGAGCGTTTTCAGATGCGGCCCAGGTGAGAAAGTGTCTCAGGTTCATGTCAAGCCTCGTCTGTTGTCAAGGTGGGGGGTGCTTCGCTGCGCTACTAAGAAACTGTCATGCCGGTAGGTGGGGATTGCTTCGCTTCGCTCGCAATGACAGTTTCTTACAGGTTGAGTGGCACCAGCGCCATGGATAACTCGCAATGACATAATGTGAAGGGAGCTCATGGGATATCACCCCAGCGGCGGTGGAGGTCATGGTCGAGGCCGAGGGTGTCCAGGACCTTGCCGGCGATAAAGTCGGTGACGTCGTCAATGGTGCGCGGGCGTGGATAGTAGGCGACGACGGGCGGCAGGAGGATGGCACCGGCGAGGCGGGCGAGGCGCATGTTCTCGATGGCGGGCAGCGACAGGGGCGTTTCGCGTGGCAGCAGGACGAGTGGGCGGTTGAGGCGGAGCATGATCTCGGCGGTGCGCGAGATGAGGTCGGCGGTGTAGCCGTGGGTAATGGCCGACAGGGTCTTCATCGAGCAGGGGGCGACGACCATGGCCGACGGGGCGCGGGATGAGCTGGCGATGGGCGCGGCAAGGTCGCCGGCCTGCCATTGCCAGGTGCAGGGAAGTGTCACGTCTGGTTCCATTTCTTGCGCCATGACGGCACGGGCGGCGTCGGAGAGGATGAGGTGGACGCGCACGCCGTCACGTGCGGCGAGTACGTGGAGCAGGCGCACGCCGATGGTCACGCCTGACGCGCCGGTGATGGCGACAATGAGGTCCAACTTGCCTCCTGCTAGTGCGATAGGAGCGGCGGATTCGGGTACCCTCTGGGTGCCGCCGCGAGCAGGTCCGGCAGCGAACGAGCCAGAAAAGAAAGAGGATCACGCCGGAACTGGCCCAGACGTGATCCTCCGTAGTTCCGGCAGGGACTAGTCTTCGTCTGCGCTGCCTTCGCCAAACCCCACTTCTTTGAGCTCGGTCTCGATGCCCTCTTCGATCTCTTTCTCGACGGCGGCGCGCGGGGCGACGACACTGACAACCACGTCATCCGGGTCGGCCATGATCGTGATGCCGGTCGGCACGGGCAGATCGGCGACGGTGATGCTGTCGCTCAGCGTCTGGAGCGGCGATACGTCGACGTCGATTGAATCGATCAGGTCACCGGGCAGGCACTCCACCTCGATGTGGGTGAGGATCTGGATCAGGACGGCGTTTCCGCTTTCGACGATGGGCGACGTGCCGACGATGTTCAGTGCGGGCGAGGTGCGAACTGTGTGGTCGAGGCGCACCTGGAAAAAGTCGACATGCCGCACGCGGCTGGTGAGGACGTCGCGCTGGATCTCACGGGCGAGCACGGTGCGGGGTTGGGGTTCTCCCTGGATATGGATGTCGATGAGGGCGGTGGCCCCCGCTTCCTGGAGCGCTTTGTTCAGCTCGCGTTCCTCGATCTTGATGTTTGTCGACTCTATGTCAGAGCCATAGAGCACGCCGGGAATCCAGCCTTCGGCGCGCAGGCGCTTGACTTTTTTTCCCACTACTTTTCTGGTTTCTGATGCCAATTTGACACGGTCTTTCATAACATATCTCCCGTCAACTACAGAATACGATACCTTCACGCAAACCGCCCTATTCTAATTCAGAAGGCCGCATTCGTCAAAAACGGCACCTACCCTTGCTTTCAAAGGCGTTTTACAGTATAATCGCGGTGTTGTTCAGACAGGAGGTCAAGTTCAGGTCAAGATGCGAGGACGGAATGTAACACGGTTAATGCTGCTGGCAGGGTTGATCACGGCGCTGGTGATCGCTGCCTTTGCCGCCGGGGTGGGCGCCACCTGGCTGCTGCTGCGCAACGCAGAGCCGACGGCGGCGGAAGAGGATGGGTTCGGCGTATTCTGGGAGGCGTGGCACCTGGTCGAGGGGAACTTTATGGGAGATCTGCCCGAGATGCAGCAGGTGGCGTGGGGCGCGATCCGTGGCGCGCTGGAAACGCTCGACGACCCGCACACCACGTTCCTGGAGCCGCAGCCACGACAGCGAGAGCGAGAGGATCTGAGCGGGCGGTTTGGGGGGATCGGTGCCTATATCGTGCAGGAAGAGGACGGCGGCTATAGCCTCGACCCGATGCCCGATCTGCCTGCCGAGCAGGCAGGGGTGCAGCAGGGGGACCGGCTGCTGGAGGTGGACGGTACGACGATCTCGCCAGAGATGAGCGTAGACGACGTGGTGAGCCTGCTGCGCGGTGAGGTGGGGACGACGGTGGAGGTGACGCTTGGGCGCGAGGGCCAGGCGGGGCCGCTGCTGGTAAGGATTGTCCGGCAAGAGATCCCCAGCCCTTCGGTGGAGTGGCAAATGCTCGAGGAAGCGCCGGGGATACCGGTGGCTGGTGTGGGGTATGTGCGGATCACGATTTTTAGTGACCGGACGGATAGGGAGCTGCGCGAGGCGCTTGCCGACCTGAAGGAGCAGGGCATGAGCCGGCTGGTGCTCGACCTGCGCGGCAACGGCGGTGGGCTGCTCGATGCATCGATCGACGTCGCGGGTGAGTTTCTCGGCGGCGGCGTGGTGCTCTACCAGGTGGAGCGCGGCAGCAAGGAGCAGGTGTACAGGGCTGATGGAGAGGGAGCGCTGCCCGATATGCCGATGGTGATCCTCGTCGACGGGGGCACGGCGAGTGCGTCAGAGATCGTGGCGGGGGCGCTGCAGGACCGTGGTCGCGCGGTGCTCGTCGGCGAGCAGACGTATGGCAAAGGGTCGGTGCAGTCGGTGTTCGATCTGAGTGATGGCTCGTCGGTGCACATTACCTATGCCGAGTGGCTGACGCCCGACAGACGGCAGATCAGCGGGCAGGGGCTGACGCCTGACCTGGTGGTGGGGATCAGTGAAGAGGATCGCAGCCAGGGGCGGGACACACAGTTGGAGAGGGCGTTGGGGTATTTGAGTGAGGAGTAGAAACGTATCTGCTCAATAATCGGGGGTGGGGGTGTGTGCGGGCACCGCACGCACCCCAACTTGCCCCTTCAGAATGGAGCTAGAGGATGTCTGAATCGACTGGATGCAAGATTGCCCTGACCGCGCTGATCGTCGCGATCGTGATGGGGGGGCTAGGGTTTGCGACAGGTTTTTTAACGCATGCGGTGATTGCAGCCGAGCCGGTGGTGCAGGCGCCGGGAGTGGTAGAGATGGATGCGACCCCGGCGCCGCTTGAGGTTCCGACTGGCGCGGTGACGGCGGATGTGCCGGAGATCGAGGCACCGTCCGAGCCGGCGCCTACGATCCCGATCCCGTCCGACACGGGGACGGCTTTTGACCTCTTCTGGGAGGCGTGGGAGCTGATCCAGCGCGACTACTATGGCGATCTGCCCACTGAAGAAGAGATGGCGTACGGGGCGATTCGAGGTGCCATCAATACCCTAGGGGATCCGTTCACGGCCTTTATCGAGCCAGACGCGGCAGCGATCAACCGCGAGGACGACACAGGGTCGTTCGAGGGGATTGGGGCGTATGTGACGATGGATGAAGGACGGTTGATGATCGTCAGCACGTTCAAGGGGCAGCCGGCTGAGGAGGCGGGGCTGCGGCGGGGCGACATTGTCATGCAAGTGGACGATGTTGTGATCGAGAATATGAACATCTATGAGGCCATCAGCCTGATCCGGGGGCCGGCAGGGACGATGGTGCGCCTGCTTGTGTTCCGTGAGGGAGAGGAGCCGTTCGAGGTCGAGATCGTGCGGGCAAGCATCGACGTCCCCGTGGTCGAGTACGAGATGCGAGAAGATGGGATTGCGTACGTGCAGTTGCTCGACTTTAGTACAGATGCGAGTGAGAAGCTGGCGGATGCAGTGGAAGAGATGTTGGAGCAGAATCCGACGGGTTTGGTGCTGGATCTGCGTGGCAACCCGGGCGGTTGGCTGAACGAGGCGGTGTTGACAACGGGGCTGTTCTTGCCGCGCGACTCGATGGCGTTGATCGAGCGTTTCAAGGATGGGACAGAGCGACCCTACACGACGCCCAACCGGCCTGTGACGACGGACCTGCCGATGGTTGTGCTGGTGGACGGCGGATCGGCTAGTGCGTCCGAGATCGTGGCAGGTGCACTGCAGGACCTGGGGCGCGCGGTGTTGATTGGTGAGCAGACGTTTGGCAAGGGCTCGGTGCAGTGGCCACACGAGCTGAGCAACGGGGCAGAGCTGCGGGTGACGGTGGCGCGCTGGTTCACCCCAAACGACCGGGCGATCCACGGCGAAGGGCTGGCGCCCGACGTGGTGGTAGAGCTGACCGAAGATGATTTCGAAGCGGGGCTGGATCCACAGCTCGACCGCGCGGTTGAGTACCTGCTGGAAGAGCAGTAGGCCGATGAGCATTAAGGTGATTGCCACGAACCGCAAGGCGCGGCACGAATACGAGTTTCACGACACGTTCGAGGC
>JAFGIA010000261.1 GCA_016929795.1 Anaerolineae bacterium
GCCGGCTTGCCGTGCCGCCCCCCCCACGACACCGCCACGCCCCTGGGCAATCGCCTCGCGCAGCGCGCGTGTCAGGTGCGCACCACGCTGAAAACGCTGCTCGGGCCGCTTGGCGATCGCTTTCATCACCACGGCCTCGACCGCCGGGGTGAGCGTCGGATTGATGCGGCGCGGCGGCGGGGGAGGTTCATAGATCACGTCGTGCAGCACCGCGTGCGGCGTCGTGCCGCGGAACGGCACCCGCCCCACCAGCATCTGATACAGGACCACGCCCAGGGCGTAGAGGTCCGTCCGGTGGTCAATCGGCTCACCCTCCGCCTGTTCCGGCGACATGTACTCTGGCGTGCCCATGATCGCGCCTGTCCGGGTGAGCTGCTGTGCCTCCGAGGCGGCCTTGGCAATCCCAAAGTCGGTCAAGGTCACACGGTCGCCTTCTCCGACAAAGATGTTGCTCGGCTTGACGTCGCGGTGCACGAACCCACGCTGGTGTGCGTAATCGAGTGCCGCGCCCACCTGTTCCACGATGCGCACCGCCCGCTCGGGAGGCAGCGGCCCCTCGCGGCCGATCAGATCCCCCAGCGTTTGACCTTCCAGGTACTCCATGACGATATAGTGCGTGGCAGCACCGGCGACGCTTTCTTGCGCCACGTCGTGAATGACCACAATGTTCGGGTGGCGCAGGCTGGCGGCGGCGCGTGCCTCGCGCTGAAAGCGCTCCACAAACTCCAAGTCGAACGTGAGCTGCGGCGGAAGCACCTTGATGGCCACGTAGCGGTGCAGCGACGGTTGGTAGGCGCGATACACCGTCGCCATGCCCCCGCGCCCCAGCTCTTCCAGGATCTGGTAATTGCCGAGTGTTCTGTTTGACAAACGAGGCTCCTCCTGCTAATAATACCTGCGCCAGGTGCCGTCACTGCGCACAGAAAAGACGAGCGGGACGAACGACGGCTCCCTCGCCCAGTTGAACAGCTCGTCCCGGCAGAACTCGACCGTGTCACTTTTCAACACAAACCCCAGCTCGAATGGCTGTACCCGGGCACAAAACCCTTTTTCTTCCTCGCGAGCCCACCCCAATTCGCCGGTGGGGCCGCCGAGATAGTTACGCCACAGTGCACCAAAGCCCCGTACCGGCTCGTACAGCCGTGGCGGCGGCGACATGTCCACCCCGTCCGGATAGCTGCCATCCCACTTCTCGTCGAATTCTTGCCAGCGACCACCGGGTGGCGCCGAGCTGGTCTGCACGAACGTATAGACCGTGTCTGTGTCGTTCCGCCACACCATCCCCCCCCGTTCGAACTCCTGCCAGGCGGCCCAGGTGATGCTCGACGATGCGATGGGGCAGCCGAGCAGCGTTCGCTCCCACGCGCTTGCCAGCTCGGCATCCACGGCGATCGCGCAGGGCACGACGGGTGACGCGGTGGGCGTTGGCGTTTCGATCAGACCTTCTGCCCCTGTCCAGCTCGGATTGCCGTCGCGATATGGGCTGGCGACCACCTCGATCGTATCCCCTCCTGTGGCAGGCACAGCCAGGATGTCGACCGGCTCGTCAGGCTCCGCCTTGCCGTTCTGATTCGGGTCGCGCAAGTGCGCAAACGCGATCCACCACCCGTCGGGCGACCATGCCGGCGTCGCCGCCCACAAGCCACTCGTGAGCTGGCGCAGGCCACCGCCCTCTACCCGTCCCACCCACACATCGCCATTGTCCTCGAAATCGAGCCGCCCGTTCCCGTTGGTGTCATAGGCCAGGCGCACGAACGCGATCCACTTCCCATCGGGCGACCATGCCGGCTGGATGTCTCCTTCCGGTCCCCCTATCCACACGGTGCGCGCACTGCCGTCGCCATTCGAAATATAGATGTCCCAGTCGCTCTCGTCCTGGGTGCCTTCCGTGTAGGCGAGGCGCCCGTCGGGCGCCCAATCTGCCCATTGGTCCTCCATGGTCGTGTGTGTGATCTGCAGCTTGGTGCCGTCAGCCTGGCGAACAAAAATCTCCGAGTTGTCGATGCCGTTGGTCCGAGCGGTAGATGAGAAGGACACCCGCTCTCCATCAGGTGCCCAGCGTGGGTACTCGTCCCACGCCGACGTCGTCACCCACGCGCCCTGGTCGCTTCCGTCCGCATTCATCACCCACGAATCATAGCCCCCCGATCGAGCGCTGGTAAAGACAATCCGTGTGCCGTCGGGCGACCAGTCGGGCAGCCAGTCGTTCGCTGCATGGTTCGTCAGGCGGTGTGGGGCTCTGCTGCCGGCCAGATCCAGCACATAGATCTCGGGGTTGCCGTCGCGGTTCGAAGAAAAGACCAGGCGGCCAATCCTGGCCTCCGGCACCGCGCTCAGCGGGATCGGTGTGGCGGGGGACGGTGTAGGTTGATCAGTTGGCGTTTCCTGTGTCTCTGTGGGTGCCAACGTTGCCGTGTGCGTGACGGCCGGCGTCATTGTCGGCGTCGGTATGTCACCATCCGAGCCACCGGGTAGGACAACGATCAACACGACGGCGACCAGTACGAGCACCGCCACCATGCCCCCAACCAGCAGTTGGGGCGACGTGCGGCCCGCGCCCAACAGCGCCGAGATCCTGGACGGTGTGCCGGCCGGCTGCGCGGTGCGTGGAGGCGCCAATGGCCCCCACACGGCGGCGGTGGAGCCCGCACCGACGGCAGCATGTAGCGCCTGGGCCAGCTCGGCCCCGCTCTGAAACCGCTCCTCGGGCCGCTTGGCAATCGCCTTCAGGATCACCGCCTCGATCTCGGGTGAGATGGCCGGGTTGAGCGTACAGGGTTGCGGCGGCGGCTCGTAGATGATCTGGTGCAGTACGGCGTGCGGGGTCGGCGCCTGGAACGGTGCCCGCCCGGTAAAGATCTCGTACACGACCACGCCGAGTGCGTACAGGTCAGCGCGATGATCGATCTCCTCGCCGGCTGCCTGCTCGGGCGACATGTACTCGGGGGTGCCCATCAACGTGCCGGCGCGTGTTAACGCTTCCGGTTCGGCGGCGCCTGCCTCACGCCCGATCGCTTTGGCAATCCCAAAGTCGGTCAGGGTGGCTCTCTCGGCACCGCCGGGACCCGTCGGCCCGACGAAAATGTTCGCCGGCTTGACGTCGCGGTGCACAAAGCCGCGCTCGTGGGCGTAATCGAGTGCGCTCGCGATCTGTTCGACGATGCGCACCGCGCGCTCTGGCGACAGTGGCCCTTCGGCTGCCGCCTGATCGATCACATCCTGGAGCGTGCGCCCCTCGAGGAACTCCATGACGAGATAGTTTGTGCCCCTATCTTCGCCCACGTCGTGGATGACGACGATGTTTGGGTGGCGCAGCTTGGCCACCGCACGCGCCTCGCGCTGAAAGCGCTCCAGGAAGGCCTGGTTGAAGCCGAGCTCGGGCGGCAAAACCTTGATGGCCAAGTACCGGTCGAGGCTTGCCTGGTAGCCGCGGTACACCACGCCCATGCCGCCACGCCCGATCTCGGCCACGATTTCGTATTCGCCGATCGTATTTCCCCGCTGCTCGGGCAGGATCAGGTTGGCTTCGAATCGGGCGTACTGGCGGGGGTTCACCGCTTTGACGGCGGCCAGGAGATCGTCGAGGAGGACGCGGGTGCGCACATACGAAATCACCTCGTCGACCATGTCGTCGAGCCCGGCCCCTTCCCCAAAGCGCTGGCACACGGCACTCAAGTTGGGATGATCGAGGCAAAAGCGCCGCATCTCTTCGGCTGTGAAGGCTGCCAACAGCAGCTCACGCACAACGGCCAGATTGTACCCTTGGCTCATCGTCCACCACGCACTTTCTGCGTCCCGACAACGCGCTGCGCCGGCGCCTCTACCACGCCCAGCTTGGGTTCCCGTCGCGGTATGCGCCGGTCACCAGGCCCACCATGTCGCCGCCTGCTGCCGGAATGGCCATGATGTCGACCGGTTCGTTCGGATCGGCCCGGCCATTGTTGTCCGTGTCGCGCAACAGCGCAAAGGCGATCCATCGGCCGTCGGGCGACCATGCCGGCGTCGCCGCCCAGATCCCACTGGTGAGCTGTCGCAGTCCGCCACCCGAGACTTTGCCCACCCATATATCGCCGCTGTCCTCATAATCGAGGCGCCCATTGCCGTTCGAGTCGTAGGCGAGGCGCATGAAGGCGATCCACGCCCCGTCAGGTGACCAGGTCGGCTGGACGTCTCCCTGCGGTGTGTCGAGCCACGCGGTGCGCCCGCTTCCCTCTCCGCTCGAGACATAGATATCCCAGTCGCCGCTGTCCTTGGTACCCTCCGTATAGGCAATGCGCCCGTCGGGCGCCCAGTCGGCCCATTGGTCCTCAGACGTAGTGTGCGTGATCTGCAGCAGCGCGCCGTTCGCTTGCCGCACAAAGATCTCCGAGTTGTCGACGCCCTCCGTGCGCGCCGTCGACGAGAAGGAGAGCCGCTGCCCGTCGGGCGCCCAGCGTGGATAGTCATCCCATGCCGACGTCGTCACCCAGGCGGTCTGGTTGCCCCCGCCTGCGCCCATCACCCACGAGTCGTAGCTGCCCGAACGGTGGCTGGTGAAAGCGATGCGCGTGCCGTCGGGCGACCAGTCAGGCAGCCAGTCGTTCGCGGCGTTGTTGGTGAGACGCTGTGGATCGCCGCCGCCGCCAAGATCGAGCAAATAGATCTCGGGATTCCCGTGACGGTTAGAAGAGAAAACCAGGCGGCCAAACCGGGCGGATGGCACGGCGGTGGGCGGGACAGGGGTGTCGGGGGGGGGTATCGGTGTGTCGGTGGGCGGGAGGGCTGTGTCAGCAGGGATGGGGGTATCGGATGGTGGGGGGGGTAGCGGCGTGTCGCCCGGGCCATCGCCCGCGCCGGTGGGGGCGGGAAGGGCGGTGTCGGGAGGGCGAAGCGTATCGACGGGGGCCGACGTGGCCGCGGCAACGGCGGTCACAATGGACGGCGTTCCGTCTGGCTCCCCATCTCCTCCTGCCAGGAGCAGCAGTGCGGCGATGACCAGGACGAGCACGGCGGCGATGGCGCCCAGTATCCAGGGGAGGGGAGATCGCGCCTGTGCGGCAGCCGGCGGCCGCACTGCGCTGCGGCGGGGCGGTGCCCCCCCACCTGCGCGCGCTGGCGTGGATAGCAGTGTGCCGGAAGGAGCGGCCACCTGGCCTTTGCCCGCGATCGCCTCGTAGAGTGCGCGGGTGAGGTGCGCGCCGCGTTGGAAGCGTTGATCTGGCTGCTTGGCAATCGCCTTCAGGACGACTGCCTCGACGGCTGGTGAGATGTTCGGGTTCAGCCGGCGTGGGGCGGGAGGCGGCTCGTAGATGACGTTGTGCAGCACGGCGTGGGGCGTGGTGCCACGAAAAGGCACCTGTCCCACCAGCATCTGGTAGAGCGCCACGCCCAGCGCGTACAGGTCGGTGCGCTGGTCCACCCCCTCGCCGATCGCCTGCTCGGGCGACATATATTCGGGGGTGCCCATCAGCGCGCCGGTGCGCGTCAACTGCTCCGTCTCGGCGGCTGCCTTGGCGATCCCAAAGTCTGTCAGTGTGACGCGGTCGCCCTCGCCGACAAAGATGTTGGCCGGCTTGATGTCGCGATGCACGAACCCGCGCTGGTGCGCGTAATCGAGCGCCGCACCCACCTGCTCCACGATCCGCGCCGCCCGCTGCGGCGCCATGGGGCCTTCGCGGTCGATCAGTCCCTTGAGCGTCAGCCCTTCCAGGTACTCCATGACGATGTAGTGAATGTCGCCTTCCTGGCCCACGTCGTGGATGACGACGATGTTCGGGTGGCGCAGGCCCGCCGCGGCGCGCGCCTCGCGCTTGAATCGCTCGACGAACTGCGCGTCCCACGTGAGCTGCGGCGGCAGCACCTTGATGGCCACATAGCGATTCAGCGATGGTTGGTAGGCGCGGTACACCACTGCCATTCCCCCGCGCCCCAGCTCGTCGCGGATCTGATAGTTGCCGATGGTGTGCCCTTGCAGGTTCATCTTTACGCCCTGGTGGTGAGATCGTGCTGTCTACAGAGTGATCGAGGCCAGACGTCTCTTTTTGTCAGCGGCGACATGCCATCCGCAGGGCCTTCATAGAAGAAGGTGTATGTTGGCTCGGTCGGACTCAAGATCTCGAGCGTTGCCTCGTCCACAACTACTACGAGCCACGTGTACTGGTTTCCGGGCTCCAGCCACTCATCCAGCGGTGCATCATAAGTGGTTGTATTCGTGATTGGAAAAGCAACCGGATTCGATATGTCGCCCTCCTCTGTCAACCAGATCAATATTCTATACATGTCACCCGGTTCCAGATCTTTGCCGACGGCTGCCCAGGTGAAGGTAGTCGTGCCTCGCACAATCTCCCCATTGGTTGGCGTGTAGAGAAGTGGCGCCGGGTAGGGGGGCGTTGTCGGCTCGGGGGTCGATGACGGCGTGACTGTAGGCGTGGCCGTTTGGGTGGGCGTCTGGGTTGCCGTGTGCGTCGGTGTTGGCGTGTCAGTAAAAAACGGCACGGCCGGTTTTGCAGTGATCTCCAGGGTCACCGCCATCGTCGGCACAAGTGTGGCCGTGGGCGACACTGTTTCCGTGGCAGAGGGCACAGCCTCGACCACCGGGGAGGTCGGCGAAGCTTCGATCGTCGCGGTCATTGTAGGGGTCGCAGTTGGCCCGAAGAGGGGTGGCAGCCATCCTGCTGCCAGGGCCGTGCCCAGTGCGGCCAGGGCCACCACCACGATTGCCACCAGCGCCCACGGCCACACTGGCCGCCCCGCCACAGCCCGGCCAGCCGGGCGCATCGCCGCCGCCCCGGCCATGGGGCCTGTCAGGGCGCCTGCGGCGCCCTGATCGGTGGCATAGATCAAGAGCACCGTGATGTTGTCGTTTCCCCCGCGCTCGTTCGCCATTGCGATCAGCCGGCGCGCTGCGTCGAGGGGAGGGTGTTGGCGCACGGTATCGATGATCTCGGCATCGCCCACCCGCCCCGTCAACCCGTCGCTGCACAGCAGCAGGGCCTGGCCTGCCGCGATCTCGCCTTCGAACAGATCCACCTCCACCGCTGGCTTGGACCCGAGCGCGCGCGTGACGAGGTTACGTTGTGGATGGCGGCGTGCCTGCTCTGCTGTCAGCAGGCCGACGCGCACCTGTTCCTCTACCCACGAGTGGTCTTCAGTGATCTGGTGAATGCCCTGCTCGTCGATCAAGTACGCACGGCTGTCGCCTACGTTGGCGACGTACACGTGCGCTCCCAGGATCACGGCGGCCACCAGGGTCGTGCCCATGCCGCCCTTCAATGGATCCGTCTGCGCCTGGGTGAACAATGTTTCATTCGCCACCCGAAAGGCACGCACCAGGCTCGTCGGCACGTCGTGCGTGGTATCGCGATAGTACTCGCTGCTCACCATCTCCACCGCGCCCTGGCTGGCCACCTCCCCTGCCTGGTGCCCGCCCATCCCATCAGCCACCAGGAAGAGACTCCCCTTGGCTGCGAGCAGTTGCGGGTCGTCGGGCACGAAAAAGTCGGCATAGTCCTCATTGTGCGGCCGTGAGCGCCCCACGTCCGTAAGCTTGACCGGCACTAGCTCGAGCGCCGGGGCACCTGGCGTGCGTGCCGCCATCTTCCGCGCATCAGGTGCCGGTTCTGTCATCGATCGATTTGTCATCTGCCCTCCTCACCGCATCGCCCGACGGCGCGGCGGTGGGCAATCCTGGTCTGTCCTCTACCTCTCAGCAGTGGGCCACGTCGTCGATCAGGGAAGCTGATCTTCTCTCACCCGCAAAGTGGCTGTGGGCTGCGGTAGGATGGGGAGATCTGTATCCCCTGCTAATCTGTATGTTCCTTCCGCCTGATAGAAATACGTGTCTATCACACCCAGCGGCGACGATCTGTCCCTGGGCCACGTTGCCAGCACCAATACCCGCCTCTCTGCGGGCCGGGATTGTCGACCTTGATCTGCCGGTTCGACCAGCTCGTCAAGAATACCATACACCCAGATCCGCTCGTTCTCAGGAAGGTCACCTACGATCTGATTCCAATCGTGCTCCCGCTTTTTCTTGCCGTCATCCCGCTCCACCAGGCTGGCGGTCAGGGTCCGCGATGCTGGATCGACCACCGCCGCGAGCACGCGCACTTGCTCGCCCGCCAGTCCGCGATCTGTTGCCGGGTGCTGGCAGTCAATCGTGTACACAGTGTCCGCCACCTCGAGAGCGAACCTGCATCCGCCGCTCTCCTCACACTGCCAGTCATCGACCCGGCCCACCACGAGCACGAACGTCTGCGCCGGCCATCGCCCTCTTCCCGTGGAGCTGGCGTGCCTTGCTTGCATCTCTGCGATGCTGTCATAGCCCAGATATTCGGCCAGATCGGCTTCTGAAAGCTTGCCCAGCTCTGGCCCGTCGATCGGCGCGACAACCGGCTTGGCGTCAGCCGTCTCTTTCTGCCCGGTGACCAATGTCGCAACCGCCCAGGCGCCCAGGCAAACCAGCACCAGCAGGGCCGCCGCGCAGGCAGTCCAAAAGAGCCGGGACCTTGCCCCCCCACCGCGCAAGGGGGGGGCGCCAACCCTTGCTCCCCACTCTTCCAGGCGCGGCAGCGCCGCCATCACGATCGCTCGTGCATCTCTCTGCACCTGTGCCAACGCACTCCCGAGTGCGCTGGGCAGAGGGACAGACCTCACCCCGTGAGCAGCATCCCCCTGTACCGTGGGCCCCGGAGCGCCCTCGCGTTTCTTTTCACCTGTCGGCACCGCGTGGGCGGGTGAGGCGGATGTCGCACGCACGACGAGCGCAGTCGCATTGTCACTTCCACCGCGCAGCGCGGCCTGCGCCACCAGCTCTTCGGCTGCACTTTGCGGTGGCGCTGTGCGCAGGATTTGGGCCAACCTGGTCTCGGGCACCACACTGCACACCCCATCGCTGCACAAAAGGAGCGTATCATCTGCCACCAGGTCGCCCTTGAATAGGTCTACGATGACCGATGGCTGCGTGCCGAGTGCGCGTGTGATCAAGTTCCGCTGCGGATGGCCAGCTATCTGCTCGCGCCTCAGCCGCCCAACTTCCACCTGCTCAGTCACCCACGAATGATCGACGGTGATCTGGCTCAAACTGGCAGTGCCGGTGGCGCCGGCCTGCGTGAGGACGTAGGCCCGGCTGTCGCCCACGTTGACCACATAGACCCGGGAGCCCACCACAGCAGCGGCAACCAGTGTCGTGCCCATCCCGGCGCGCGATGGATCGATCGCGGCGCGATCGTGGATGGCCCGGTTTGCCACTTTCACTGCCCGCACCAGCCGCTCACCGGGGTGCGGCTCTGTATCGGCGTAATACTCGCGGATGACCGTCTCCACCGCCGTCCGGCTGGCAACCTCACCTGCCTGGTGGCCGCCCATTCCATCGGCCACTACAAACAGGGCCCCTCTCGCTGCCTCGTCACTGTCGATATCCGGCACCCGGTAGCCCGCCAGATCTTCGTTCAGATCGCGCGTTGGGCCTGTGTGCGAGCACATGCCCACTTGTATGTTCGGTACCCCCCCGGGTCTTGCCGCGTGCATCGATTCAGGCGTTTCCCCACACGAGCAGGCCGATCGCAAACCCGAGACCGACGACGACCACGATGGCCAGAAGCAGGGCTCCGATCGCGATGGCCAGTAACTGGCGGTCGGCCTTGAGTGTGGCCCACATCTCGGCGACGCCACCAGGCTGGGTGAGCATCGCCACCAGGTCGCCGACCCGCATGTGCCATGCGCCTGCCTGGCTCACTCCGATGACGATCACGCTTACATTGTCCGCGGCGCCCTTTTGATTGGCGGCGTACACCAGACGGGTAGCCGCTTCTTGTGGTGCGAACCGACCGGCCATGGTAGCGATCTCTTGCTCGGTCAGCGCGCCGGTCAGCCCGTCGGTACACAGCACGATTCGGTCTCGGTTGCTCAGTGCCATGGGCGTGTATACGTCAACTTGGACCTGCGGCTTGGCTCCAAGGGCACGCGTGACCACGTGCCGGCCGATCCAATTCTCGCTGAACGCGGCAGCCATCTCACCGCCCAGTGTATGGTCCACAGAGATCTGCCGCAGATGATCGTTACGCAGCAAGTAAGCGCGGCTGTCGCCCACATTGGCGATCCACAGCTCCCTGCCACGCACGAGCGCTGCGACCAACGTGGTCCCCCAGCGCGTGCCCGGTGGCGCATCCCCTGCCTCTCGCACTAACAGGTCGTTCGCCGACTCGATCGCCCCCCGCAGGCCGGCTGCCGCGTCGCGCGTCGAATCGTGGGCAAAATGCCGGATTACCTGGTCCACGGCCAGCCGGCTGGCAATCTCTCCACTCTGATGCCCACCCATCCCGTCGGCCACCAGGAACAAACTGCCCCTGGTGTGCAGTTCGGCGCTCGATTCGGGCTGGAACACCCCGAGCCAGTCCTCGTTGTTCGTCCGTTTTTGGCCGCGATCCGAGTACTGTCCCACATCGAGCACGATCGCCGCTGCAGGGCGTGCAGATGCGTCGCTCACTCAGCCTCCGTCACGTCCCAAATGGTGATCACCAACCGCGGTTGCGCGCCCAGGATATTCTTTGGCCCTGCTGACACGGACACGCTCCACATCTCCGGGTTGGGCACGGGTGACACAACCTCGATCTGATAAGGCGTTACCCCTTCAAAGAACTCGATCTGGGGCGCTGCCGGTTGTCCCTGGAGTGCCACAGCCCCCTGGCTCCAGTTACCGTTCACCTGGACGCTTGCCCCGTCCGCGGCCGCGATCTCGATCCGGTAGCGACGCCCCGGATGCAGCGCCTGCGCCACGATCATCACCGGCACACCTGGCCCCAGGCCCTCGGCGCGCGTCACCGCCACCGGTTTGCCCACATTAGTCACGGGGGTTGCCACTGGCGCCCCGGGCGATGGAGGCGGGATCGCGGTGATCGTCTCGGGTGGTGCAGCGCTCGCCGTCGCGTCAGGCTCTTCACCCTGCATGAGCCTGGCAGCGAGAATGCCGATGCCCAACAGTGCAATCACAATGATGACAGCCAGCACAATCACGATCGTTCGTTCTCTGGACGACATGTTTGAAAGTGCCACGTTGCCTCCTTTCTACTCATCCCCGAGGGGCAGCCAGTCTGGCAGCCACCCTCTCGACAACGAGTCGCGCAGGTCTATCAGCCATTGCCGCGCCCGGCCAATCAGATCCTCGATCTCGGGATCGTCCGCGCTCACGTTGATTGGCACAGTCATGCTGATTGGAATCGTCGAGCTAAAGTCGAATGTTTGATCGATGTTGACCGGCACCTGTGTGCTGACGTATACATTGGTGTTGATCGGAACGTCGACGACAAAGGTGCCGAGCAACCCGGCGTCGATAGGTACCTCGATCGTGGTGTTGATTGGAAAGTTGCCCTCAAAAGGGATGGTCATCTGCTGCTGGATCGGAATGCTCGCCGCGACAGGGATGTCCCGGTTGAATTTGTACTCGTAGTAAAAGCCCTCACCGAGAAAACCGTCCAGCGCCTGGATGACTGCGTCGATATTCTCAACGGCTGCCCGCTGCGCGTTCGAGAGGGTAGAGAGTAAAATCACGTTCAAGAGCACCGACAGGAGGGCGAGAAATAAAGCCAGGCCGGTCAGGCACCCGAGCGCAAACGACGGGCCGCGCCGTGGGGGTGGTGGCTGGCTCATCGTGGACACCGGTGGAAAGCTCCGCGGGGTGGGGATCCGCTCGGGCTCTTCTGGCAGGGGGGGAAAGCCACTGGACCGGTATTGCGTGCTCTGTGGGCGGGGTGTTCCTCTTGGCGGGATCGTCTTGTCGGGGTCTATGTCCTGTAACCGGCGCTGCTCGTCCGGGTCCAGGTAGCTGTTCTGGGTGTCATTCATCTGGATACATCCTTTCTGGCGTTCTTTGCGCTGCTAGCCCGGCTTGACATCGATGCTCTCCGTCGCACCTGGCACTCGACCCGTAGATCCTAGCGGCCCGGTGGATGAGGGTAGGGTAACCAACAAGGTCACCGGCCCCACGCCCAGGAGATCGCCTTCCTTCAGGCTCGTGGCTTCGCCAGGAGCCAGGGGCACCCCGTTCACAAAGGTACCGTTTGTGCTGCGCAGGTCGGTGACTGTGCAGGTCATTCTCGGCGCCTCCAGTGTACCCGCTCCGACCCTGTCCAGACGAATACGGGCATGCTGCCTGGACACTTTCGGGCTGGCGATGACCACGTCGTTGCTCGTGTCGCGCCCGATGGCCGTCTCACCCTCACCCACAGGGTACCTGCGGCCATCGGGTGCCACGAGCAGCAGCCGTGTGCGATGCTTCAACTGCTCTGTGTCAACCCCGGCGCTCGGGCCGGCTCCGCTTGCGCGCGCCAGGGCCTGGACAAAACCGGCGGCTGTTGGAAAGCGGCGGTGTGGCTCCTTGGCCAGTGCTTTCAGCACCACCTGCTCGATCGCTGGCGAGATGGAGGGGGCGACACGCGACAGAGGCGGTGGCGGCTGGTGCATCAGTGCGTGCAGTGTCTGGTACGGCGTAGTGCCGGTAAAAGGTGCCTCGCCCGATAGCATCTCGTACACTACCACGCCTAGGGCATAGATGTCCGACCGGCTATCGAGCTCTTTGCCCGCGGCCTGCTCTGGCGACATGTACTTGAGCGTCCCGACAGCCGCCCCCTCGCTGGTCACCTTGCTGCCGCGCACGGCTTTGACCAAGCCAAAGTCGGTGAGCGTCATGTGGTCCCCAGGTCCGATCATGATATTGGCCGGCTTGACATCACGGTGTACCAGGCGCTGCCCATGGGCATAGTCGAGGGCACTCGCGAGCTGTTCCACCATCCGGAGCACCCGCCACAACGGCAGCGCCCCCTTGCTGCCTGCGCTTGCGAGTGTCTGCAGCTCCTGCTGCAACGTCGGCCCCTCCAGGTATTCCATCACAATGAACTGGAACCGCTCGTAGGCACCCACGTCGAAAATCACCACAATGTTCGGATGCCTCAAATTCGCGGCCGTGATCGCCTCCTGGCGGAACCGGTGGGTGAACGCCTCATCCGCAGCCAGTGCAGGCAACAGCACCTTGAGGGCCACTGTTCTTTGGAGCACGTCATCGTACGCCTTGTACACGACGGCCATCCCGCCGCGACCGCGCTCCTCGATGATCTGAAACCTGCCCCAGGTTTTGCTCGTCAAGTCTTTCATGCGGGCTATTCTATCTCTCGTCTCGGTTCAGGCCTAGCATCCTTCTCACTCGTGCCTCTGCGTCGACGATCGGCCTGGCAATCGGGCCTTGCTCGCCCGACATGAACTGTGCCTGGCTGAGATTGGGGTAGCCGGCCTGGCGCTCGGCCTGAAACTGAGCAGCAAACTCGCCGCTTTGTATCGATTCCAGCATCGCCTTGAAGCGGGCCGGTAGGTCGGACGTCATGAGCTCGAAGGTGCGCACGAACCCGCCGTACATTGCCGTCGGACCATGAAAGTCGGCTGCGCGAAAGAACCCACGTTCACGGAAGGCACGGAACACGCTCTCCATCTCGCCCGACATGTACATTTCCATCACCAGTGCCTCGGGCGGGATGCCGGCCTCTACCCCCAGCGTGAAGGTACTCATCACGGTCACCCCGATAACCGCCCCCATGGTGTGCTCCACAAGGAGGTCCAGGTCCGCCTCCTGGCGGGCACTCAGTTCCATCACCCCCCCACAGAGTGCCCCAACTGCGCCTGCCACACCCAGCAGCCGCCGCCACGCGCGCCCTGTCGCATCCTGCTCCACCGACACATACCCGACGAACCCTGTCCCATCCAGGAACCGGCCCCGAATGTATTCTCCTCCCATCCGCGGAGCAAGCAGCAGCACGTCTACGTCTCGCGACGGCGAGATCAGCCCGTAGGCAAGCGTATAGCCCGAGGCAAAGAGAATGGCCGAGCCGGCGCGTAGATGGGGCGCCACGTCGGCCATGAACACTTCGGGGATGACCTCGTCGGGCAGCAGCACCAGCACTACGTCACCTGTGGCTGCTGCTTCCGAGATTGACACCACCTCGAAGCGATCGGCCCGCGCTGCCTCGGCATAGACGTCTGCAATATTGCCGATCAAAAGATCCTGAATGCCTGAATCGCGCAGGTTGGCAGCCATCGCGTGCCCCAGGTTCCCATACCCCAACACGGCCACTCGCTCACCCGCCAGCGTGCCTGCATCCACATCTCCCTGTCCAAAGAACCGCGGTCCTTGTTGCTCCGACGTCATAGCCTCGATCTCCTTTTGCAGCGCTCAAAGCAGGCCTCTGTCTGCCTGCTTTCTCCGGCGCTCAGTGTGTAATGTGCACTCGCTCCATTTCTACCTGCCCCCCATCACCCGGCGATACAACCCCGACTGGTTCCAGGCCAGGGCCAGGGCCGTCATCACCGGGTTGTGCGTCGCCTGCCACGTCCGCCGGGCGCGGCGGGCGAGCACTAGTCCCGCGCCGATAGCGCGCGTCGCCCACATCAACCCTCGCTCCAACTCTTCGCACGTCATGTGCAGCGGTTGGAACACTGCCGTCCGTAGATCGTAGCGTGCGTAATCCCGTGGAAAGTCGGTATAGAGCAAGCGGCCTTCACGCGCCAGGCGGTTGAACAGATCGGTGCCTGGGTTTGGTGTCAGCAACCCAAAGTGCGCCAGATCGAGCCCCGAATCGAGCACAAATGCCACGGTGCGCTCGAAAATGTCTGGCCCGTCGCCGTCGTTGCCAAACATGAACGTCCCCGATGCTGCCAGCCCGTGCGCGTGCAGCCGGTCGATTTTGTCCTTGTATCGTTCTATTCCAATCCGCAGGTTTACACCCTTGCGCATCAGGCGCAGGCTCTCTTCACTGACCGACTCGAAACCGATGAGCACGGTCATGCACCCGCCCTCCTGGAGCACTGCCAACATCTCTTCGTCGTCGGCAATGTCAAGCGACGCCTGGATCGCGAACGGCCGCCTGATACCCCGCGCTGCCATGGTCCGAAAGAGGCCCAGTGCCCATTCCCGCTCCACGAACACGTTCTCGTCCGTGAAAAAGATCGGTCGGTGTCCATTCACCCCTGGGGTCCTGTCCAGCGCCCCGATCTCGTCGACAACCTCTTCTGGTGGTCGGGTGCGGTGATGACCGCTCTCCAGTTTCCAGAGCGTGCAAAACTCGCACCGGTAACGGCATCCGCGCGAGGCTGACACGAGATCAAGCCTGTATCGGCGGCCGTATTCGCGCCGCGGCTGGGGCAGCGCTGCCAGCGACGGCACATTGCCCTGGTAGCGTGGCTGCAACCGCCCGGCTTCAAAGTCGCGGATCAGTGCCTGCCAACTGCCCTCTGCCTCGCCCTGATATACAACGTCGGCATGCTGCGCCACCTCGTCAGGCAGCAGCGTGGCGTGCACGCCGCCGATCACCACCGGCATGCCCGCGGCCCGCAGGCTCGCGGCGATCTCGTAGGCGCGTGGCACCGTTTGCGTCAGCGAGGTGAGGGCCACCAGGTCCGGCCTGTAGTCAGCCGCGATCTTGTGAATGTCGCCCCGCCCGCGCTGAGGATTGGCCTCGTCCAAGATCTGCACGGACCAGTGTGGCGGCGTCACTGCCGCCACGTAGGCCAGTGCCAGAGGCTCCATCGTCACCACACCTCCGGCGTTTGTGGGATGTCCCTGCCCGTGATTGCCGTATGCCTTCACAGCCGGGTTCACCAGCAGCAACCGCCGCTGGTACCCGCCAGGTGGCGCGACCACTCCGGGGTCACTACCCCTTGGTCGCGACGGCTTCCAAGGCATGCCCTAGATCACGTCTTTCTGTTTTTGGAACAGTGCCGTCAGACCGAGCATGACGAGCGTGATGATCACCAGCGCGAGCCAGCACTGCTCGACGTCGGCTCTCAAAGCTTGCTCTGCCTGTTTGTAGACTCCCAGGATCGCGCCTTCTGCTTTCTGAATAGGCGTTTCGCGCCCGCTCTTCCACGCCTCGAGCTCGTCCTGATAGCCTTCAATCTGGTCAAAGTACTCGGTCATCTGTTCTTCTCGTTGATCCGCCCATTCTTGCTGCTGCTCGCCCACCTGGCGTTGGTACTCTTCCATCTGCTGCTGGCTTTGCCTGGCGTACGCGTCCTGATCATCCATCATGCCCGGCTTGGGCAGCGGGGTCGGACTGGGCAAGGGGGTTGGGCTCGGGTAGGGCGTGGGCGTGCCTGGCTGCACCGGCTCGGGAGCGAGCATGTATCGTTGTGCATCACTGTCATAAAACTCGGGGTTCCGTATCCCGGGGAAAGTACAGTCGGTAAAGATCGAGGCGCCAAAACAGTCGCAGCCTCCCTTCTGCTCGTCGGTCAACCTGTCGCGCTCATTCTCTGGAAGTGACCAACACGGATCCGCAATCACATCCTCCCCAATGCCCGTGATGCGCACCAGGGCATTGAACGCCCAGCGGGTGGCGACGACGCTGCTGATCGCCCCTCCCCCAGGGATGTCTTCAAGGGGCAGCAGCCCACCGGAAAACAGAAATTGCGGCACCAAAAAGATCACGACCAAAAAGAGCGCAATGTTCTGGTTGGGCGCTGCCGCCGAGATCAGCAGTCCCATGATATATCCGGATAATGTGGTGAGAAAGGCGGTGAGGTACATCGCCGGATAACCATAATCGCCAAAGAATACGGGCTTGACCAACAGGCTCTTGGCCAGGATGAACACACCGGCTTGATATGCGGCCAGGATCACGCCCACCCACACTTTCGACAGGATGTAGGGCCACAGCTTGAGTGTCACCGTGCGCTCGCGCCGGTAGATGTCTACCTCTTTGACAATCTCGCGCACCGAGCTGAGCGCACCGGTCAGGATGCCGATCAAGCCCATCATGAACAGCATAGTGACGATCCGGGTCGCATCTCCCTGTTCAATATCAAACAGGTGGGTGGTCCACATAAAGTCCATGAGCCCGATCATTGGTGCCACTGCCAGCATCAGCACCAGTCCGATCTTGTCCTGGGCGATGATTTGCAAATTGCGCTTTGATAGGATCAGGAACTGGCGAAAGGCCGACACCTGGCGCTTCCTGTGTGTTCTCACCACCGGTGCCGGTGTGGGCGTCTGCTGCTGCTCCTTCAGCTCTTGCAGGCGCTGCACCACATACTGCTGGTATTCGCGCGACTGCTTGTAGCGCTCGCCCCACTCTTCGGGGGTGCCCCGTGTTTCGATCAGTTTGTAGATGTCATCGAACTCGACCCGATCCTTGTAGCGCCGTTCCTCCTCGGTGCGGTACCGTTCAAAGTATTCGAGTGCTTCGTTGGGGGGGCCAAAGTAGGCCAGATAGCCTCCTTTGGCCAAAAAGACCACCTGGTCGCACATCATCACGTTCTTGGTTGCGTGCGTCACCAGGATCACCGTCCTGCCGCCATCCGCCAGAGTGCGCAGCAGCTCCATCATCTCTGTCTCTGTGCCGGGGTCGAGGCCCGACGTGGCCTCGTCCAGGAAAAAGAGCCCCGGCTCTGTGAGCAGCTCGACGCCCATCGATACGCGCTTGCGCTGGCCGCCGCTGAGGGCCGTGATCGGGTTTTTCCACTGGCGCTCGAGCCCCAGCTCCTTGATCACTTCCATCACGCGCTTGTGCCGCTCGTCCTTGGTTGTGTCCGACGGCATGCGAAGCTGCGCGGCATAGTCGAGTGCGCCGTATACAGTCAACTCGCGGTGGATGATGTCGTCCTGCGGCACATAGCCCATTTCGTTCCTGTACTCGTCCATGTGCGCGTACAGGTTTTTGCCATTCACCAACACTCGCGATTTTTCGCCGTTTGCCGGGTTGAATCCCGTCAGAGTGTTCAAGAATGTCGACTTGCCGGCGCCGCTGGCGCCCACCAGCGCCACAAACTCTTTCGGATAGATGGATAGCGACACCTTTTTCAGGATATTCGCCGTCTTGCTGTACCACTTTTCGATGAGCAGTGCGTCGAGGCGGATGTGGCCGGCTGCGTCAAAGTGGGTAATTCCATCTTCCTGGAACATCAGGCGGTGTGAGGCGACGCTGATCTCGTCGCCCTCCTTGATCCATACCTCCTTGTCGACGCGCTTGCCGTTGACAAACGTGCCATTGTCACTATTCAGATCTCGCAGCCGGAAACGGGCACCAAACTGCTCGATCACGACATGATAGCGCGAGACACGCGGGTGATCGAGCACGATCACGTTGCTGCTGTGGCGCCCGATCGTGATCCTCTTGCCGGTCTGGGCGCCTCCGGCTTGTAGTTGTCCAATGTCGAGATACTGTGTTTTGGGGGCAGCCTCCCGGCGCGGCGCCGCTGCCCCGGCGGGCAGGAATCCCACGTCTGCCCTGAACTGGATCGCGACCTTGCCTGCGACGTAAAGAATATCCCTATCCGACAGCCGGTGCTCTCTGATCCGCTGCCCTCCGTAGGTCAGCCCGTTGGTGCTGTTCAGATCGACGATGTAGTAGCTCCCATTGCGCTCTTCTACACGTGCGTGTTGGCCCGAGATCAGTGAGTCGTTGATCTGGCAGTCGTTGCTCGACCCGCGGCCGAGCGTGGTCACCGGCCCGCTGAGCGGGAACTTGGAGACACTGCCCTGGCTGAACACAACCAGCCCCGGCGTGGCACGGGCGTCGAGCCGAACCCCACCGCGCAGAGGCGGGGGCACGCTCTCGTCAGGTTGCAGCGTTGATACCGGGCGGATCTGAAAGCGAAACTGCCCGATGCCGACGACACTGAACCCACCACCCGCTGGACCTGCCTGGCCTGCCTGGAGCATGGCCGGGCTCTGTGGCGCCAGCCGCTGTCCGTCCAGGTACGTCCCGTTTTTCGAATCAAGATCCGAAACGACCCAGCCCTGTGGACCAAGGCTGAACTGGGCATGATTGCCCGACACAGTGCGATCGTTGTCGAGGATGATATCATTCCCCGGACTGCGGCCAACCCGGAGGGTATGTTGGTACAGGGGCATTTCGTCCCACCCTCCCCCGGGCGTCTGGACGCGAAGGATGCCTAATAGTGTGTCGTGACTCATTCGGCGTACAATCCTCTCTCTCTGTGCGGCAAGCCGCTCAACACGCGCACTCCCCCTCCAATCAGCAGCAGTGCCAGGCCAGCGCCTACCAAGTAGACGCCGACCTGCGGCACGGCTTCTATTTTGACGATGGTTCCAAGCACGTCGGTCAGGTCGCCCAACTGATAGCCAAAGAGGAGATCCATCTCCTGGATCTGCACGGCGTTTTGGGCATAGTTGATCGCGTCGAACGACATCGTCGCGATGACCATCAGGCCAGTCACCAGGTATATCACTCCTGGGATCAGAGACCGCCGGTAAAAAAAGATCTCGACGACCAGGGCGGCGGTGCTGACAATTGCCAGGGCAAGCGTCAGCTTGCCGTGAGCCATGAGCCCGTCGATCGTATAGCTCGCCATCTGGGTTGGATCTGTGCCGGTTAACGCGCCCCAGATCTCAAATCCCTGTTGCAGCAGTGGCGCCACGTCCTGGCGCACCTGCCCCCGGATCTCGAGCCACGGCAGCAGTGAGCCGGCTGCCAGGCAGACGACGGCCACGGTCAATACCCCCTGCGCCACCCAGAAACTCCAGGAAGGAGACGATACCTCGTCCTCTGCGCGCTCGGGGGCCTCGGCTACGGCTCGTTGGGGCACTTGACCGGCGCCGAACGGGCGTGCGGGGGCAGCAACTGGGGCTGCTGGCACTCCGCTGTCTGCGGGTGCGCTGCGTAGCACCAGCGTCGTATCACCCACCGTCACGCGGTCGCCAATGCGGAGAGGATAGGGATGGTGCACGCGCATCCCATTGACATACGTTCCATTGGTGCTTTCCAGGTCCACAACCTCCCATTCCCGCCCCGTCCACTGTACGTTGGCGTGGTGTCTCGAGGATCGGTGGTCGTTCAGCACCACGTCGCATGACGGTGACCGCCCCACAGAAAAGACGCTCTTTTCGATCGGGTCGAGGGGACAGGCTCGCCCTGCCCCTGGACCCTCTTGCAAAACCAGTAACGCTTTAGTCATCCTACCCTCGAGACTGCCGGTGGGCCGCACGCTGCGATGCCGGGACGCCTCATCTATTTCTTCCAGTCCATCTCGCCGAGCATCGGAGCGGCCGGGTTGAATCCTGCATCAAGCAGTTTGGTGGCCGGTCCTCCAATGCCCGAGGTCAGCCACACGCCGCCTTGTCCCCCCTTGTCCGAGCGGAAAGCGATGCGCAAGCCATCTGGCGACCAGACGGGCATTGTTTGCGTCGTCGGATCGATGGTGATCCGCCGCAGCCACGAACCGTCCGAGTTGATGACATAGATCTCCCAGTTGCCATCGCGGTCAGAGTGGAAGGTGATCTGTCCGCCGTTTGGCGACCAGCGTGGCGCTGCATCGTTGGCATGCGTGGTGATCTGGCGCGGGTTGGTTCCATCGGCCTTGGCCACGATCAGGCCGCAGCTCCCCCCCCCCAGGCAGCCGCGATAAACGATCTGATCGCCAACGGGGGACCATGCCGGGAACTCGCCTTTGGTGATCTCGCGCATGTTCGATCCATCTCGATTCACGACGTGCACCGCATTAGTGGCCTGGTTATAGAATGCTACTCTCCCACCATCTGGTGAAAAGCTCGGATAGTAATGGTCCGTAACAGTCGTGAGCTGTGTGTCGCCTGTGCGGTCCGTCTTGATCAAGCGCAGGCCGAGGCGGTCGGGTGCCCAGGAATAAAAGACGACCCACTGGCCATCGGGTGAATAATCGGGCTCGCTGGCCTGTTCCACCAGCAGCTCGCGCTCACCGCCGGCACCCAGGAGCGTGGTGTTGATCTCGTACACGTCCCATACGTTTCGCCCGGCATCGTAGCTACCGAGCACCAACCGTCCGCCGATCGGTCCCATCTCTGGGATCTGGATATTCTGCCCAGGAAAGACCATCTGGAACAGCCCTTCGACCTCCTCCACCGACATACCCGGGAAGGATGCAGCCACGACTTGGGGCAGGGTCTGTGGGTTCACGCCAGGAAAGAGGGCAGCGATCATCTCTTGCACCTGCTCCGGCGTCATCGACTCGAGCTGCGCGGCAATCGCGTCGGGGAGCTGCTCCGGTGGTATATCGCCCAGGTACTCACTGACTGCCTCGGGCAGTTGTTCCAACTGCTCCGGTGAGATCGTAGTCCCGCCTCCAGGTTGGGTGGGTGGCTGCACAGGGGGCTGGGCAGGAGGTTGGACAGACGGTTGGACGGCAACCGTCGGCACCGGGACAGCCACCGTGGCCTCGAGGGCTACGGTGGGCACTTCGACGGTAATCGGTTCAACCAGCGGCTCGGCACTTGGCGCCCCGGCTGCCGGCGCTCCAGTCGGCGTCGCCGTGGGCGCAGGTGCGATCTGTGCCGCGGTCGGTTCTGCGGTCGCCACAGCCACCGGTGTGGTGGTTTCATCATCCTCGCGCAGCAGCAAGAATGCTGTTACCGCTGTGGCGATCAACAGCACGACTACCAGGCCGACCAACCCCCATACCAGCGGCCCGCGCGTGCGGGGCCGTGCAGCCGCACTGTCGCCGTACAGATCTGCTTCCCAGCCGGTCCGTGGCACAGGCGATACAGCCGAAGCCAGCAGATAACTGAACACCGTGTCGCCGATCTGGATCTCATCTCCCGGACGCAGAGGCTGCGTGCCTGTCACCCGCTGGCCGTTCACAAACGTACCGTTTGTGCTGCCCGTGTCGCGGATAAAATATTGATCCCCACTGCGCGTGATCTCGGCGTGCTGTCGCGATGCCTGGCTATCGGTGAGGGGGATATCGCTTGCCGAGCCACGGCCAATGCGCACTGCTGCCTGGTCCAGCGGAAACTCCGTCCCAGCCTGGGAACCGGTACGAACACTCAAGACTGCCATTATCCTTCACCGCCTTTCATCTTGGTTGGCCACCGGCCCGTAACTTGTCGTTCTATGGCTCTGGCGTCCCCAACAAGGGGATGATGGGGGGGCTGGTCAGCATCTGCTCGATCGGCTCGATCAAGTCCTGGGGCACGCCTGAAGGGATCACGGTTGTTATCACGTCGAGCGGGCTTGCTGCTGTCGGGAGTACCGCCTCCTGGACGTGAGGCTCTGGCCGGAGCACCAGCACCAGCAGCGCGACGATCACCACCAGGCCAGCTACGAACAGCAGTGCTGCCATCCCCCGCACGGCAGGGTGCAGTTCCATTAGCCGCCCTGCCCCCTTGTCGGTGCGCAGCGGCACTTTGAGGTCGTGTACCACCAGGACAGAGCTGCCAATCGATACCCGATCTCCCACCTTTAGCGGCTCCGGATGGTGTGCCTCTAGCCGGCGGCCGTTCAGAAAGGTACCATTGGTGGTTCCGAGATCGACCAGGTACCACGTGCCGCTGCCAGACGCGCTGTCACTTTGCGGCTCGCCTGGGCCTGGTGGGACCCGCATGTTATAATGAAGGCGTGCATGTTGCCTCGATGCTCCCTGCTCCGCCAGCACCACGTCGCATTCCACCCCCCTACCGATTGTGGCCTGGGCTTTATCGATCTGGAATTCTCGGCTCGCGCCCGGCCGCTCACCGCCTCCGTGCCCCGGGCTCCCCCCGGCGCGTGTACTTCCAACCTCGACAACCAGCCTCATGCCACCCCCTGCCATCCCGCTTGTCGTCGGCTTCCTGGCGCTTGGCGACCAGCCGAGGATCCATTCAGCTACCTGCCAAGCTCGATTCCAGGCTTTTAGAATAGTGGGTTGAACACAAACTCTAGATCACCAAATCGCACCACATCTCCACTCTGGAGCTCGCGTGGCTCTTCGACGCGTTCATCATTCACAAAAGTGCCGTTTGCACTTCCGACGTCGAACACGGTAAACTGCTTACCCTCCGCCTTGATCCACGCGTGGTGGCGCGATACCGTCGCGTCTTGCAAAACAACTTGATTTTCCCGCGCACGCCCGATGTTCACTGTACCTGTCAGGTCATGGCGCACACTCGGATCTGTTTTACTGATCAACATCGCCATGTGCTGTGGCGCGCGCTGGATCACCTTGGTTCCGCCCACCTCGGGAATGTTGGGCGGGGCGGATGGCCCGCCAGGCGCAAAGGGAGGGCCGAACCCCTGGGCTGGGGCTGTGCCTAACGGCGGTCCACCGGCCGCTGGCTGTCCTCCCCACGCTCCGGGTGCGACTTCGGTCGCGCCACCACCTGTCCAGCCTTCTGTCGCCAGGCCAGGCGACATCGTCCCTGGCGCCTCCATCCCTGGCGCACCGGCCGGTGTCCATCCCCCGAGATCATAGGCCTCGTCGATTTCGATCGACGGATACTCTGCTTGGCTTCCTTTGCGTCCCCTGACCAACACGACGACCAGGGCAATCAACAGAATCAACAGTAGCAGGATGCCAGCGCCCACGACGATTGCCAGCCCGGGCTGATCTTCGATAATGTCGCGCACCTGGTCGACGATCCCCTGTAGTCCACTGCTCGTATTTTCAGAGCCAGTGCCTGTCTCGCCTTCCGGCGGCGTCGAGCCGCCACTGCTGTTGCCTGGATTCGTCTCTTCTGCGCCGCCGCTCGTCCCTTCCGTGCCATCATCCCCAGAAGACGTCTCTGCTGTCGGGGCTGTGGTCGGCGGCACGGCAGTCGGCTCCTCGCCAAGCTGGAACTTGAATTCATCAAAGTCTTGGCCCTGTGGAAGATTCACACGCACCATGATGCTGTGATAGCCAGTCGTGTCCTTGGGCAGGCGCGAGGTGTAACCCAATTTATACTGTGTCTTGAGCTGGCTCACCACTTGTTCAAAAAGAGGAGCCAACTCTTCCGGCTGCGGCGCTTGCTGGTACACGCCCCCCGTCCGCTCTGCCAGGCGCATCAGGTACTTGGTATCCAGCTTGCTCCCGAGCCCGACGGCAAAGATCGGAATATTATGTCGGTTCGCTTCGTTGATCGGGTCGTCTGGTGTCGATAGGCTGCCCTTGTCCTTCACGGGCACGCCCTGCGCGTTGTCCCGCTCGTCGCGTCCATCGGTCATCACAACCAGAGCCCGTTTACCGATCGGCTCTGCGGCTGCCATCTTGACGCCTTTATAGATCGCGTCGTACAGCGGCGTATCCCAGCCAAGCCGGGTGTCGAGAAAGTTCACCACGTTACGGACCGCGTTCTTGTCCGTCGTGAATCCCAGTTCCTTACCTTCTTCCAGTTCCCCAGGGTTCAGGCTCTTGACCTCGTCGGCGAACGCGATGATGGCTGCCCGATCGTTGGGCGACATCTGGTCGAGCAGTGCGTTGGCAGCGGCCATTGCACCCGCGATCGGCTTCCCTTCCATGCTGCCGCTGATGTCGATGACCATCACCACCGAGATCACTGCATCACGGTTGACTTGAGTCTCCACACTATCAGGTGGAAACGAAGCCTGCCCATCCTCCACCATCTCGAACTTGTCGGCACCCAGTCCCAGGATCGGCACGCCATTGGCGTCGCTCACGGTAGTCAGGGTCTGCGCTTGCGGAAAGGCATCGAGCTGCACCTCATCGATGGAAACATTGACCGTACCCTGCGACGCTGCTGGCAGGGCGAGCGCTGCCAACAGCACGATCAAGGTCGCAAACGATACAGCCTGGGCCATGCTCAGTGCACTCAGCGGGAGGCGTACCCGGCCCCACTGCGCGTTCTTCATATCCTCCTCCTTGTCTCCGGGTCAATCAGTGTTCGCTCTGCGCCACTTGCTCCTGCAGCCCGGCCTATATCCGCTTGAATACGAGCGTCGTATCACCAACCAGCACATAGTCGCCATCTTGGAGCTCATGGCGATAGGTCCGGCTCTGGTCATTCTTGTAGCTATCTTTATCGCCCACATAGACCCCGTTGCGGCTGCCCATGTCATAGAGCACAAACGCCGGCTGTTCCCCTTCCTTATCTTCCCGGCGAATACGTGCATGCTGGGCCGACACAGTTTCGTCGTGCACGACAATGTGATTCCCCGCCACCCTGCCGATCGTGGTTGTGTCCGGCCTTACTGTGTGCACCGTCCCGATCGTGTTTCGATCCGGGCCGGCGAACACGGCCAGCCAGGCAAACATCGGTGTAGGGCGCTCGCTGATCAACATCGTCGCCCCTTCTGGGCCTGCCGCTCGCTGCGGCGGGGGACCAAAGGGTGCTTGCTGGGGGCTGAAAGGCGGCGGGGTCGGGGCTGAGGGTTGTGCACGCACAAACTCACGCCCTCCTCCCTGCTCCCTGCCCCATCCACCTGGTCCTTGATCGCCTAATGGCAGCGTCGGCGGCGTCACACTCTCCTGATTGGCTATCACTGTCTTCTGGTCGTCTGCATCCACATTTCTGCGTGCCCACTCGGGCTGATCCATCGGTGTCGTGCGATCCTGGGACATTTTTCCTCCTTTTCTCTGAATTGGCGTCCTTACAATCCACCATAATATCTACCCAATAATGGGGGGTTGGGATGTGTGCGTTTGCCCGCACACACCCCAACTTCCCCCTCTCTATTGAGATGATACCCACCATATTCTAACAACGGGGCGTGCGGGATGACCGGCATTGGCGCAGCCAAGAGGGCATGACGTTCAGATTTCGCCGGCCAGTCTCCTAGCATGGATATCGTGTCCATCCCTTCCGTCAAACGTTTGTCTGTGCCTGACCCTGGTGTATCGAATTATATCACTCTCCCCAGGGGTTGTCAAGGCGCGTGCACCGACCCCAGAACAATCGCGTCTGTCGTTGTAGGTGACAAACCACCCTTCAACTCACCAAGATTGCGCGGCTGGCAATGGCACATTTCGCGGCGGCCCTGGCGTGGGTGTGCCTGTTGCTTTTCGTCTCATGCTGTCTATGGTATAATCTTGGCACGCCAACCGGTGAGAGGAGAGGGTTTGACCAGATGGTGCCTGATGAGATCGTGCCCGGCCGTGCCGCACCCGGAGAACAGTGCCTTTTCTGTGACATTATCCAGGGCAGGGCGCCTGCCAGCCGCGTCTATGCCGATAGCCAGGTCGTGGCTTTTATGGACACCCAGCCGGTGAACCCCGGTCATCTGCTCGTCGTTCCCCTTGCTCACGCGACACACCTGGCGGATCTTGACGAGGACACAGGAGCACACCTGTTTCGCATCGGTAAACGCCTGGCTGCCGCCCTGCGCGCCAGCGGCTTGCCTTGCCAGGGCATCAACTTCTTCCTGGCTGACGGTGCGCCTGCCGGGCAGTCGGTATTCCACGTTCACCTGCACGTCCTGCCTCGTTTTCGTGGCGACGGCTTTGGCTTCTATTTCCCGCCGGGGTATGGCCTGCGCCCCGGCCGCGCGGAGCTGGACGAGATCGCTGCCGCGATCCGGCAGGTGTTGGAGGGGTAGTGCCCGTAGCCTATGGTACATCCGGCATCAGGCGGTTGATCCTCGCCTCCGCCTCGCCGCGGCGCCGGCAGCTCCTGGCCCTCCTCGGGTTGCGCTTTGTCGTCAAGGTGGCCGACATTGACGAAACCCCCTTCCCAGGTGAGGCACCTACAGAGATGGTCCTGCGCGTGGCACAGGCCAAAGCGTACGCGATCCCAACGGTACGGCGCGACGAGCTGGTGATCGCTGCCGATACGACTGTTGTGCTGGATGGGCAGTTGCTTGGCAAGCCGGCTAATTTTGAAGATGCTGCGCATATGCTGCGCCGCCTGCGCCATCGCGACCACATCGTGTACACCGGCCTCGCCGTGTGGCACCCGGCAACGCGCTGTATGATCACCGAGCTTGGCCAGAGCGTCGTCTGGATGCGCGACTATACGGACCCTGACATTGCTGCCTACGTCGCCAGCGGCGACCCGCTAGACAAGGCAGGCGCCTACGCCATCCAGCACACGGGGTTCGATCCTGTCGCCCGGGTGGATGGCTGCTGGCTCAACGTGATGGGCTTGCCACTCTGTCACCTGCGCCGTGCGCTGTGTGCATTCGGCGTCGACATCCCATCCGACGTGCCTGGCACCTGCGAGGCCTTTAATCAAATCCGCTGCCAAGAATTCGCCAAGATCCTTACAAGGGGGTAGCCGTGCTCAGCTTTGAAGGAAAAGGAATAGTCATCACCGGCGGCACGTCGGGCATCGGCCTGGAGGCGGCGCGCACCTTTGCGCGCCAGGGAGCGGCTGTTGTCATCTCGGGCCGGGGCGCAGAGCGTGGCCAGGCAGCCGTCGAACAGGAGTCAGCCGGTGGTGTGTGCCTCCATTTTATCCAGGCAGACGTGCGCGCCGAAGGGCAGGTGACCCACCTGTTGGAGCAGGCAGAACAGATTCTCGGCCGCCTCGACGTCGTCGTCAACAGTGCCGGGGTGATCAACCGCATCCTGCTCACCGAGCTGGAGCAGCCCGATTGGGACGTGATCCTAGACACCAATCTGCGCGGTGTGTACCTCGTCTGCAAGCACGCACTGCCGCGCCTCATGGCACAGCGTCACGGCGCCGTCGTCAACGTCGCCTCCTACCTCGGCACCTTTGGCGCGCGCGAGACGAGCCCTGCCTACAACGCGTCGAAAGCCGGTGTCGTAGCCCTGACCCGCAGCCTCGCGCTCCAGGCCGGCCCCAGTGGCGTGCGCGTGAACACCGTCTGCCCTGGGTTCGTAATCACCCCTCTGAACGAGCACCTCCTCCTCGACGCGCCCGATCCGCGCGCCAAGGAGCAAGAGATGGCGCGCCCCTACCCATTGCGCCGCCTCGGCCGCCCCGACGACGTAGCTGCGGCGATCCTTTTCCTGGCGTCTGATGAAGCAGCGTGGATCACCGGCGCGTCGCTGCTCGTCGACGGCGGGCTGACGGCGCGCTAGAAACAGAGCAGGAATCATGCCAGAGATGCCCGAGGTTGAAACCTTTGCCCGAGACCTGCGCGAGCCCTTGGTCGGGCGCACCTTCACCGGCGTGTCGATATACTGGGCGCGAAACATCGCCTATCCTGCCCTCGGCGAGTTCGAGACACAGATCGTAGGCCGCCGTGTCGAGGCGGTTGGGCGGCGGGGGAAATACCTTGTCCTCACCCTCGATCGGGGCTACCTGTTGATCCACCTCAAGATGACCGGTGGCCTGCGCGTGCTGCCGATCGAGGAGCCGGTGGATCCTCACGTGCGCGTCTCATTTGATCTCGATAATGGGCGCCAGCTTCGCTTTCGTGATCCACGCAAATTCGGGCGTATCTACCTCGTGGACGCCATAGAGCAGGTGACTGGTGACCTGGGACCCGAGCCCCTCGCCGACGACCTGACGTTGGATCTCTTTTGCGCACTCTTGAACCGACGAAAGGGCCGCCTCAAGTCGCTCCTGCTCAATCAAGAGTTTGTCACCGGCCTCGGCAACATCTATGCCAATGAAGCCCTCTTTGCCGCCCGCCTTCACCCTGAGCGGCGTGCCAACACCCTCACCCCCCAGGAGCAGGCCGATCTCTACCACGCGATCCGGCAGGTGCTCGCTCAAGCAGTCGCTGCCGGCGGCACCACGCTGCGTGACGGCGGCTACACCGATGCTGATGGGGAAACGGGCCACTTCCAGGTGGACCTCGCCGTGCACGACCGCGCCGGCAAGCCGTGCCGTGTGTGCAGCACCACCATCGAGCGCTTGGTCATCGGTGCGCGGTCGGCGTACTTTTGCCCAGAGTGCCAGCGTGGATAGGCCACATCTCTCCCGCGCTCATCAAGCCTGCATCTCTGGGCATTATGTGGCAGAGCGCCTGAGGTCCGCCTAAACGACCCAGGGCATCCAAGATCGCGATTTTGACATCTGGTGTTCGCCCTGGTACAATAGGGACAATACCCTATAGGGGTATACCGAGGGACAGGAGGCGAGCAGCAGATGAGCGTATTGGAGACGATCCGGGCACAGACCACGTCGATCCCACGCGTGATCGACGACAAGTGTGCTGCCTGCCAGGTGTGCCTCGCGCGCAAGGTGTGTCGCAGCAAGGCGCTGATCCAGCTCGACCCTGGCGAGCCCCCCTTTATCGATGCCAGCCGCTGCTACGGATGCCGTGTCTGCATTCCCGCCTGTCCGAACGATGCGATCGTTGCCTGCTATGATTGCTGATTCCACCGCTTAACCTGCTACTTGCCCCCTTGCACGTTTTCGAGTACAATGCAGTCGAGTCGAATGCTTGTTGGAGAGGGCGCGGTTGCCCGCGCGAATCGACGGCGAAAAGGGGTTGACTCGGTGAGGATAGGTGCGAAATGGCAGCAACCGGGACTCAACAGACCATCCTGGTAGTGGAGGATGAGCCCTATATCCTCGAGATTGTGAGCTTTTTGCTCACCGATGAAGGATACCACGTGCTCAAGGCCACCAATGGCCTCGATGCACTGGCAGTCGTCGGTTCCGAAAAGCCCGATTTGATTATCTCTGACGTCAAAATGCCGGGCATGGATGGCTTTGCCCTGTGCGAGCAAGTGCGCCAGGACCCCAATCTGGCGCAGACCCCATTTATCTTTCTCACGGCCAAGAGCGAGAGGGGAGATATCCGGCACGGGATGGGGCTCGGAGCGGACGACTATTTGATCAAGCCATTCGAGCCTGAAGAGCTGCTCGCAGCCGTTTCCGCACGCTTTGCGCGCGCTGCTCAAACTCAGGCTGCCATCGATCGCGTTGGCGCCGATTTGCAGGATTCGATCATCCGCACGCTCACCCACGAATTTCGCACGCCCCTGGCCTTGATCGTGGGGTACACAGAGTTGTTGGAATCCAGCGGACAGGAGATGGTGATCAAGGAGCTGGAAAGCATCCTCGAAGGCCTGCACACCGGGTCAGCTCGTCTCATGACCCTGGTCGAGGACTTTTTGCTGCTCAGCAAGCTCAGTACAGGGGCGCTTCAGCGCCAGGTTGCCAGCGTTGCGCGCGAGCCCATCTCCCCCGATCTTGTGATTGCCAGTCGGACCGATGTGGCGGCCGATAAGGCGAGGTCAAGGCGGGTCGCGCTGCTTACCGATTGCCAGGCCCCTGCTGCCCGGATCGCCATTCTCAAAGAACACCTGGTCGAGATCGTCGATCGCCTCATCGACAATGCCATCAAATTCTCCAAGCCGACGGGCGGCAGAGTCACGGTGGCGACAGTGTTGGACGGGGAAAGGTGGCGGTTGACTGTGGCAGATGAAGGCATCGGTATGCGCGCCGAGGCCCTGCCATGGATCTTTGAGGCCTTTCGCCAGGTCGATCGCGACAAGCTGGAGCAGCAAGGATCTGGGGTTGGGCTCACCATTGTCCGCGGGCTGGTGGAAGGATATGGAGGCACAATCACAGTGCGGAGCGCTCCAGGGGAAGGCAGCACCTTCTCCATCTGGCTGCCGTGTGCCCTGACCTCTTAAATTCTCTTTTCGCTCTTCTATGCAGGTTTGCGTTTTGTGTAGAAACGCGGTATAATGGGATTGTCGCAAACTCGGTTTGTGCGACTCAAACTGCGTTTGTGTCGTGGCCCAAAAAATCGATGTAAGGGGAGTTCCGTCTTCATGGAGGAGAACAAGTTCAACGACACAGAGATCTCCGTAGAAGGAGAGGGAGAGGAGCAAGCTGGAGAGCATCCGATGACTTCGCTCATGGAGGACGCCCTCTCTTTTCGCCGCCTGAGGCCTGGCGATATTGTCGACGGCGAGATCGTCAGCGTATCACCCACAGAGGTGCTCGTGGATGTCGGTGCCAAGTCCGAGGGCCTTGTCCCCAGCAAGGAGCTCGAGCGCCTGGGACGCGATGGCCTCGAAGAATTGCAGGTGGGGGACGTGGTTTCGGTCTATGTCGTGCGTGCCGAAGACCGCGAAGGAAACCTGATCCTTTCTATTCGACGTGCGGAAGAGGAGCAGGACTGGAAGCGCGCTCAGGAGCTGTTCGAAGCGAGTGAGAGCCTGGAGACGCAGGTGGCCGGCTTTAACAAGGGCGGCTTGATTGTCCGTCTAGGCAAGCTGCGTGGATTCGTTCCCGCTTCACAGTTGGCTGCCAGGCACCGTGGCAGCGAGAAGCAGCAGCCGGAGGAGCGCTGGGCTCGGCTGGTCGGCGAGCCAATTCACGTCAAGGTCATCGAGCTGAATCGGCGCCGCAAGCGTCTCATCCTTTCAGAGCGGGCCGCGCGCCGCCAGCGCCGCGAAGCCCGCCGCGCGGAGCTGCTCGACACGCTCCGTCCCGGCGAGGTACGCACAGGGGTAGTCAGCAGCCTCGCCGATTTCGGTGCATTTGTCGACCTGGGAGGGGCCGACGGGCTCATTCACCTGTCAGAGCTGTCATGGAACCGGGCAGCCAAGCCGGATGATGTTCTCCGTGTGGGCCAGGAGGTCGAAGTCTATGTCCTCAACGTTGATCAAGAGAGGAAGCGCATCGGCTTGAGCCTGAAGCGCCTCGATCCCGAGCCATGGTCGACAGTTGAAAGCCGCTACTATATCGGCCAGTTGGTCGAGGGTGTGGTCACGCGCCTCACGAACTTTGGCGCCTTTGCCCTCGTGAACGACGAGATCGAAGGCCTGATCCACATCTCTGAGCTGAGCGGCGGGCGGATCAACCACCCGCAAGATGTCGTGCACGAAGGCGAAAAACATGTCATGCGCATCATCCGCATTGATCCCAAGCGCCGGCGCATGGGGCTGAGTTTGAAGCGTGTCGCCGATCCCGAATATGCGGACCTCGACTGGCAGTCGGAGCTGGCCCAGGCTCAATCGTCGCTGGGCACCGAGGTGATCAAGCCGGTAGAGGAGTATGTGGACTATTACGGCGATGACGACTATGATGACCAAGACGCGTACGCAGAAGACGCCTTCGACGAGGACGAGGACGAGGACGACGAGGACGCCTTCGACGAAAACGAGGACGGCGAGAACGAGGACGGCGAGTACGAGGACGGCGAGGACGAATACAACGAAGAAAGCGACATTTAGTCTGGTCCATCCCTGGCTCCAGCGTCTGGGCCCTGCCTTCTGGTGGTTCGGATGGCCGGAAGCCACTGTTGCCGGGCTTGAATGTGTCCAAGGCCTCGCCCTCGTCGGCGGGGCCTTGTGTGTAACTCGGATTACCCACTTCTGGCCTGGACTGGTGTATAATTCTTCCTGAGGAGATTGATACTGCCGAAAGGATGAAAACGTGGCTGAAAACCTGGATCGTTTCACGAAACGGGCTCGGCGGGTTCTAACCACGGCTGGAGAAGAGGCCCGCCGCCTGAACCACCGCTTCATCGGAACCGAGCACATTCTGTTGGGGCTCGTATCCGAAGAAGGTGGTGTCGCCATGCGCGTGCTCACAGAGCTTAAAATCACACCGGATCAGGTCAGGAATAGTGTAGAAAGGACGGTAGGGCGCGGCACGCGTCCAACCTTTACCCAACCGACCTTGACCCCGCGCACCAAGCGCGTCATCGAGCTGGCCGTGGACGAAGCACGGCGCCTGGGGCACCATTATATCGGTACTGAGCATCTGCTTCTCGGCTTGGTGCGCGAGGGAGAAGGAGTTGCCGTAGATGTGCTCCGCCGTCTCGGCGCCTCCCCAGACGCGCTTCGTGAGGAGGTGATGCGCCTCCTGCGCGATACCCCAGTGCATGCAGGATCGCCCCAGGAAGGATCGAGTACCCCCACTGTTGACCAGCTTGGCACCGACCTGACTGCGCTCGCCAGCAACGACAAGCTCGACCCCGTCGTCGGCCGGCGTACGGAAATCGAGCGCATGATTCAGATCCTGGCGCGCCGCACCAAGAATAACCCGGCGCTCATCGGCGACCCTGGCGTGGGCAAGACGGCCATCGTCGAGGGCCTCGCACAGCGCATCGTCTCCGGCGATGTGCCCGAGCCGCTGCTCGGCAAGCGCGTCCTCCAGCTCGATATCGGCAGCCTCGTCGCCGGGACCATCTATCGGGGGCAGTTTGAAGAGCGGCTGAAAAAGGTTATCGATGAGCTCAAGGGGTCTGGCGCCATCCTGTTCATCGACGAGCTCCATATGCTCGTCGGCGCCGGATCGGCAGGTAGCTCTGTGGATGCCGCCAATATTCTGAAACCCGCCCTATCTCGGGGTGAGCTACAGTGCATCGGCGCGACGACCCTCGACGAGTACCGGCGTCACATCGAGTCCGACGCTGCACTCGAGCGCCGCTTTCAGCCTATCTTTGTCGACGAGCCGAGTGTCGAAGAGACGATCGACATCCTGCGCGGCGTCAAGAGCCTCTACGAGGCGCACCACAGGCTGCCGATTACTGACGCGGCGCTAGAGGCCGCTGCCACGCTGGCTGCACGTTATATCAGCGACCGCTTCCTGCCTGACAAGGCCATCGACGTCATCGACGAGGCGGCTTCGCGCGTACGCATGTACAAAATGCCCCAGTCGTCGACGCTGAAGGAAGCCTTCAGCGAAATCAAGGCGGTCCAGCGTGAGAAGGACGAGGCGATCGACGCCCAGCGGTGGGCCGAGGCCACGGCCCTGCGCGACCGCGAGCGCGAGCTCAAGGCGCAGCTTGAGCAGCTCCGTGTCGGTTGGGATGCCAACTCGTCGCCCGTTTCGGTCACCCCCGACGACGTGGCCGAGATTGTCTCCATGTGGACTGGCGTGCCGCTGATGCAGCTCGAAACCGAAGAATCGGCCCGGCTGCTGCACATGGAAAAGGATCTGCACAAGCGCATCGTCGGTCAGGATGAAGCCATCGAAGCACTGTCGCGTGCCGTCCGTCGCGCACGCGCCGGGCTCAAAGATCCAAAACGTCCGATCAGCTCGCTCCTCTTTCTCGGCCCAACGGGTGTCGGCAAGACAGAACTGGCCAAGGCTCTGGCCGAATTCATGTTCGGCAGCGAGGATGCTTTGCTCCAGCTCGACATGTCCGAGTTCATGGAGCGGCACTCTGTCTCCCGCCTGGTCGGCGCGCCTCCCGGCTATGTCGGCTACGAAGATGCGGGACAGCTCACCGAGACCGTTCGCCGTCGCCCGTTCAGCGTCGTCTGTTTCGACGAGGTCGAAAAGGCGCACCCGGAAGCGATCAACATGCTGCTCCAGATCATGGAAGATGGACACCTGTCTGATGCCAAGGGACGAAAGGTCGATTTTCGTAATACCATCATTCTCATGACTTCGAACGTCGGCGCCCAGACCATTGGCCGCTCGAAAGAGTTTGCGTTTCGGCGGCAGCGTGACACGGCCGATTCGCAGCAAGAGGCGTACGAAGACATGAAAGACAAAGTACTGACCGAACTAAAGCGCATCTTCCGGCCCGAGTTCCTCAACCGCCTCGACGGAATGATGGTTTTTCACGCGCTCACGCGCCAGGAGATTATCGAGATCGTCGACCTCGAGGTCGCCAAAGTCTCTCGCCGCCTGGCTGAGCATGAGCTCGGGCTGAGCATGACGGATGAAGCGCGCGAGTATCTCGGCGAAAAGGGCTACTCTCCCGACCTGGGGGCTCGGCCGCTGCGCCGTGTGATCCAGATGGAGGTCGAGGATGCGCTGTCAGAGCGCCTGCTCGCCGGGGAATTCGAGGCGGGCGCTTCGGTCGTCGTCGACTGTCACGACGATGAGCTGATCTTTCGCCACGCCACGGCAGAGGATCTGGTTGTGCCAGACCTGAAGAATGGCGAAGAACCTTCGCTGCTTGAAACCGCCATGTCATAGGTGCCCTAGGGCGCAGGCAGCCCGCAGCACGCAGCTAGAATAGGAATCAGTGAGCGAAATGATGAGAGATCGGTTTTGCCAACAAAACCGGTCTCTTTTTGTTGCGACATGGAGATCCAGGTATCATCTCAACCAAGGGGGGCGAGTTGGGATGTGTGCGGTGCCCGCACACATCCCAACCCCCGATAATTGAGATGATACAGATCTAGAGGGAACAGTGACCAAGAAGCGAACACGTTTTGTGTGCCAGGAGTGTGGGGCTTCCTTCCTCCGCTGGGCGGGCCAGTGCAAAGAGTGTGGTGAGTGGAACTCGATGGTCGAGACGGTTGTCGAGGTCGGGCGTGATTCGACCGCTGCCGGCGCGTGGACCCCTCTCAGCGAGCCACTGCCGCTGCCCGATATCCGGGCCGACCAATTCGAGCGCCTGCCTGTGTCCAATGGGGAACTGGCGCGCGTGCTGGGCGGCGGCATCGTCCCCGGCTCTGTCGTCCTCATCGGTGGCGACCCAGGCATCGGCAAATCGACACTTCTCCTGCAAGTCTCGGCCGAGCTCGCCGACCGGGTATCGCCCGTGCTCTATGTTTCGGGCGAAGAATCTGTAAACCAGATCAAGATGCGCGCCGACAGGCTGGGCTTGCAGCAGCCGGGCCTCTATGTCGTGTCAGAGGTATCGCTCGATCAGATTGTGGGGCACGTGCAGCAGCTCCGTCCGCAGTTGGTCGTCGTCGACTCGATACAGGCCATTTCTTCTGAGGAGATGGAATCGTCGGCCGGTAGCGTCAGCCAGGTCAAGGCGTGCGCTACTGCGCTGCTGCGTGTCGCCAAGGCGGAAGGCATCCCCATCTTTTTAGTGGGCCATGTGACCAAGGCCGGGGCGATCGCCGGCCCGCGCGTGCTGGAGCACATTGTCGATGCCGTCCTCTACCTGGAGGGTGACCGTTTTCATACCTATCGCCTGCTGCGCGGCGTCAAAAACCGTTTCGGGTCGACGCACGAGGTGGGCGTATTCGAGATGGGCGAGCGTGGCATGGTCGAGGTCACCAACCCCTCGGAGGCATTTCTCGCCGAGCGCTTGCCTGACACAGCCGGCTCGGCCATCGCCGTGACGATGGAGGGCACGCGTCCGCTTCTCGTCGAGATCCAGGCACTCTCGACCACCACCAGCTTTGGCCAGCCGCGGCGCACGGCTAACGGCGTCGATTTTAACCGGCTGCTGCTGCTCATCGCCGTCCTCTCCAAGCGCGTCGGCCTGCGCCTGTTCGATCAGGACGTGTTTGTGAACGTTGTCGGGGGCCTGCGCATCAACGAGCCGGCTGCCGACCTGGCTCTGGCTCTGGCGATCGCCTCCAGCTTTCGAAATCTGGCGCTGCCTGCCGATCTGGCCGCCATCGGCGAGGTGGGATTGTCTGGCGAGCTACGCGCCGTGGGCCATCTCTCCCGTCGCTTACACGAGGCATACAAGCTCGGCTTTAGCCGCTGCATTGTGCCCACCACGCGCCAGGCCGCTGGTGCGCCTGAAGGCATGAGGCTCATCCCCGCCCGCTCCCTGCCCGATGCCCTGGCCCTGGCCTTTGCCCTGAGCAACACAAAAGAGGACCGGCGTTAACTGGCGCCGGTCCCTGTTGGCGTGACACAATCCTCTCGATGGTGCACCTGCAACCCAGGGGGATGTGACAGAATCTCTACGTGGAGGCGGGCGGCGATTTGACGCCTGCCCCCGTTTCTGTTACAATCTTGGCAGTCGTTTTCATTTGATTGTTTATGGGCGGAGAGGGTGACGTGCGCAAGATCGCCATTGTCGGGTTCAAAGGGGGTATCGGCAAGACCACGACGTGTGTCAACCTCGGCGCGGCGTTCGCGCTGCGCGGTCGCCGGGTGCTGTTGGTCGACACGGACACACAGGCTAACGTCTCGCTCTCGCTCGGCGTGGATGGCTATCAAAAGTCCCTTGCCGAGGTCCTCAACCGACGTGCGCCGGTGGCCGAAGTGGTGGTGCCTGCCAGGGAGAACCTCGATCTCATCCCCGCCAGCCTCGGGCTATTCAAGGCCCAGCAGCGGATGGTGCTCGAGATGGCGCGCGAGGAGATCTTTGGCGAAATTTTTGCCGGGCTCGATGGCTACGATTACCAGCTTCTCGACTGCGCCCCATCAGCCACGCTGCTTACTGTGAATGCAGTAGCCTATGTCGATGAAGTGTTTATCCCTGTGTCGATGGAGATGCTGGCGCTGGCAGGCGCCCGCCACTTTATGCGTTACCTGCGCGACATGACCCGCTTGCTCGGCAGCGGGGCAGTCATTCGCCTCATCATTCCCACTTTTTATGACCCAAGGCGGCGCGTGAGCGAGATGGTACTCGAATCACTGATCAAGGATTTTGGATCGCGTGTGACACATCCGATCCGTATCGACACCAAGCTATCAGAGGCACCCGGCGCTGGCCAGACGATCTTTGAGTACGCCCCCGGTGGGCGTGGGGCCACCGACTATTTGCGGCTCGCCGATCTGGTCGAAGCCATGCCCCCTGTAGCGAACGCGCCGAGTGCATCGATGCGCCGTGCATAGATGCGTCGCGCGCTCCTGGACGTGTGAAAAGGAGGCAACGTGGCCCGAACGATTTCCATCACCAATCAAAAAGGCGGCGTGGGCAAGACAACCACTGTGGTGAACCTGGGTGCTGCCCTGGCTCAGATGCACAAAAAGACACTCGTCGTCGACCTCGATCCACAGGGCGCCCTATCGGTAGGGTTGGGGATAGATGGGATGAGCCTCGATCATACACTCTACACGGCCATGGCCGATCCCGACTTTGCCGTGCAGCGTGTGATCTATCCCGTCAAAGCCTACCTGGATCTGATTCCCGCTAACATCGATCTCGCCTCGGCAGAGATAGAGCTTATTGCCGAAATACGGCGCGAGTTCATCCTGCGCCGCATCCTGGAGCCCCTCCAGGATTGGTACGACGTCATCCTGATCGACTCGCCACCCAGCCTCGGCTTGCTCACGGTCAACGCCCTATGCGCGAGCCAGGAAGTCATCGTGCCCATGCAGTGCGAGTACTTTGCCATGCGCGGCATCCGCCTCCTGCTCGAAACGATCGACCGCGTACAAGATCGCCTGAACCCTGCCCTCGAGCTGGGTGGCATCCTGCCCACGATGTATACGACAGGCACCATCCATGCCCGCGAGGTACTGGAGGAAATTCGCTCTGTGTTTGGCGACAAGGTGTTCGATGTGGTGATCTACAAGAGCATCCGCTTTGCCGAAGCATCGGTCGCCAGCCAGGCCATCGTTGAATACTCTGGCCGCCATAAGGGTGCTCATGCGTACCTCAAGCTTGCCCGCCTCCTCACGGGGGAGGAGGTTAGCGACCAGAACGAACAACCTGGCGTAGGCGCCGAATAGCCGCCGGATCCAACCCTGCCGTAGGCAAGCCACCTACCGGGTCCCTCGCTGTCGCAGATCCACGGATTAACGCGGATCTGCTTCATCGCTTGCGCCGGATCACAATCCGGCTTCACTACCTACCCGGGTGCACTTGGACGATCAGCCGAAAACCCTCGACGCCGATCACCTCGACCCGCTCGCCACGCGCCACCGGCCCCTCGATCGCCGTCGCCTTCCACAACTCCCCTCGAACCAGCACCGTCCCATCTGGCTCCAGAGAGGTGCGTGCCTCGCCCACCTGGCCCACCAACCCTTCTTTTCCTGTAACCGACGGTTTCTTGCGTGCCTGCACTACCTTGCCCACGGCAAAGGCGAAAAAGAGGCCCGTTACCAGCGCCACCGCCACCACGGCCGAAAGCGAGATACGGTAGAGCGGCGAGTTGAACAGGATCAAGGCACCTGCCACCAGAGAAACGATCCCGCCAGCCGTCAGCACGCCGTGCGTCGGCGCCTTGACGTCGACCACGAACAGGACAAAGGCGAGAGCGATGAACAGCAGCCCGGTATAGTTGACCGGCAGCACGCCCAAGGCGTAGAAGCCGAGCAGCAGGCAGATGGCGCCGACCACGCCGGCAGCATATCCTCCCGGTGCCGACAGCTCAAAGATGATCGCGTTGAGCCCGATCGTGAGCAGAATGAAGGCGATAGTCGGGTTAGTGATGATGTGCAGGATCTGCTCAAAGAGCGTCATCGGCACTTCTTGCACCCTGGCTCCGGCCGTGTGCAGCGTCACCTGTTCATCACCCACTGTAATCTCCAATCCGTCCATCTGCTCCAATAGGTCGTCCACGTCGCCCGCGACAAAGTCAATGACGCCCAGGGCCAATGCCTCATCGGCCGTCGCCGCGCGCGCCTCTTCGATGGCTGCTTCGGCCCATTCCACGGCTGCCTCACCCCGCCGGCCTGTTAGCGCGCGTGCCTGGGCTTTCAGATCTTCTTTGAGCTTTTGCTCCATCGTCTCGCCCAGATCTTCACCCTGGCTGCCCACAGGGCTGGCTGCCCCGATGGTCGTCCCTGGTGCCATGGCTGCCACGTGGCCTGCCAGGGTGATCAGCGTCCCTGCCGACGCAGCATACGCGCCCGGCGGATAGACGTACACCACCACTGGCACGCTGGCGTCGAGGATCGTGCGCACCACCTCCCCCATCAAGTCCACCTGCCCGCCCGGCGTATCAAGCTGCACAATCAAAGCCTCGGCGCCGTTGCTCTCTGCTGCCTCGATACCCCGCGCAATGTAGCTGATCATCACCGGCGTCACCGGCCCCTCGATCTCGAGCAGGTCGACGTGTCGCGCTTCCTGCGCAGTCGCCGGCATCACCAGGCACAGTACCAGTGCCACCCACACCCCCCATCTTTGCCCAGCGCCTCGCCAGCTTTTCATCCTTCCCTGCCTTTCCACAGTTACCCCGTGCCCGCAGCGTAGAGAAACTGCCCCTGCCCCGGCCGGCCCACAAACTCACCGTCGCGTACAATCACCTTGCCGCGTGACAGCACTGTCACCGGGTAGCCTTGCACTTCCCACCCTTCGTATGGCGTGTAATCCACGTTCTGGTGCAGAGTTTCGGCCGAGAGCCTGGCCTGCCGTGCCGGATCGAATACTACCACATCCGCATCCGCTCCCACTGCCAATGTGCCCTTGCGCGGCGCCAGGCCAAAGCGGCGTGCCGGTGCCGTGCAGCAGACCTCTACCCAGCGCTCGAGACTCAGGCGCCCGGCACGCACCCCGTGTGTGTAGATCAATACCAGCCGCGTCTCGATCCCGGGCGCGCCGCCTGGAATGCGGCGAAAATCATCGCGCCCGCGCACCTTCTGGCTTCCGTAGAAAAAGGGGCAGTGGTCCGTTGCCACCGTGTCGATCTCGCCCGCGGCGAGCCCTGCCCACAACGAGGTTCGGTCTGCCACGACGCGCAGTGGCGGCGACATCACAAACTTGGCCCCCTCGAACCCCTCGCGCAGGTACTCGGCTTCGTCGAGCAGCAAGTACTGCGGGCAGGTTTCAACCCACACGATCTGCCCGCGTGCGCGTGCCGCGCGCACCTGGTCCAGGCCGAGCGCCGACGACAGGTGCGCCACCATCAGTGGGGTGCCGGTCACGTGCGCCAGTGCCAGCAGGCGGTGAATCGCCTCCGCCTCCATCACTGCCGGGCGTGTCGCCGGATGGCTGGCCGGGCCCGTGCGCCCTTCGGCCGCCGCCTTCTCTGCCAGGTAGGCGATAGCATAGTGGTTCTCGGCATGAATCAGTGGGCGGGCGCTGTGTGTGCGCAGCGCTGCGAGTGCGCGTAGCAGCTCCCCATCGTCCAGCCGCAGCCCCTGGTAGGCCATATACAGCTTGAAGCCGGCGACCCCGGCCTCGATCGCTGCCGGCACCTGGGCCAGTGTGTCGTCGTCGGCGCGCGCCAGCGTCATGTGCAGGCCGTAATCCGCCGCTACCTTCCCATCCGCCTCGGCCCGGCGCGCGGCCAGCGCTTCCACCAACCCCTGCCCTGCGCGCGGCTCGACAAAATCGATCACTGTCGTCGTGCCGCCGCATGCTGCTGCCGCTGTGCCGCTGTAGAAATCGTCGCTCGAGCAGAACTCGCCCACGGGCATCTGCAGGTGCACGTGCTCATCCACACCTCCCGGCAGCACCAGCATCCCGCCCGCGTCGATCATCTCCTGCCCGGCCAAGCCCACGCCGAGCGCAGCTACCCGGCCCCCCTCGATCCCCAGATCGGCTCGTGTGCTGCCCTCGGCGGTCACCACCGTCCCGTTCGCGATCACCAGGTCGTACATCTCTTTTCCCTCCGGCCCCCTTACTATACCGCACAAGGCGATGCATGTCAATGGCCGGGGCTTGGCGGATTGTGATCCGCGCCGGGCAGTGTGCTACGTGGCTGGCACCGGAGCCCTGGCTTATCCCGAGGGCCTGTTATTTGGTGGCAACGACGCCAAACGCGCGGGGCCGGACAGAGACGCGGCGAAAGCCACTTTCTTGCAGGCGGCGCACGACGCCGCGCGTGATGTTCCTGCCGGAGCGGCTGTCGGGGTCACCGACATAGTGATAGAGGCGCCCACCGCGCGACAGCAGGCGATAGAGGTATCCATAGAACTCGCCCGAGTAGAGGTCGCCGGCCCGGGCGAACATCGGCGGATCGTGGACGATGCGCGAAAAAGAGCCCGCCTCGAGATCCTGGACAACCTCAAAGGCGTCGCCCACCATGCGCGTGATGCGTGGATGGTCAAAAAGCGGGCGCGACCAGGGGTTGATGCGCGCCATATCGATCATGTTGGAGTCGATCTCGATGGTGACCACCGCCTGCGGCCCCTCCGCTGCGGCAGCGATGGCCGTGTAGCCCAGCCCGGTGGTGGTGTCGAGCACGCGGCCTTCGACGGGCTTGATGGTGCGGATCTTTTCAAGGGTGTCGCCCCACGGGTCAATGTCCTTGACGCGGTGCATCTGGATGCCAGAGATGAGGACGGTCGGGGCGCGCTCGGTGGGCATGAGGACGTAGAGCAGGTTTCGCTGCTTGGAAAAGCGGTGGATCTTGGCCACCGTGTTGTCCTGGACAAGGTAACAGACGGACTCGTCGGCAGCGACCTCCTCGACGTCGCCCCACGACAGCCGCTGGCGATCGGGCAAGAGGATGCCCGCCGGATCAAGTGCCACCTCGACCGTGCTGAGGCCGAGATCGAGGGAAGTTGTAGCTTGCGACGCTCCGGCATTGCGCGCAGCCAGCAGTGGAGCTGCCTGGATATAGGAGAGAAGATACGGCTCCATCACCTAGCCAAGTCCTTCGAACAGGTCGTGACCTTCAAGGCTGTCGGCGCCAACCGTGCTGTGTGCAAGCTGGAAGCACTCGCGGCTCTGCAGGTCGCGCATGATCTCGGGCGGGAGCAGGGAAAAGATGCTATCGGGGTTGAGCTGGGTGGCGTGGCATTGGATGGCGGCCTGCTTGACGTCGACATAGTCATGGACGTTGATGTCGGTGGTGCACGCCTCTTCGGGCAAGCCCCACGGCCCGTCCAGCCGCTCCAGGTAGCGCTCCGGCACCACAATCCCCATCTCTTTCAGCTTGTCGACCATGTCGTAGAAAAAGCGGCGTGGAATGGCGGTGTAGTAGAGCTTGGCCGGTTGGTGTGGCGCGAGCCCCTCCCCAAGCTGGTCGGCGTATTTGCAGTCGTCGCCGGCCGCGGAAAAAGCCGCCTTGGCCATATAGTGGACGGCGATGTGATCGGGGTGACCATAGCCACCGAGCACGTCAAAGGTGACCACCACGTGGGGGCGCTCACGGCGGATCACGTCGACGATCTTGCCCACGGCCTCGTCGAAATTGGCCATGGCCAGCGCGCGCGGGTCGAGGTTCTGCTCCGAGCCGGCCATGCCCGAGTCGCGATAGCCGAGCAGGTAGAGCTCATCGACACCGAGCGTGCGGCATGCACAACGCAGTTCCTGCTCGCGCACCTCGCCCAGGCGCTCGGGCGTGGCCAGGTCGGGATTGCTGATCTCGCCTGCCTCACCCAGCGTGGCACACACGAGCACCACGCGCACATTGGGATCGGCCCCGTAGCGCGCCAGCATGCCGCCTGTGCCGAAGGATTCGTCGTCCGGGTGGGCAAAGATCGTCATCAAGACGAGGGGCTTGGTGCGTGTGTTCATGGGTTGGGTATCTCCTTCAGGTGTAGTGGGGGTCGAACGGGCGTGAGGCATGAGCCGGATAACATGTCAAGATTTGAACCTGGGGTCGCGCTCAAGCGTCAGGCACAGGCCATCTTGGAGGGCGGTGGTTGGGGTCCAGCCAAGCAAGTCGTGGGCGAGGCGCACGTCGGCGACGAGGCGCGAGACACCGCCCGACTGCGCAGGGTTGTGCAGGACGTTGACCCGCTCGCCAGTGGCCTGGCCTACCCTTGCGGCCAGCTCGTTCATGCTCACCTCACGGCCGGAACCGATATTGATCACGGTGCGGTTCGCGTCAGATGCAGTGGCAGCGCGTACCAGGGCATCGACCACGTCGTCGACATAGACGAAATCACGCGTTTGGGCGCCATCGCCCAAGATGACGAGCGAGCCACCCGTCTGTGCCTGGCGCAGCCACTGTGGGATAACGGGCGGATAGCTGGGCGGTAGCTCCTGTCCCGGGCCGTAGGCGTTAAAGATGCGGAGCGAGACCGTCTCAATGTCGTACAGGGAACCGAGGGTTGAGACATAGTACTCGGCTGCGATCTTGCTGACGCCATACGGTGAGTTCGGGTTGGGGCGGCAATCCTCAGAGATGGGCTGGGCGGGCTGCTCGCCGTACAGCGCCCCCGACGACGCGAACACCACGCGCCTGACGCCCGTGTCACGCACCGCCTCCATCAAAGCCACTGTACCACCGACGTTCACGTGGTTATAGTCGCCAGGATAGTGGATCGACTCGGACACACGCACGCGCGCCGCCAGGTGATAAACACAATCCACCCCTTGCAGCAAGGTCCACAGTTTGGGCACGTCGCGAACGTCTCCTCGATTGAGCAGCACTCGCGCGGACAGGCGGCGGGGGTCGCCCGCAGTCAGATCGTCGAGGACCAGGATGGTGTTCCCTTCCTCGACGAGGCGGTTCGCCAGAGTGAAGCCGAGAAAGCCTGCTCCGCCCGTGATCAGGATGCGCATGGTGCCTCCTGTGCGCCCGACGGGTCAGGCCAGACGGGCACAAACATCATCCATTGATCGGCCCACTGCCTGATGACCTTTTCTGTGAGATCCAGCACGCGCCGCATGTTGAGCGCCATCTCTTCTTGCCTATCGCCGGTGTGGATCATGTCGAGAGGCGGCTCGACGTGGACCAGATACCGTCCCGTGTCGGGCGCGAAGGGGCAGCAGCCGATGAGCACCTGCGCGCCGGTGCGCAGCGCCAGGCGGACGTGACCGGAGGGCATGTGCGCCGGCTGTCCGAAAAAGGGCACGAGATCGTCGAGATTGGTAATGGGCCTATCGGCGCCCAGGCCGACGATGCCGCCATCCTGTAGCGTGCGCATCGCCTGGCGCAAGGCCGCGGGCGTCAGCGGCGTCATCGTGGCGCCACCCCGCTCGCGCAGGGCGTTGAGCGAGACAAAGCCCGCAGGCGGGTCGGGCAGGCTCAGGACCTGCATGCGGTCCGTGTAGCGCGCCACCAACTGGCCTGCCAGGTCAAAGTTGCCGACATGGGCCATGGCCAGGACCATGCTGCGGCCCTGCTCTGCCGACGATGCGAGGGCTGAAAGGAGGGTGTCCGAAATGGTCACGCGCGCGTCCAGCTCTTGCGGTCCGAGCTGCAGTGTACGAAAGAGGTCATAGTAGCCACGTAAAAAGTAATAGATTACGCGGCGTGCTGTTTTGCCCACAACGGCACGGTCTGCTTCGGGGCCAAGGGCCTGGAAGAGGTTGGCGCATACGATACGGTAGGCTTCGGGCTGCAAGCGCGAGACAGCCGTCGAGACCCAGCTCGACACAGTGTAGGCGAGCCGGCCGGGCACGTAGCGACTGGCGGCGAGACCCAGGTTGATGGTGCGCGGATGTTGCACCAGGCTCTGAAGCATCATGGACGTGTGGCCTGACCTGTGGTATGCTCGGCCATTTTATCGTCCAGGCCGCGCAGGCGCCGGGGGGCCTCGATCAGGACGGGCGCGCCGCGCACGCAGCAGATGAGGGTGGCGATCCAGCTCACGACGATGCCGACGATGCCGATCGCCTCGGCCCAGCCGGCGCGCGGTGTGGCGGCCCACAAGCCACGCAGTCCCAGGGCAAGCGCGAGCAGCCAGAACGCGACCGCCTTGGCGATGCCATAGGTCGACCGCATCCAGCCGGAAGCGACCAGGCGCCGGCCCCACTTGGTGTGCATCATGCCAAAGGAAGTCTCGCCCCAGATGAGGCTAAAACTGCGCACGGTGTCCACCAGGCCGCCACGGATGACAAAGATGATCGGGATGGCCACAGGGATCAGGCCGAGGTGTGCGTACACGATCCAGAGGACCTGTTCGACGATGCGGTCGACGGCGATGTCGAGCTTGCTACCCAGCATGCCCACCTCGGAGCGCCGGCGCGCGACGACGCCGTCGAGGGTGTCCATAAAAATCAAAATCAGGACGAGAAAGGCCGTCACCACCTGGACGGCTGGTGTTCCCCAATAGAGCAGCGCGACAATGACGACCAAGAATGGGAGCCGCGTCAACGTGATTGCATTTGCCATGCTCATTCCCTGAACGTGTATTTCTGCGCACAAGTATAGCATCGGTGGCGCGATTTGCCAAGCTACCGGCGCTATCGGGTAGGCTGGCGCGGAAGCGGCCGTGCCAGGGTGCCGGCCGTGAGTGGAGGAGAACGGAATTGGGGGGGAAAATGAGGGCGTGGCAGGGCGGCAGCCAGGGTGCGCAACAGAGATCCGGGCCTGGGGCGACCCGGGTGAGTGGGTGGAACCCCGGCGCGTGGTGCCGAGATCATCTCGGAGCGTGGCGACGCGGCCCCTGTCGTAGGTTGGATGGTGGGGGTGTCGGTGGGTGGCGAGGGTGTTGGGGTGTCGGGCTGTGGGGTCGGGGTGTCGGTGGGCGGCGAGGGTGTTGGGGTGTCGAGCGGTGGGGTCGGGGTGTCGGTGGGCGGCGAGGGTGTTGGGGTGTCGGGCTGTGGGGTCGGGGTATCGGTGGGCGGCACGGGGGTGGTTGGGGTAGGCGATACGGTGGGGGTCCCGGTTGTCACGGTGGGCGGCACCGCAGTGGTCACTTCGGGCGGGACCGTGGTCACTACCTCGGGGGGCACTGTGGTCACTACTTCGGGTGGGACTGTGGTAATGCAATATGGAAGCTCTGTGCCCTGCGGCTCGGACGTAGCCACAGCGCCCAGCTCATCCACGGCGTAAAAGTAGTATTCCAGCTCAGAGCTGAGATAGGTGAGCCGTGCGAACCAGACATCCCTCTGCTCCTGGCTCGGCGCCATTTCCAGGGACGACCAGTTGTCCGCACCACGTGGGCGGCTGTAGAGTGTGACACGCGCCACGCCATCCTCGTCGTATACCGAGAGGTAGACCGTGACCTCATTGACACACACGTACTGCTCGGGCTTCCGGTCGGTCTCAGTCCAACTCTCATAGATGTAGGGGGGCGTCAGGAAGTAAAAGGCACATGCATCGTTCGCTTCGCCGTCGTTCAGGTTGGCTTCCAGGGTCCATCTGCCCCCCCCCTCAGGCAGTTGCCATGGCACCCGGCCTGTCTCCCCGGCCCTGACGGTATCGGAAATCAGGAGGTCATAACTCTCGTAACCGTCGTACGAGTAGGGGAGATAAACCTGGATCTGGCCATCTACGTTGGCCGTGTAGACGATCACCTCCTCGGCGGAGGGGTCGTAGGCCGCGTCGCACCCCTTGCTCTCCAGCCAGATCTTGATGCTGGGCGGCTCGACTACAAATGCACAGCTATCCGTCTCCTGTCCGCTGTTGAGGCTGCCTTCCAGAACCCACCGGCCGGCCTGGTCGGGCGCGGGCCAGGTGTTGCTGGCCACCCGGCTCCCCGACACGGGCTGTTGGAACAGGAGAGAGCGCCCCCCCTCTGGGCTGCGCAGGTAGACGGCGACGGTGCCGTTTACGTTCGACTGCATGCGGACGCTGAGCACGCCGCCAGGGGGATACGCCTGGCCACAGCCGCCGGCCAGCGTGAGATCGAGCCAGGTCCGTGGTTTTGGCGGCACCACGGTCACCGGGGGCGGCACCCGGGTCACGACGGTGACCACGGTGACCACCATCGGCACCGGAGTCGCCACGGTGGGCGACACTGTGACCGTCGCGGTGGGCGACACCGTGACCGTCGCGGTGGGGAGCGGATCGGTTGGCGTGGCCGGCGGCAGTGTCACGGTCAGTTGAACCACCGGCACCCGGGCGACAGGGGTACCGCTGCCGATTACCTGCCTGGCAACCAGGGCGAGCCCAAGAAGCAACACGGCGGTGGCAGCCACCAGGATCGGTACCAGCGAGGATGGCGTGGCAGCCGGCGACGGCCCCACCTCGCTCCCCCGCGTGGGGAGGGGAGGCGGGCCCAGGAGCACGTGCAGATTCCAACGGGCGACCGTCGCCCCGTCGCGGTCGCCGAGGGCAAGCCAGCCCCGCAGGGCGCGCTGGAAAAACTGCCGGGCGGCGACGGGGTCACCGGCCCCAAGGGCCACGACGCCGAGCTGGTTGTGCGCCCACGCCTCGGCCGCGCCATCTCCGACCTGCCGCGCAGCCTCCTCTGCAGCGTGCAACACCCGGCGCCACTGCCCCCAGTGCGCCCTGGTGGCCAGGCGGGGCTCGAGGGCGCGCGCGATCTGGATCACCTCCCGCCACTGCCCACGGCGAACGTAATAGCGCAACGCCGAGAGGACGTGCGCCTCGTCTGGATCGGGCAAGCCACCCTGCAGCCTGGCAGCCAGGGCGCCATAATAGCCGGCAGCGCGGGCGCGCATGGCCGCGTCGGGCTCGTGTAACGCCGCCTCGTGCCGCGCGGGGTCAGGCCGCACGGCTTCGTCCAGCCGGTAGCGGTCTCCTTCCTTGTGCACCAGGCCAAGATCGGCCAGGCGGGCGAGGTGGCGGTCGACGTCGGCGGCAGGCAGGGCAGCGATGGCGATGAGGGCCTGGCGGTCGACGCCCTCGCCGCCCCCGGCGGCGAGGGCAGACAGCACCTGCTGCTCGCCCGCTGACAGGGGGGCGCCGGGCACCAGGGCGTCGCGCGCCTCAGGCTCTTTGGTCCCGGCCTGAGCCTCCATCTCGCGCCGCAATTGCGCCAGCGGCACACCACGGGCGGCAGCCGCGCGGGCCATCTTGACGATCGACAGGGGCACATCGCCCAGGGCGCAGCAGATGCCAGCGGCTGCCTCCGGGTCCTGGTCCAGAGGTTGGCCCCAGTAGCGCTCAAAGAGCGCGATGGCACTGGCGCGGGGCAGGCAGCTCAACGACACGCCGGCCCCATCCCATGCCTGTGGCTCTCGCCCGGCGATGAGCAGCGCCGACTGGGGGGCGGCCTGAGAGAGCGCCTCCGCGTCGCCCTCCTCGAGGTCGTCGCAGTCGTCGATGGCGATGAGCGCGCGCTTGCCGGCCAGGTAACGGCGCACCTCGTTGGGGCGGACCTTGACGTGGCCGCCACTGGCCGTTTCGTAAAAGCATTCGAACAGGTCTTGAAGCAGGTCCTCGCAGGCCTGAGAGCGGCCGGACAGGTAGACGATGCCGTTGGGGAAGGCGCTGGGGATCAGCGCGTGCATCATCTGGCTGATCAACGCCGTCTTGCCGATGCCGTCCGGGCCATGCACGTCGACCACCTGGTCGCGCGCGAGAGTCTGGCCGACGAGGCGCTGCTCTTTCTCCCGGTCGACAAAGCCCGCGACGCGGCGGGGCAGGATGTGTGGTGGCTCAGGGCGCGGGCGGATCAGATCCTGGGCGCGCTCGCCGGGAGCAGCCAGGTTGATCACCCCCCCCTGAACGGCGCCGATGTTGACCACGTATTGGGCAAAGGCGACCTGCTGCGTCGGCTGCCTGCCCAAAATGGGCTGCACTTCTTTCCACTGTACCTGTTCCATAGTGGCCAACGAGCACCTCCTTCTCGCTTGGGCGGCGACGATGGAACAAAGAGCGATGGTACCGCCTTGGGTTTTCCCGCCTAATCTATATAGTCTTTGAAGCGTTCCTGGAACTCGACCCACGAGCCGTCGTCGGTGCCTGCCTTCAGGCGGCGGCCGAGGTGGAGCACAATGCTGAGCAGGGTCCCGGACAGGGCAGGCAGCTCGGCGTCGAACCAACAGAAGACGGCCTGGACGCGGGCGAGGTCCAGGGGCTGCGCAGCCAGCGCGTCACGCAAGGCCGTCACCTGCTCCACGGTGGCACCGCGAGCATGAGCCGGCACATAGTCGCGCACGAGGCGCTGGAGCGCGTCGAGCATGTCGGCGGGAACCAGCTCGGCGCGGGGTGGCGCAGCAGGTGAAGCAGGCGGGATCGTACGCAGCCGGGCTTGAAAACGTGCGTACTGGTTGGGATTGGCCTCTTGGACCGCGGCCAGAAGCTCCTCCCATACAAATTGGGTGCTGGCGTATTGGATCACCTTGTCGACCATCAGATCCAGCCCGTCGTGGGGGCCAAAGCTGCGGACGATGGCGCGAAACCGGGGGCGGTCCTGGCAAAAGCGCGACAACTGCTGCACGCCAAAGGCCTCGAGCAGCAGCTCGCGGATGGCTGCAATGTTATAGCCCGGGTCGTCGGATGCGCCGGGCGGCGTTGCCGGCGCTGGCCCACTGTGCACCGTCGAGCCGATGTTGATCGTGCCGTGCACGGTGTCGATGTGCGTGACGTATTGGGGGATAGGCGCGCCGGCCTCCCGGCGCTCCTCGTCCTGTCGATCCGGTTGTTCGTGTCTATCGATCATGTCGTCTCCTATCGTTCGATGCGTGCCACGACCCATGCCGCCCAGTCCTGGCTGGAGCTGGGGCCGGCAAGGACGGTCAACTTCGGCAGCGGAAGCGACAAAATCATGCACGACGGTGGTGCATGGCTCGGCTGCGAAGCGCTGTACCTCGGTCTTGTTTGACGCACCACGCTCATCCTCAGCGTAGAAAAAGTATTCGAGGCCAGGCTCCTCGTACGCCACGGTACGTCGTGAGTAGGTCTGGTCGTCGACTCGCTCCATTGGCGCGGATGCCCACTCGCCGCCGGGTGGGCGGCTCCACAGGTCAACGCGCGCCAGCGGCTGGTCGTCGAACACGTTGACAAAAATCGTGATCTCGTCGCCAGGGCAGGTGTACGCGCTATCGGTCCAGGTCACCCAACTGTCGCCGAACGTGGGCGGCGACGGCGAGGCCAGGACCGTAAAGGGGCAGCGCCCGCTTGCCGCGCCGTCGTTCAGCTCGCCCTCTAGCACCCATTCCCCATTGCCCTCAGGCACGTCCCACACCTGGCTTGCAGTCTGACCCGCCCGCACGTCTTGCCGAAACAGTTGGGTACGGCTGCCACCGGGCGGGCGCAGGTAGACGACAACCGTCCCGTTCACGTTCGATGTCAAGCGTACGTCGAGCGCCTCACCCGGTGCGTACGTTCCGCCACATCCGGCGGCGAGGCTCACGCTGAGACGAGGCACCAGCGGTGGGGGGACCTCGGTCGTGACCATGGGGGGCACCTCGGTAGTCCGGCGCGGTGGGGCAAGGGTGGTGGCCGGGGGTGGCGGGGCAACTGTGGTAGCCGGGGGTGGCGGGGCAAGGGTGGTAGCCGGGGGTGGCGGGGTGACCGTGTCGCTGCCGTTGTTGAGCATGATGACCGCGAGCAGCGCCAGGCCCAATACTAGAGCGGCGGCAACCCCTGCCAGGCCGAGGATGACGGGGGAAATGCCCCCCTTGGGCGAGGGCCGGGGCTCGGCGCGGCGCAGCGGTGGGGGCGGTGGGCCGAGGAGCACCTGCAAGTTCCAGCGGGCGATGGTCGCGCCGTTCCGGTCGCCGAGCACCTGCCAGGTGCTCAGTGCACCCTGGAAAAATTGCCTGGCGGCGGCCACGTCAGCCGCGCCCAGGGCGATGATGCCGAGCTGGTTCTGCACCCACGCTTCTGTGGCGCGGTCGCCGAGCTGGCGCGCGGCGTGCCAGGCGTCGTACAGCCGGCGGCGCCACTGCCCCCACCGACCTGTCGCCGCCAGGTAGGGTTCGAGGGCGCGCACGATCTCGATTACTTCAGGCCATTGGTTATGCTCAAAGTAATAGCGCAGCGCCGCGATGACGTTTTCCTCGTCGGGATCGGGCGAGTGGGCACGCAGGGTACCCGCGATGCCCCGGTAATAGGCTGCGGCACGGGCGCGCATCGCCTCGTCGGCACCATAGTGGCGGACGTAGGGCCTCAGCGCTTCGTCCAGCCGGAAGCGCCCTCCCTCCGCATGTACCAGATCGAGCTTTTCGAGGCGCTCCAGGTAACGATCGATATCCGATGCGGCCAGACCCGAGATCGCAACCAGTGCGCGCCTGTCGACACTGTCGCCATTGGGCGCGGCGATGGCAGACAGGAGGCTGCGCTCCCCCTCGGACAGGTGGTTGCCCAGCATAAAGAAGGACTGGGCGAGTGGCTGGACCTCGGCGGCTGGCGGCTGCACCTCGTGCAGCAACTGCGACAGGGCCACCTGGCGCCCGGCGGCAATCCGTGCTGCCTTGGTGATTGCGAGCGGCACATCGCCGAGCGCGGCGCAGATGGCATCGGCAGTGGCGGCATCCGCACCCAGGGGCTGGCCCCATGCTCGTTCGAGCAAGGCGAGGGCATCGCTGCGTGGCAGGCCGCGCAGCGCGACCCCGGCACCGCCCCAGGCTTGGGGCTCGCGCCCGGCGATGAGCATCGCCGACTGGGGCGCGGCCTGCCATAGTGCTTCGGCATCGCCCTCTTCCAGGTCATTGCAGTCATCCACAGCGACGAGCGCGCGCTTGCCGGCGAGGTGGCGGCGGACATCGTTCTCGCCCACCTTGACGTGACTGCCTGTCGACGTGTCGTAAAAGCACTCGAACAGGCTCTGCAGCAGGTCGTCGCGTGTCTGGTGGCGTCCGGAGAGGTAGATTATGCCATCGGGAAAGGTGGTCGGGATCTGGGCGTGCATCACCTGGCTGATGAGCGCTGTCTTGCCCATGCCGTCCGGGCCGTGCACGTCGACCACCTGGTCGCGCGCCAGAGACTGTCCGACGAGGCGCTGCTCGTGGTCGCGATCGACAAAGCCCGGGACGCGACGGGGTAAAATCTGGGGCGGTTGAGGGCGCGGGCGGATCAGATCCTCAGCGCGCTGACCCGGTGTACCGAGGTTGATAACCCCTCCCCGAACGGCGCCGATGTTGACCACGTACTGCGCGAAAGGAACCTGGCGGGTCGGCTGCCCGTCGAGGATGGGCTGCACTTCTTCCCATCGTACCTGTTCGCTGGTGGCCAAAGGGCACCTCCTATGGTCACGGCGGCGGCCGTGAAATGGATGAGCACGTGACCGCGCCTATCACTCAGGAGACGTACAGGCCATTGGCGTGGCAGAGAGCGGTGTTGACGAATTGCTGGCCGCAAGGCACGCACCGCACGTACACGATAAACATCGATCGTATAGAGATTATACCATGTTTTGCGCGAAACGTCCATCCCCTACTGGGGAGCGTTACGCATGTGGGACAAGCTCCTTGACGGTTTCCAGCGGCCAACCGAGGATATGAGCACGCAAGATATGAGCGATGGGTA